>NZ_LZII01000046.1:0-17967 GCF_001667425.1 Mycobacterium sp. 852002-51613_SCH5001154 | reverse complement strand
TGCTGGGGGTGGCCGGCGGCTCGTTGCGCGGGCCGCGCGTGGCGGTGTTCTCTCTCCTCCTCTTCCTCTCCTGCTTGGGCGGCGCGGGGGGGGGCGCGCCCCCCCCCCCCCCCCCCCCCTACAGCGTCTGGTGCCGCCCAAAGTATTTGTGGTCCTCGCTGTAACCGCCGTAGCCGCTGCCGATGTCGCGGTAGTCGGCCACGAACTCGATCCCTTTGATCCACTTGACGAGTTTGAAACCGTGCTGCAGTTCGTTGCGCAACCGCAGCGGCCTGCCATGCATGTAGGGGAGGGGATGGTCGTTCATGTTGTAGGCGAGCATCGTCATGTGATGGTCCATCTGGCCGATGTGATGGGCGTTGTAATAGATGCCGCCGGTCGCGCCGAGGCCCATGGAATAGAACACCGCCCATTTGGCTTCGGGCAGCGGTTTGACGATGTCCATGATCGTCTTCATCTGCACGCCACCCCATTTGGCGACGCCCGACCAGGCTTGGATGCAGAAGTGCTGGCTGATCTGCTCGTGGTACGGCAGCGCCATCAAGTCCTCGAGCGAGAACTCCATCGGATGCTCGACCAGACCGTAGACCTTGAGCCGCCAGTCCCGGAAGTCGTTTGCTTCCAGCTCTTTGTACTCCACGGTCTCCGGCAGCCGGCCGTTGCGCCAGTGGTGCGGCGAGATGTCCTTTTCGGTGAAGGCGCCGGGCTTGGGGTCGAGCTGCTCCAGCATCCGCTGGAACGGGCCGACGAGCGCGTATCCGACCCGCTGAATCACCCGCGGATGGCGAATAGTGAAGGGCGTGGCCCAAACCCACGCGATCGCCGTCAGCACCATGGCCGCGGCGAAGATTCCGAAGCCCACCCAGCTGTTGTCGTCGCGGGAGGCGAACATGTGGTTGAGGTTTCGCAGCGCACTGGTGGTCAACACCATCGTGACGTGCACCAGGATGAAGAACAGGAAGTAGACCAGCACCACGAAATGCAGTGACCGCGCGTGCTGGATGCTCAGCCGCTTGCTGAGCCAGTGCACGCGCTGCGACAGCGCGGGCGACATGCCCAGCCCGGTGATCAACGCCGCGGGGGCGGCAATGAAGACCGTGGTGAAGTAGGACAACAGCTGCAGGCCGTTGTAGGCGACCCAGCCGTTGTCGGTGGGCCAGTCCAGCGACAGGTACTGGACGGCCACCGACGCGGCGTTGGGGAAGACATCCCAGCTGGTGGGCACGATGTGCCGCCACTGTCCGGTCGCGAAGAGCAACACGTAGAAGACCGCACCGTTGACGAGCCACAGCACATCGACGCCCAGGTGCCACCACCGGGCCAGTCCGATCGAGTGCCGGAATCCGGGCAGTCCCAATTGTGGTGGCAGGGCGACGGTGTCGGCGTTGGCGGTCCACAGCTCGTCGTCCGGCACCGGCGGGCCGACGCGCAGCCACTCGTCCTTACCCGGGGTGGCGTTGCGGCTGAAGTAGAGCCGGGGGTGGTCGCAGAGGATCTGGATCCCGGTCCTGATGATGAACATCATCATGAACAGATTGAAGAAATGCGTCCACCCGATCCAGGCCGGCAGGCCGGGGGTGACATTGGAGCTGTCCGTCCCTGGATGACGCGCAATGAACGACTGGACTGCCGGCATGTTGTGCAGGCCTTTGCCGACCGCCACCCCGGCGATCAGCAGGGCGAAGCCGATCGGGATCAGCCAGAGCAGGTTGAACCACCGGTCGCGGCCGATGCGCAGCTTCGGCGCGGTCGCCCGCCGGGTGAGATCGAAACCGCCGCCGTAGGTCTCGACATCGATGACGTCTTCGGCGGTGTGAATCTCGTTGCGGTAATCCGGGGAGGAGTCCAGCGGCGTGCCCACCGCCAGCGTCGATACATTGCCGTTCGGCGCTTCCCGTCCTCTGGTGGTTCCGGCGGTATTGACGTTCAGGTTCCCCTGTTCCGTGTTCGTCACGCGGCCGAAAATACACGGATCCACTTGTAAAAATTGGACACGATCAGGAAGAAGCGCACCGGCTGCGGCCGCACCCGGGCCCAGGGCGGCCTGCACCCACCCGGAGCGGGCGAAATCCACCACGCTCCCCGGCGCGATGACCGCACCTGCCTAACGAAGCGCCCATTTGCACCGCAGATTCGGTTTATGGAGGGTCGCTGTGAGTTTGCGCAAAGTCTTCTGCAAGCTTGCTAGATCGCGTCGTGTGGCCGCACCCGGCGGGCCTTTCGGGTCTCAAGGGCGTTGATGGTCAACGCACGGCGGCCGATCAGCCATCCGTCGGTCAGCTCGTATTCGTCGTCGTAGCGCAGATGCCAGACCACGTCGACGAATTCATCGCCGCGCTGGTCCCAGTGGTGCGCGATGCACGCAACCCGCCCACGGGCCGCACCCGGCCCGGTGGCCTCGTAGACCTCGCCGACGATGGCGTGCTCGGTGCGGGCGACGGCCGCGACGGTAGCGACTGCGGCTGTGATGGCGCCTCGCCCACGGTGCGCATGGATCGGCTCAAGCGCCGTGGGCGGTTCGGGCACCGCCAGCACGGCGGTGTCAGTGAAAAGCGTTGCTATCAAATCGAATCGACGCTCGTCCAGGTGGGCCGCGTAGCTGTGCACCAAGTGGCTGAGGGCTGATCGGTCGTCGGCTGACAGGCTCATCGGGGTCACGCGATCAGCGAAAGCCGTTGCGCGCACGCCGATAGCACGTCCTTGGCCTGCTCGATGTCGACAGTCGACGGCATCGCCAGCACGAGCCGGTCGGCGCCCTGATCGGCCAGGCTGCCCGCCCGTTCGGCGTCGATCTTGTTGACGGCGTGGCCCAATGACACTTCCAGGGCCGCCGGATCGCGGCCCGCCGACGCGGCCTCGTCGCGCATGAGCGCGATCAGCGATGCCAGCTGCGGCCCCGCCACCCCGAGCGGTTGGAAGCCGTCCGCCAAGCGGCCGGCGCGACGGGCCGCTGCCCGGCTGTGCCCGCCGATGTGGACCGGAAGCCGCTCTTCGGCAATGGGTTTCGGGTAACACATGACGTTGTCGAAGCTGAAGAACTCCCCGTGGTGCGAGGCCCCGTGCGGTTGATCGGCCCACAGTGCCCTCAAGACGGCCAGCTGCTCGTCGGCGCGTCTGCCGCGGTTCTCGAAGTCCGCGCCGCACGCCTCCAGCTCCTCCCTGAGCCATCCCACGCCCACGCACAGCCGCAGCCGCCCGCCCGACAACGCGTCCACGCTTGCGGCCCGTTTGGCGAGGACCACCGGATGGTGGTTGGGCAACACCAACACGCCCGTGGCCAGCCCGAGGGTGGTGGTGCGCCCGGCCAGGAACGACAGCAGATCGAGCGGGTCCGGGATGGGGCAGTCGGCCGCCAGGCCCACGCGTCCCGAACTGTCATACGGGTAGACGCTGTCGTAGCGGGTGACCAGCACCGTGTGCTCGACAACAACGATCGACTCGAACCCGCACTGTTCCAGGTGGCCGGCGAAGGCCGCCATCCACTCGGGATCCGCGGTGACGCCGTCGGCCACCGGCGCCACGACTGAGACCTTCATGGCCTCAGAAGCTAACAGGCACGCTCTCGACGGCCGCGGGCGCAATCGCACTGCGCACGGCCTCGGCCAGGGTGGCCGCGCGGACGTCGGTGAACAAGTCTTCGAGCAGCACCGGGCGCCCGGCGGGATCGGTCAGCGGAATCCGCCAGTTGGGGTATTCGTCGGTGGTGCCGGGCTGGTTCTGGGTCCGGCGGTCACCCACCGCGTCGGTCAGTGCCACGCCCACCAACCGCGACGGCGTCCGGCCTAGGTACCGGTACAAAGCGATGACGATTTTCTCCGCGTCGTCTTCGCCGTCGCCGAGCAAGCCCACCCGCCGTAATTCGGCCATCCAGGCCGCCAGCTCGGCCCTGTCGGTGGCGAGCTCGTCCTCGGCGGGGCGGGTCAGCAATCCCAGGGCTTCGCGCAGCCGCACGTGGTCGCCCGCCAGGTAGCCCGCGGTCGGCGGCAGATCGTGCGTGGTCACCGAGGACAGGCAGTACTCGCGCCAGCGCTCGGCCGGCAGCGGACCGCCGTTTCCGTCCCGGTCCAACTCGAACCACAGGATCGAGGTGCCCAGCAATCCGCGCAGCAGCAGGTAGTCGCGCACCCACGGTTCGACCGTGCCCAGATCCTCGCCGACGACCAGCGCCCCGGCGCGATGTGCCTCGAGGGCCACGATGCCGATCATCGCTTCATGGTCGTAACGCACGTACGTACCCTCGGTGGGCGCCGCGCCCTCCGGGATCCACCACAGCCGGAACAATCCGATGATGTGGTCGATGCGTACGCCGCCGGCATGCCGCAGCACCGCGCTGATCACTGCCCGAAACGGCCGATACTCCTCGGCGTCGAGCCGATCTGGCCGCCAGGGCGGCTGGGACCAGTCCTGGCCGAGCTGATTGAACTCGTCCGGCGGCGCGCCGGCGGTGACACCGAGCGCCAACGCATCCTGTAGCGCCCACGCGTCGGCGCCGTTGGGATGCACGCCGACGGCGAGATCGTGCATCACGCCCAGCGCCATTCCGGCCCGGATCGCCTGCGACTGCGCCGAGGCAAGTTGCTCGTCGAGTTGCCACTGCAGCCACCGATGGAAATCGACTGCCTCCGCATGCTTCTCGACGAACCGCTCGACGCCGGGCGCGCGGGGATGCTGTAGCGACTTCGGCCACGAATGCCAATCGTCGCCGTACTTCTCGGCCAGGGCGCACCAGGTGGCGAAGTCATCGAGTGGGGTTCCCTCGCGGGCGCGGAAGGCTGCGTAGGACAGCTCGCGGCCCGCGGACCGCGGCACCCGGTGCAAAAGCTGGAGCGCCGCGCACTTCGCCGCCCACGCGCCGTCGCGATCGATCGCGTCGAGCCGAGCGGCTCGCTGTTGCGCGTCGAAGCGCAGCCGCCGCACCCGGCTGCGCTTGGGCAGCTCGGCGAACTCGGGAATCGCCTCGACGTGAAGATAAATGGGGTTGACGAAGCGCCGTGATGTCGGCAGGTACGGCGACGGCTCCATATGTCCCGCCGGCCCAGAAAACTGAGCCGCGTGCAGCGGATTGACCAATAAGTAGTCGGCGCCGTGCCGCGACGCCGACCAGACGGCCAGGTCGGTCAGATCCGTCAGATCGCCGACGCCCCACGACTGTGTGGAGCGCACGCTGTAGAGCTGGGCGGCCAGGCCCCAGGCCCGCCGGGCGCCGAGCCGCTCCGGCAGCCCGAGCCAATCCGGCGTCACGATCACCGCGCTGCTGGTCTCACTGCCACCGGAACGCAGGTGCACCCGGTGATAACCGATCGGCAGATCGGCCGGCAGCACGAAGCTGGCCTCGCCGACCCAGCGCCCGTCCAGGTCGAACGGGGGGGTGAAGTTGTCGACCTGCCGGATCCCGCCGCGTACCGTGCCGTCCTCGAGCCGTAACCAGACCTCGGCGGGATCGCCGTGGGTCACGTGCACCCAAAACCGCGTCTGCTCACCGGTACGGCCGACGATGGTCGCCGGCAACCGGCGCGCCCAATACGACCGGAGCGTCGCGGTCAGCGCGACGTTGCGCTCCTGCTCCGTGCCGGCCGCGACGCCGAGCGCGGCCAACACCGCCACCAGCGTGGTTGCCGATACCGGCACCCGCCGCCCGGTCCAGTCGTCGTACTCGGTCGCGATGCCGTGCCTCCTGGCAAGTTCGACCAACGACGGCGCGAGCTCACTCATACCGCTCATCTTGCTGCCAGAAATCGCCGGCCCACCAATCGGGAGAGGCGGCGCGCGCCGCCGCCCATTGCGCCGCTCTTGCGTTCACTGGACGGCACACGCTCGACAGGACGAGCCGGCCATTCGCCATTACGATGCCCTGAGGAGACATGAGTGTCCGGGCGGGAATCGGCGGGGGAACTCGAAAGTGCCTGTTCAACGGCGCTTGGCGCGTTGTCCGCGTCGGCCGGCGCGGCGAGGCGGGGACGTCCGCATAGATGTACGCAAAGTGATGTAGATGTGAACGCACGTCGTCGCGTGGCGAGGTCGCTACGGGTGACTTACCGTTATCGATGTAATTCGCGCTGCGGATATTTTCAGGAACAATATCCAGGCGTTCTAGCAGACCGGATGGTGAATCAAAGTGGCGGAAGAGAGTCGCGGGCAACGCGGGTCGGGGTATGGCCTCGGGTTGTCGACGCGGACGCAGGTGACCGGCTACCAGTTCCTCGCTCGCCGCACCGCAATGGCGCTCACCCGGTGGCGCGTCCGCATGGAGGTCGAGCCAGGGCGGCGCCAGACTCTGGCCGTGGTGGCATCGGTGTCGGCGGCGCTGGTGATCTGCCTGGGCGCGCTGCTCTACTCGTTCCTCAGCCCGGCGGGCCAGGTCGGTGATTCGCCGATCATTGCCGACCGCGACTCCGGCGCGCTTTATGTCCGCGTGGGCGACAAGCTGTACCCCGCGCTGAACCTGGCGTCTGCGCGGCTGATCACCGGCCGCCCGGACAACCCGCACCTGGTCAAGTCCAACCAGATCGCCACGCTGCCGCGCGGCCCAATGGTGGGCATCCCGGGAGCGCCGTCGAACTTCCACCCCTCGACTCCGACCACGTCGTCGTGGCTGGTGTGCGACACCGTCGGCACCTCGAGCGGGGTCAGCGCGCCGTCCGGGGTGACGGTGACCGTCATCGACGGGAACCCGGACCTCAGCAACCACCGGCACGTGCTGAACGGGTCGGACGCCGTGGTGCTGAGCTACGGGGGGGACGCGTGGGTGATCCGCGAGGGACGCCGGTCGCGCATCGACGCGACGAACCGTTCGGTGTTGCTGCCGCTTGGCCTGACGCCCGAGCAGGTGGGCCAGGCCAAGCCCATGAGCCGCGCCCTGTTCGACGCGTTGCCGGTGGGCCCCGAACTGACCGTGCCGCAGGTGCAGAACGCGGGCTCCGGCGCGTCGTTCCCAAACGCGCCCGGCCCGATCGGCACGGTGATCGTCACGCCGCAAATCAGTGGGCCGCAACAGTATTCGCTGGTGCTGGCTGACGGTGTGCAGACGCTGCCCCCGTTGGTGGCGCAGATCCTGCAGAACGCCGGGCCCGGCAACACCAAGCCGGTGACCGTGGAACCGTCCGCGCTGGCCAAGATGCCCGTGGTCAACAAGCTGGACCTGTCCTCCTACCCGGACGCCCCGCTCAACGTGGCGGACATCCGCGAGAATCCGTCGACCTGCTGGTGGTGGCAGAAGACGTCCGGCGAGAACCGGGCCCGCATCCAGGTCGTGTCCGGCGCGACCATTCCGGTTGCGGCCAAGGACGAGAACAAAGTGGTGTCGCTGGTCAAGGCCGACACCACGGGTCGCGAAGCCGACCAGGTCTTCTTCGGTCCCGACTACGGGAACTTCGTGGCCGTCACCGGCAACGACCCCGGCGCCAAGACGACGGAGTCGCTGTGGTGGCTGACGGACGCGGGCGCCCGGTTCGGAGTTGACGACACCCGGGACGTGCGGGAGGCGTTGGGCCTGAAGACGAAACCGAGCCTGGCGCCGTGGGTGGCGCTGCGGCTGCTCCCACAAGGCCCCACCCTCTCGCGGGCGGACGCCCTCGTGGAGCACGACACCCTACCGATGGACATGTCCCCAGCAGAATTGGCGGTACCTAAGTGAAACGCGGGTTTGCTCGGCCGACACCGGAGAAGCCTCCGGTCATCAAGCCGGAGAACATCGTCCTTCCGACACCCCTGAGCATTCCGCCGCCGGAGGGCAAGCCCTGGTGGCTGATCGTGGTCGGCGTCGTGGTGGTCGGCCTGCTGATCGGCATGGTCGCCATGACCTTCGCCAGCGGGTCGCACGTGTTCGGCGGCGCCGGGTCGATCTTCCCGATCTTCATGATCGGTGGTGTCGCGATGATGATGTTCGGCGGCCGGTTCGGCGGTCAGCAGCAGATGAGCCGGCCCAAGCTGGACGCGATGCGCGCCCAGTTCATGCTGATGCTCGACATGCTGCGCGAGACCGCCCACGAGTCGGCGGACAGCATGGACGCCAACTACCGGTGGTTCCACCCGGCGCCCACCACGCTGTCCGCCGCGGTGGGATCGTCGCGGATGTGGGAACGCAAGCCCGACGGCAAGGACCTCAACTTCGGGGTGGTGCGGGTCGGCGTCGGCATGACGCGTCCCGAGGTGACCTGGGGTGAGCCCCAGAACATGCCGACCGACATCGAGCTGGAGCCGGTGACGGGGAAGGCGCTGCAGGAATTCGGGCGCTACCAAAGCGTCGTCTACAACCTGCCCAAGATGATCTCGCTGCTCGTCGAACCCTGGTACTCGCTCGACGGGGAGCGGGAGCAGGTCCTGGGACTGATGCGGGCGATCATCTGCCAGCTGGCGTTCTCGCACGGCCCGGATCACGTTCAGATGGTCGTCGTCACCTCGGATCTCGACGAGTGGGACTGGGTGAAGTGGCTTCCGCACTTCGGTGACTCGCGACGTCAGGACGCCGCGGGGAACGCGCGGATGGTCTACAGCTCGGTACGCGAGTTCGCCGCCGAGCAGGCCGAATTATTCGCCGGCCGTGGCTCTTTCACGCCGCGGCACGCGAGTTCGTCGGCGCAGACTCCGACGCCCCACACGGTGATCGTCGCCGACGTCGTCGACCCCCAGTGGGAGTACGTGATCAGCTCCGAAGGCGTCGACGGGGTGACGTTCTTCGACCTGACCGGCTCCTCGATGTGGACGGCGGTCCCCGAGCGCAGCCTGCGGTTCGACGACAAGGGTGTGATCGAGGCGCTGCCCCGCGACCGCGACACCTGGATGGTGATCGACGAGAAGCCGTGGTTCTTCGCGCTGACCGACCACATCAGCATCGCGGAGGCGGAGGAATTCGCCCAGGCGGTGGCTCGCTGGCGGCTCGCCGAGGCGTACGAAGAGATCGGTCAGCGGGTGGCCCACATCGGCGCCCGGGACATCATGGCCTACTACGGAATCGACGATCCGGGCCGCATCGACTTCGAGTCGTTGTGGGGCAGCCGTAACGACTCGATGGGCCGATCGCGGTTGCGGGCACCGTTCGGTGTTCGTTCGGACAACGGCGAGTTGCTGTTCTTGGACATGAAGTCGCTGGACGAGGGCGGTGACGGCCCGCACGGCGTCATGTCCGGTACGACGGGTTCCGGTAAATCGACGCTGGTGCGAACCGTGATCGAGTCGCTGATGCTCAGCCACCCGCCGGAAGAGCTGCAGTTCGTGCTGGCCGACCTCAAGGGTGGGTCGGCGGTCAAGCCGTTCGCCGGCGTACCGCACGTGTCGCGGATCATCACCGACCTGGAAGAGGACCAGGCGCTCATGGAGCGCTTCCTCGACGCCCTGTGGGGTGAGATCGCCCGGCGCAAGGCGATCTGCGACAGCGCCGGTGTCGACGACGCCAAGGAGTACAACTCGGTCCGCCTCAGGATGCGCGCACGCGGCCAGGACATGGCGCCGCTGCCGATGCTCGTGGTGGTCATCGACGAGTTCTACGAATGGTTCCGCATCATGCCGACCGCGGTCGACGTGCTCGACTCGATCGGCCGGCAGGGCCGCGCCTACTGGATCCACCTGATGATGGCGTCGCAGACCATTGAAAGCCGCGCCGAAAAGCTCATGGAGAACATGGGTTACCGGCTGGTGCTGAAGGCGCGCACCGCCGGTGCGGCGCAGGCGGCCGGTGTGCCGAACGCCGTGAACCTGCCGGCGCAGGCGGGTCTGGGCTACTTCCGGCGCAGCCTGGAAGACATCGTCCGCTTCCAGGCCGAGTTCCTGTGGCGGGACTACTTCCCCCGCGGGCTCACCGACGACGGTGAGGAAGCGCCTGCGTTGGTGCACAGCATCGATTACGTTCGCCCGCAACTGTTTACCAACTCGTTCACCCCGCTCGAGGTGAGCGTGGGCGGACCGGAGCTCACGCCGGCCGCCATCACGAATGGCGAGACGCTGGAAGCCGACGGCACGGCGCGCGATGACGACGACGTCGAGGGCATCCGGGTTCCGAAGGTCGGCACGGTCATCATCGATCAGCTGCGCAAGATCGACTTCGAGCCGTACCGGCTGTGGCAACCGCCGCTCAACCAGCCGATCCCCATCGACGAATTGGTCAACCGGTTCCTCGGCCACCCGTGGCAGGAGGATTACGGCACGGCCCGCGACCTGGTCTTCCCGATCGGGATCATCGACCGTCCGTTCAAGCACGACCAGCCGCCGTGGACGGTCGACACCTCGGGTCCGGGCGCCAACGTCCTGATCCTGGGCGCCGGCGGTTCGGGTAAGACCACGGCCCTGCAGACCCTGATCTGCTCGGCCGCGCTGACCCACACCCCCGAGCAGGTCCAGTTCTACTGCCTGGCCTACAGCAGCACCGCGCTGACCACCGTCGCCCGGCTGCCGCACGTGGGTGAGGTGGCCGGCCCGACCGATCCCTACGGCGTGCGCCGGACGGTGGCCGAACTGCTGGCGCTGGTGCGGCAGCGGAAGAGCACCTTCCTCGAGTACGGGATCGCCTCGATGGAGGTGTTCCGGCGCCGCAAGTTCGGCGGCGAGCCCGGCCCCGTCCCCAACGACGGGTTCGGCGACGTCTACCTGGTGGTCGACAACTATCGGGCGCTGGCCGAAGAGAACGAGGTGCTGATCGAGCAGGTGAACCTGATCATCAACCAGGGCCCCTCGTTCGGGGTCCACGTGATCGTCACCGCGGACCGCGAATCCGAGCTGCGGCCCCCGGTGCGCAGTGGCTTCGGCTCCCGGGTCGAATTGCGGCTGGCGGCCGTGGAGGACGCCAAGCTGGTGCGGTCCCGCTTCGCCAAGGACGTTCCGGTCAAGCCGGGCCGCGGCATGGTCGCGGTCAACTACGTCCGACTGGACTCCGACCCGCAGGCGGGTCTGCACACGTTGGTTGCCCGGCCCGCACTCGCCACCACAGCGGGCTATGTCTTCGAATCCGACAGCGTCATCGACGCGGTCAGTCGTCTCACCAGCGGCCAGGCCCCACCGGTGCGCCGGCTCCCCGCTCGGTTCGACGTGGAGCAGCTGCGCGAGCTGGCCGCGCGGGACACCCGACAAGGGGTCGGCGCGGGCGGAATCGCCTGGGCCATCTCCGAATTGGATTTGTCGCCGGTTTACCTCAACTTCGCCGAGAATGCGCACCTGATGGTCACGGGTCGACGCGAATGTGGGCGCACCACCACGCTGGCGACCATCATGAGCGAAATCGGCCGCCTGTACGCGCCGGGAGCCAGCAGCGCACCTCCGCCAGCGGCCGGCCAGCCGTCGGCACAGGTGTGGCTGGTGGACCCACGACGTCAGCTGCTGACCACACTGGGCCCGGACTACGTCGAGAAGTTCGCTTACAACCTCGACGGCGTCCAGGCGATGATGGGCGAGCTGGCAGCCGTCCTGGCCGGACGCGAACCGCCGCCCGGCCTCTCCGCGGAAGAGTTGCTGGCGCGGTCGTGGTGGAGCGGCCCGGAGATCTTCCTGATCGTCGACGACATCCAGCAGCTGCCGGCCGGATTCGATTCGCCGCTGCACAAGGCGGCGCCGTGGGTGACCCGGGCCGCCGACGTCGGCTTGCACGTGCTGGTGACGCGCACCTTCGGTGGCTGGTCTTCGGCGGGCAGCGACCCGATGCTGCGGGCCCTGGCCCAGGCGAATGCGCCGTTGCTGGTGATGGACGCCGACCCGGACGAGGGATTCATCCGCGGAAAGATGAAGGGTGGCCCGCTGCCCCGCGGTCGAGGCCTGCTGATGGCCGAGGACACCGGCGTGTTCGTACAGGTCGCGGCGACGGAGTTGCGCAAGTAAGACGGAATGCCGCTGCGTTGGGGTTGGCAGGATCAGCCCCAGCGCAGCGGTAACTCTTTGAGTGCGAAGCTTTTTGAGGGGTAATTGATCGCGGGGACGTAGTCCGCGGGAACGTCGAAGTCGGGAATCTGTTTGAGCCATTCCCCGACGATCACGGTCAGTTCGATCCGCGCCAGGTGAGACCCCAGGCAGCGGTGCGGGCCGCCCCCAAACCCCCAGTGCCGGTGGATCTTTCCGTCCATCACCAATTCGTTGACCGACGTGGCATCGCTGTCGTCACGGTTGACCGCGGCCATGCACAACCGCACCGACGTCCCAGGGGGCAACGTCATCCCGCCAATGTTGACGAATTCGGTGGTGATCCGGGGTGCCACCGGTGCAGAAGGTTCCAGCCGGACGATCTCTTCGACGAAAACCCGGGTCTGCCTTGGGTTGTCGCGCAGCAACTCGCGCAGCTGTGGTCGGCGCGCCAGCTCGAACAGGCAGAATCCGATCGCCGCCGTCACCGTGTCTAGACCGGCCAGAACCAGCAGGTGGCTCATGCCCAGCAGTTCCAGATCGCTGAAATCACCGTCGCTGTTCATGATTTGCGACAGCATGTCGGGTCCTGGGTTCTGCCGGCGTTGCTGGATCGCATCGGCCAGATACCCCAGCAGCAGCTCACTCTTCTCGATGTCAGCCTGGGTGATGTAGGGCTTGTCGTTGACGACGGCGTCCTTCCAATCGATCAGGCGATCGCGATCTTGGATCGGCAGGCCATAGAGGTCCATGAAGACCTGAAAGGGGTACAGGTGTGCGAAGTCGGCCATCACTTCGCACGTGCCCTGGGCGGCAAGGGCAGCGATCATTTCGGCGGCGTGCCGCTCCAGCACCGGCCGCGATTTGCTCAGACCGAGGGGGCTGAAGAAGGGCTGCAGCACCTTCCGGTAACGCGTGTGTTGCGGCGGGTCAAAAGCCAGGGGCAGCACCGGCAATGGGTGCCCGGGGGGCTGAAGGATCGTCGACGAGAACACCTTGGGATCGCGTAGCGCGGCCAGCACGTCCTCACGGCGCGTGATGTAGTAGTGGCCGTTCATGAACACCACCGGCCCGGCATCCCGCAGCGTTTTCCACCCGACGCCCCGGTCCAAGGCCATGGGCAATTTCTCGAAATCGAGCCGCGGTAGGTGGAACGTGGCTTGCTGGCCTTGGCCAGGAGTGCTCATGGGCTCTCCGCTTATCTGTCTGATCTCGGCAACCGCTGCGGTGGGGACGTCGTCGGCACCGATTTTCGCTGAACCCCAATATCGCATGTGTCGCAAAGGGACACGAATCCGACCGCTGGTCCGTTTACGGCGGCCGGTCCCGCTCCGCGAGAATCTTCTACACTGCAGCGAGCGATCTCCGTTTGGATTGCTTCACGGAGCCGGGTAGGGAGGAAACCTGATGAGGGTTCGTCTCGAACAATCCAAATGCGTGGGTCACGCCCAGTGCTACGCCGTTGATCCGAATCTGTTCCCGATAGACGACTCTGGCTACTCGATCCTCGAAGAGCACGAGGTGCGGCCCGAGGACGAGCAGCTGACTCGCGACGGTGTGGCTTCCTGCCCGGAAATGGCATTGATTCTCGAAGAGGACTGACGTCCGAACCGCGTTGAAAGCAAACCGCGGATGAACAATCAGTTCGCAGAAATGAACGGCAGCCGACTGGGAGTGAACAGTGGCTGGCCTGGAATGAACAGTTGGCGTCGCGTATCGGCGTGCCCACGATAACGAACTAATCTCATTGACGAGCGACAGTTCGGCAAGACCGTGGACTGTCGCTCGGTTGCTGACAGCAGGGGATCAATCGAGGCTAAAGGTGCACGTTGTTCCTGACCCGGGTGTCCGAGAAGCGTGGTACGAGACCACATTTGGACGCCGGACAAGGGACGGGCGGATGCGCCGGCCAGCCCGCCGACTGGGGTGGCAGACCGTGAGGTCTGAGTCGGTGATTCCGGGCGTCAGCGACCTACGGGTGGCAATTGCTTACGAAGCCGTGACCACGGCCACCACTGATCCGATGCGACTGCCGCGATCGCCAGCGATCGCGGCCAACTGAGGAGAACAGGTGTTTGACTTCGGGGCGTTACCGCCGGAGGTTAATTCCGGTCGGATGTATGCGGGTCCGGGTTCGGGGCCGTTGATGGCGGCGGCGGCGGCGTGGGATGAGATTGCTGCTGAGGTGGCTGCGGCGGCCAGTGGGTATAGCTCGGTGGTTTCGGAGTTGACGTCGGGGCCGTGGGTGGGTCCGGCGGCGTCGTCGATGGTGTCGGCGGTGGTGCCGTATGTGAGTTGGTTGGGTGCGGTGGCGGGGTTGGCCGAGGATACGGCCAGTCAGGGTCGGGCGGCGGCGGCGGCGTTTGAGGCGGCGTTTGCGATGACGGTGCCTCCGCCGGTGATTGCGGCTAATCGGGTGTTGTTGGCGACGTTGATCGCGACGAATTTCTTTGGGCAGAACACCCCGGCGATCATGGCGACCGAGGCCCAGTACATGGAGATGTGGGCCCAAGACGCGGCGGCGATGTATGGCTATGCGGCGGCTTCGGCGACGGCTTCGGAGTTGGCGCCGTTTGCGGCTCCGCCGAATACCACCACCCCTGATGGGGTGGCCGATCAGGCGTTGGCGCTGACCCAGGCCGCTCAGCAGCCCGCGGGTAACACCGCCCAGACGGTGGCCTCGAGCACTTCACAATTGGCGACTACGCAGTTGGTGACGGCCGCGGCGCCGACCCAGCAGGTGACGGCCGCGGCCACGACCCAGCCGGGCCCGTTCACCTGGCTGACCAATGCGATTCAGGGTCTGCAGACTGGGTTGCCCACGCCGACCAACAACTATCTGGGGCTCAACCCGACCTTGTACACGGTGCTGCTCAAGCAGACCACCGGTCTTGCCTATTTCTCGAACGGTATACCGGCGTTTTGGTCGCAGCTTGCTCAGCAGTTGGTGTCGGGTCCTGGTGGTAGCACGGCCGGTGCCGGTGGTGCGTGGTATCCGACGCCGCAGTTCGCCCAGTTGGGTCTGGGCAACCTGGGCAGCCTGAGCAGCAACGTTGTCTCGGCCGGTGCCGGGCAGGCCA
Organism: Mycobacterium sp. 852002-51613_SCH5001154; assembly: GCF_001667425.1. Classification (NCBI taxonomy): domain Bacteria; kingdom Bacillati; phylum Actinomycetota; class Actinomycetes; order Mycobacteriales; family Mycobacteriaceae; genus Mycobacterium; species Mycobacterium sp. 852002-51613_SCH5001154. The sequence continues at coordinate 3,070 of NZ_LZII01000046.1, read as the reverse complement.
CCCAGGTCGGGGGTTTGTCGGTGCCCCAGCAGTGGGCCACGCTGACTTCGGCGGTCAGCCCGGCCAACGAGGCCGAGGCCCTTCCCGTCCAGACCGCCGGGGCGACGGCGAGCCCGCCGGGCAACGCCCTGCTGCGCGGCATGCCCACCGGCGTGATGGGCCGACGCGCCGGGGCAGCCGCGGGCTACTCCCACAAATACGGCTTCCGCTACAGCGTCCTAACCCGCCCACCCTCGGCCGGATAGGGAAAGCCCAGGTGAACGGAAGTTGTACACGTATGAACAGTCGGCACTAGGGAGGCGAGGCAAGGCGTGACCCCATTAATCTCACCAGTGAGCCATGCCTGCGGTAAGCCCACCGGCAAACCGTTCCTCGAAGGCCAGCGAGCCTAGAGAATAGGGAGGAATCCAAATGTCGTTCGTCACGACGCAGCCCGAGGCCTTGGCCGCGGCGGCGGGCAATCTGCAAAGCATTGGTTCGACGCTGAACGCGCAGAACGCTGCGGCGGTGGCCCCAACGACGGGGGTGGTGCCGGCCGCCGCGGACGAGGTGTCAGCACTGACCGCGGCGCAGTTCTCCGCGCACGCCCAGATGTACCAGGCCGTGAGCGCCCAAGCCACGGCGATTCACGAGATGTTCGTCAACACCCTGGGCATGAGCTCGGGATCGTACGCGGTGACTGAGGCGGCCAACGCGGCCGCGACGGGTTAAAGGAGTCAATGGTGTTTGATTTTGGGGCGCTTCCGCCGGAGGTTAATTCGGCGCGGATTTATGCCGGTCCGGGGTCGGGGTCGTTGATGACCGCGGCGTCGGCGTGGAATGCGATTGCTGCGGAGTTGCAGTCGGCGGCGTTGAGTTATCAGAACGTGGTGACCCAGCTGGCCAGTGAGGAGTGGGCGGGCACGGCTTCGGCGGCGATGGCGGCCGCGGCGACGCCGTATGCGGAGTGGCTGGCCACTACGGCGGCGCAGGCTGAGCAGGCGGCCGTGCAGGCCAGCTCGGCGGCGGCGGCTTATGAGCAGGCGTTTTCGGCGGTGGTGCCTCCGCCGGTGATCGCGGCCAACCGGGCCTTGGTGCAGCAGTTGCAGGCCACCAATGTGATCGGGCAGAACACCGGGGCGATCGCGCAGTTGGAGGCCCAGTACGGCGAGTTCTGGGCCCAGGATGCCGGCGCGATGGCCGCCTACTCGGCGCAGTCCACGGCGGCGACCAAGGGCATCACGCAGTTTCAGGCCGCGCCCAAGGTCACCAACGACGCGGGCACGACCACCCAGGCCAGCACGTTGGCCAACGCGACGGCTAACACCACCGCGGGCAACACGGCCAACACCGTGCAAAAAGCCGCCACCACCGCCACGACGACCGCCGCCCCGCAGGTGACTCAGGCCGCGCAACAGTCGACCGACCCGCTAAGCGAGCTGTGGTTCCTGTTGACCGGCCAAACCGTCTTGCCTTCCAACCTGGGGACACTTGTCAACGGCTACAGCCCCTTCGCCGGCTTGTTCTATAACACCGAGGGTCTGCCCTACTTCAGTACCGGTATGGCCAACACGTTCACCCAGATCTCCAAGACGGTGGGGTTGATCGGTGGCGCGGCTCCCGCGGCCGCCAAGGCGCTGCCCGGCCTGGGCGGACTCGGCGGTCTGCTCGGCGGCGGTGCCGGTGCGGTGCACCCAGCCGCGGCCATCGGCGGCGCGGCCTCCATCGGGGGCAAGTTGTCGGTGCCGGTGGCCTGGACCGGCGGCCCGGCCGTGCCGGCCATGGGCCACACCGCCATCCCGGTCAGCGCCATCAGCGCCGCCCCCGAAGGCGCCGGGGGACCGGGCAACCTGCTCGGCGGCATGCCCCTGGCCGGTATGGGCTCCGGCACCCACGCCGGCGCCGGACCCCGATACGGATTCCGCCCCACCGTCATGGCCCGACCCCCCTTCGCCGGCTGATCGCCCACGGTGACCACGCGCAGCCGGCGCGGGCGAGGAATGGACGTGGACGCAGTCACGCCTCGTGGTGCCGCGCGGCGCCGCGACCATCCCGGCCGAGAGGACCTAGTGCCCCTGCTCAAGGGACTCAAAACCCTTTCGGAGAGGCCTGGTCATCGAGGATGCTGTGGGCGGTCGCCGACCGTGCGGAAGGAGTTTGCGAGCAACGAGATCTTATTGGGAGCCGCGGTGCCACAGGGGCTGGGAAACGCCCACCAGCAACTTTGCCTGCCTGGACTGTCACAGTTTGCTGTGACGCGACTGCAAGGTGCTGCGATCCAGGTCAGACGCTGTTACTGTGGCGTTACCAAAAATGAATTCGCCGTACCGTCAAGTGAACAGTTGCAAACAGGCGGCTTCCGAAACTGCTTCAGGGGTCGCGGTCATCTACTCTCTGCAGAGTCGGGGATTGAACTAGGAGGGAACCAAGTATGTCGTTCGTGACCACACAGCCCGAGGCTCTGGCCGCGGCGGCCGGAAACTTGCAGGCCATTGGCTCAACGCTGAGCGCTCAGAACGCGGCCGCCGCCGCCCCCACGACCGGGGTGGTGCCCGCCGCTGCCGACGAGGTGTCGGCGCTGACGGCGGCGCAGTTCGCGGCCCACGCGCAGATGTACCAGGCGGTTAGCGCGCAGGCCGCCGCCATTCACGAGGCGTTCGTGAACACGCTGTCGACAAGTTCTGGCTCGTACGCTGCGACCGAGGCAATCAACGCAGCTGCCACGGGCTAGTCGGTTGGCGGTTGAGGGTCTGGGACAGGACGTCTTCGACGTGGAATCCCACCTGACCGCCCAGCTACCGATGATCTCGGGGGCTGACGGCCGGACAACTCAAACGCCGGAGTTCGGGTTTGACGTCCGTCTCACCGCGTTAGAGCAACCGGTGGCCGCCGGCTGACGGGAAGGGGGGATCATCCTTTTGCATTCGGCTCGGCGGTTCGCCAGCGCGTGACCGGTCCGGCCATCGTCGTAACCACCGCAAGTATCTGAGTACTCACTTAATAAGGAGACAGCCACATGGCAACACGTTTTATGACTGACCCGCACGAAATGCGGGCGATGGCGGGCCGCTTCGAGGTGCACGCCCAGACG
>NZ_LZII01000045.1:0-144386 GCF_001667425.1 Mycobacterium sp. 852002-51613_SCH5001154 | reverse complement strand
CGCGCGGCGTGGGGGCGCGCCCCCCTACCCCCCCGCCCCGCCCCCGCCCGCCCCCCCCCCCCTCCCCCCCCCCCCCCCCCCCCTCCCCCCGCCCCCCCCCCCCCCCCCCCCCCCCCCCCCGATTCCGTTTTCCCGGCGAAGTGGCTAATACCAGTAGCGCCGGCCGGCGACTGGGCGGCCGATGGAGCCCATAATCCACAGGACGGCGCCGATGACGAGCACGACGACGCCGATTTCCCACAGCAACGGGACGCTGAATACAAACCCGAGAATAAGTAGGACTACGCCTAGGACGATCATGAGGACTCCTTTAGATGAGGGGCACTAGGACAGCAGGCATTGAACTGGGCTGCGGAACATGGCAGTCCTTGACTTTCGGGTTGACGCCCCCGTAATTCAAAGGGCCCGCGATGACGGTCAACGCGATGTTTCCCGCCGTGACACAACTGGTTGAGTCACCTTTGAAGTAATCGCGTTGCCATGCCGCAAACACCCCGATGAGCAGCCATACCAGGGCAATGGTGCCGATGATTCCGCTGCCACGCATGGTGACCTCCAATGTGCTCGAGAAAAATTTCTCGTGGACGATAGTTACCCATTCGACTTGTGTCTAAACATTGGCGACGGGTGAATTCGGCAGTGTGCCAGCGAAGCCCGGGGGACTAAGCGCGGTCGGCGAGCCACGCCGCGGCCCGCCTCTTCGACGCCCGCGAAAGCCATGCGTCCTGGATCAGCTCGGTAAGTTCCGTCCTGCCGATTTCGGGCAGCCGGGCGGCCCGCACAAGCACCGACGGATGTCCGGCAAAGTGGTCGGTGGTGAAGAACGGCGAATCGGGATCCTGGGTGAGCGCCAGCTTGTCGCTCTCCGACTCCACCCAGAACATGATCACGTCGGCATAGCGCTCGCCGGTGTCCTGATCGGTCGCGTCGGGCTGCGGCGTGCGAAAGAACACAAACGACTTACCGCCCACCTGATAGATGGCGTTGCCCTTCGGACCCTCGAGGCGCTGGACGTGCGGCATCGACGCGGCGATCTCGTGTACGTCGCTTAGCCGCGCGGGTCGATCGGCCACACCGCGAGGGTAGCGGCGCTGACGCCCTACCCGCTCCGCCGCGCGGACACGTACAGCGTGGGCGGCATCGTGTGTTCCGCGTCCTGCGCAACGTTGCGACCGTAACGAGCCATCAACTCCGAAAACGTCGCCGTGGCGACGTCCCACCCCCGGTCCCGCAGCCAGCCGTCGACGGGGGTGCGCTCTTCGGGATACCAGAGGTCGTCGTAGTCGGTGATCTCGGAGTCGACCAGCTTGGCGGCCGCGGCCCGCATGCGCTGCATGTCCTCGCGCTGGCGCCGGACGAGCTCCGGATCGGTGAAGCCCGCGCCCGGCACGTTCGAAGCCAGCCAGCTGCCGTCCGCGCTGAACGAATGGATGCGCTCGAACAACAGGTCCTGGGCCTGCGCGGGCAGGTAACGGACCAGACCCTCGGCCGACCAGGCTGCGGGCTTGGTCGCGTCAAATCCAGCCTCCTGCAAGGCTTTCGGCCAATCCTGCCGGAGATCGATCGGCACGTTCACCAGTCGTGCCTTCGGCTGGGCGCCGTGCTCGCGCAGCGTGTTGGATTTGAAGTCCAGCACCTTGGGCTGATCCAGCTCGTAGACGACCGTGCCGTCGGGCCATGGCAGGCGCCAGGTGCGCGCGTCCAACCCGGCGGCCAAAATCACCACTTGCCGGACGCCGGAGTCGGCCGCGTTTAGGAAGAACTCGTCGAAAAACGCTGTCCGCGTGGCCATGAAGTCGATCATCAGCTGGATGCGCGTGCCCACCTCGGGCTCCAGCTCCACCGCCTTGGCCAGGAGTGCGGGGTCGGCGTAGATGCTCCACATGCCTTCGCCGGCCGCGTCGACGAACACGCGCGCAAACGGGTCGCTGATGAGCGGGGCGGGGCTCTCGGTCTCGGCGGCCCGCGCCGCCGCGACACCCAGTGCGGTGGCTCCCACGCTTTGGGTGATGTCCCAGGAATCGTTGTCGGTACGCGGCATCGCCAGTCCCCTTCACGCGCGAGTCAGTTAGTTCCGCACACTATTGTTCCAGCCTCCGCCGCCCGGGGCCGCTTCCCGGCGGTGGCCTACGCTTTTTCCCAGACGGCCCACAGGGTTGCAGAGGAGCGCTGGCATGACGGAAGTGGTTGCCCCGATCGGCAAGGGCCGCACGTGGACGCCGTGAACCTGGACGCCGTCGCGGCGTGGATGTCCGAGCAGGGACTCGGCGAAGGCCCGTTAGAGGACGTCTCCCCCGTCACCGGCGGCACCCAGAACGTCATGCTGCGGTTCAGCCGGGCCGGCCGCCCTTATGTGCTGCGGCGCGGGCCGCGGCACCTGCGCCCGCGCAGCAACAGCGTCATCCTGCGGGAAACGAAAGTCCTTGCCGCCCTGGCCGATTCCGACGTACCTCGCCCGCACCTGATTGCCGTCTGCGAAGACCCCGCCGTCCTGGGTGACGCCGTTTTCTACCTGATGGATCCGATCGACGGGTTCAACGCCGGCGAGGGACTGCCGCCGCTGCATGCGGGCGATGCCGGCGTGCGGCACGGCATGGGCCTCTCGATGGCCGATGCGTTGGCCAAGCTCGGCGCCGTCGACCACGTCGCGGCGGGGCTCGCCGACTTCGGCAAGCCGGAAGGCTTCCTCGAACGCCAGGTGCCGCGCTGGCTCTCGGAGCTGGACTCGTACAGCGCCTACGACGGCTACCCGGGACCGGACATCCCGGGCATCGAGGAAGTGTCGGCCTGGCTGGAGCACCGTCGGCCCGCGACGTGGACGCCCGGCATCATGCACGGCGACTACCACGCCGCCAACGTGATGTTCTCCCGGACCGGGCCGGACGTGGTTGCCATCGTCGACTGGGAGATGTGCACGATCGGCGACCCACTGCTGGACCTGGGCTGGCTGCTGGCCACGTGGCGCCAGGCCGACGGTTCCAGCGTGTTCAGCCACGCCCTGGGCGGTCAGGACGGTCTGGCCGGCACCGACGAACTGTTGAAGCGCTATGCGGCCAACACCACCCGCGACTTGTCGCATATCACCTGGTACACGGTGCTGGCCTGCTTCAAGCTGGGCATCGTAATCGAGGGGACGCTTGCCCGCGCCTGCGCGGGCAAGGCCGAAAAGGAGGTCGGCGACCAGCTGCACGCGGCCACGGTGCAACTGTTCGAGCGCGCGCTTGGCCTCATCAAGAACGCGTCCTGATCCACTAACATCTCCCTTCGTGCCGCCTTACCCCGAGGAACCCGACTACTACTCCGATCCCACCCAGGCCGCAGGGTATGGCGGGTATTACGACGAGCCGGCGCCCCAGCCCGAGCCGCCGACTCCGTGGTACCGCCGCCCGGCGGCGCTGGTCGCGGCCGGCGCGGTAGGGGTGATCGTGCTTGCGCTCGTGGCGTACGCGGTGGTCAAGCTGGCGACCGGCTCCCCCACTCACAGCCCGGCAGCGACGACTACGACCACCGCGCCGACCACAACGGTGACCACCACCACGACCACGGAGGCGCCGCGGCACCACGGTGGGGGCGGCGGTGGCGGCGGCGTCCCGACCGAGACCGTCACCGAGACGGCCCCGCCACCGAGCTCCGACACCCCCACCACAACGGAACCGCCGAGCACCGTTACGGTCTCGCCGAGCACCGACACCAGCACCGTCACGCAAACCGTGACCGTGCCGCCCCGTCGCGGACCGTTCGGGGGCCCGTTCGGCGGACGCTAGCGACCAGGGGCCGTCATAGTTTGGCGCTCAACCCGGCGACCATGTTGATGGTGACCGCCAGGATTACCGCGCCAAAAAGGTACGACAGCAGCGCATGGCGTAAAACGGTTGCGCGCAGCCGCGAGGCGTTGATCTCCGTGTCGGAGACCTGAAAGGTCATACCGACGGTGAACGCCACATAGGCGAAGTCCAGGTAACGCGGCGGATGTGGGTCGTGGAAATCGATGCCTCCGACCTCGTCGGAGTAGTAGAGGCGTGCATAGTGCGCGGTGAAAAGCGTATGCACGGCAAACCAGGACGCCACCACGGCCAGAATGCCGACGCCCGCGGCTGCGACGGCTTCGCCGCCCGAATGTGCGCCCGCTGCTACGACGTATCCCACCCCGCCGAGGCTGCCCACGCTCGCTGAGACGATGACCACGTCGGCGAGCAACCGGGTGGCGTCTTCACGTGTCGCATGCCGGGCGGTGCGTTCTGCATCCATCGGGCCGATGATCAGCCAGCTCCACGCGACATACAGCCCCGCGGCGACAACCCAGCCGAGCAGAGCGAACCTCCAACCGACTGACCCGGCGATGACGACTGCCACCGCCGTTCCGGCCATCAAGGCAACGAAGAGCCGCACCGCGACGGTGTCGCGGAGGAAGCGCATATAGGAGGTCACAGGTCGACTTAAGCAGATGCCCCGAATGCGACCGGTCGGAAGAGGTCCCCAGCTAACACGCTGGGCCACGATTTCAACAGCGCGCCCGAAGGGATTCGAACCCCTAACCTTCTGATCCGTAGTCAGATGCTCTATCCGTTGAGCTACGGGCGCCCGTGTTCAGTTGTCTTGCGTCGTGTTCCTTGAAAAGACCCAGCGGAGGCGAGAGGATTTGAACCTCCGGTCCCCTTTGAGGGGGACAACTCATTAGCAGTGAGCCCCATTCGGCCGCTCTGGCACGCCTCCCTTGGACTGTTTGAGGGTACCCGACCCCTTTCCGGTCTCGCGGAACCGGCCATAGCGTACACATCCGCGACATAAACTGTCGAAGTGACCGCTCGCCTGCGTCCCGAACTGGCCGGATTGCCAGTCTATGTGCCCGGCAAGAACGTGCCGGGCTCGATCAAGCTGGCCAGCAACGAGACCGTGTACGGTCCGCTGCCCAGCGTGCGGGCGGCGATCGAGCGCGCCGTCGCCGTCGTGAACCGCTATCCGGACAACGCCAGCGTGGACCTCAAGGCGGCGTTGGCGATGCACCTTGGCTCCAACGTCGCACCGGAGCACATCGCGGTCGGCAGCGGTTCGGTCACCTTGTGCCAGCAGCTCGTGCAGATCACCGCATCCGCCGGCGACGAGGTGATGATGGGCTGGCGCAGCTTCGAGTGCTACCTGCCCATCGTCCAGGTTTCCGGCGCGACCGCGGTCAAAGTGCCGCTGGCCGACCACACGCACGACCTCGACGCCATGCTCGCCGCGATCACCGACCGCACCCGGCTGATCTTCGTCTGCAACCCGAACAATCCGACGTCCACGGTGGTCGATCCGGACGCCCTGGCCCGATTCATCGAGGCCGTGCCGCCGCACATCCTGATCGCCATCGACGAGGCCTACGTCGAATACATCCGCGATGGCATGCTGCCCAACAGCTTGGAGCTCGCGCTATCCCGCAGCAACGTCGTTGTGCTGCGGACCTTTTCAAAGGCGTACGGCCTGGCGGGCTTGCGCGTCGGTTATGCGATCGGCCACCCCGACCTGATCACCGCGCTGGACAAGGTGGTCATGCCGTTCGCCGTGACGAACGTCGCCCAGGCGGCCGCCATCGCGTCGCTGGAGGCATCCCACGAGCTGGCGGCCCGCACCGATGCTCTGGTGGCCGAGCGCACCCGGGTCAGCGCCGGGTTACGCGACGCCGGGTTCGCCCTGCCCCCCTCGCAGGCCAACTTCGTCTGGCTGCCGCTGGGTGCCCGTACGGCGGACTTCACCGAGCAGGCCGCCGACGCGCGGCTGATCGTGCGACCGTTCGCCGGCGAGGGCGTGCGCATCACCATCGGTGCGGTGGAGGAGAATGACGCTCTGTTGCACTTCGCCCGCGAGTGGATTTCCCGCACCGAAACGTAAGGAGTGGTCCGTTGGACTTGGCGCGCAAACTGTTCACCGAGTTCAAGGAACGCGGCGGCGACATTCCCGACAGCGAACTCGACGACTTCTGGGCCAGCCTCGAACCCGCGACGATCGAGGGGATGCTCGGCGAGTGGAAGGGCGGCGAGTTCCGCACCGGCCACAGGATGAACGGTCAGCTGGAGAAGGCGGGCTGGTTCGGCAAGACCTTCCAGTCCGCCCGCGACGTGCAGCCGCTGGTCTGCCTCGACGCCGACGGCAACAAGTTCTCGAACAAGGAGATGGGCAAGGGCGAGGCCAGCCTCTGGCTCGAAGAGTTCCGCGGGGAGGTCACCGCGACGATGGTCTACGACGGCCAGCCCGTGCACGACCATTTCAAGAAGATCGACGACGACGCCGTGATGGGCATCATGAACGGCAAGGGCGTCCGGGACAACGGCCGGTACTACTACTTCTACCTCGAACGGGTCTAGCGGCTAAGCCTTCGGGTGTGCGGCTGGCCGCACATTCGGCGACCCGTGTGCGGCTGGACGCACACTCGCGACCAGTTTGAACTCACGGCTTTGAGTGTGCGTTCACGCCGGGCGCGGCCGCCCTGGCGTCACACTCAACAAAAGGGCGAGCGTCAGCGGGCCAGGTTGCGGCCGGTGAACGCGACCAATTGCTCGAGCGCTCCGGCGTCCTCGGGCACGTCCACCGGATCGTCAAACCCGGCACCGCCCCGCAGCTCCGGCCTGATGACCTTGCGGGCCAGCCCCAACACATACTCGGACAGCGGTTCGGGCGCGTCGATCTCGTGTCCCACGGCGGCGGCGTAATCCCAAGCGTGGACCAGGAATTCGATCGACAGGACGGCGCACGCACTCTTGGCGGGCATCTCGCCCTTGCCGAACGGCACGGACCCGTCCAGGCCGTGGCGGTGCCAGGCGTCCAGCGCGGGCCGAGCGGCGGCGACCACCTGGCGTTCCACCGAATCGCTTTGGTCGCGCTCCGGGATCTCCGCGCCGACCATGCCGCCCAGAGCCGTGATCGAGTTCATCAGGTGATCGGTCAGCTGCGCGACGTCGAACTCCGCACACGGCGTCTGCTGCGACAGGTCGTCGGCCGCGATGGTGTGCAGCACCCGCTGCAATACCCCGAGCGTGTCCTCGGCGCTGTGCAGTTCGTCGGTGGGCGGTGAATGCGGTCCGGGTCGCAAGTCGGGAGCCATATTCGCCACGCTACGGTCTCGATATGGCGCAAGCATACGAATCGGTCACCGTCGAGACGAAAGACCACGTCGCCCAGGTGACGCTGATCGGGCCGGGCAAGGGCAATGCGATGGGACCGGCCTTCTGGTCGGAGATGCCGGAGCTGTTCGCGGCGCTGGACGCCGACCCCGAGGTGCGCGCGATCGTGCTGACCGGGTCGGGCAAGAACTTCAGCTATGGCCTGGACGTGCCCGCGATGGGCGGTTCGTTCACCCCGCTGCTGTCCGGTGACGCGCTGGCCGGCCCGCGCGCGGTGTTCCACCGCGAGGTCAAACGCATGCAGGGCGCCATCACCGCCGTCGCGGACTGCCGGACCCCGACCATCGCCGCGGTGCACGGCTGGTGCATCGGCGGCGGCGTCGACCTCATCTCCGCGGTCGACATCCGCTACGCCAGCGCCGACGCCAAGTTCTCGGTGCGCGAGGTCAAGCTCGCCATCGTCGCCGACGTCGGCAGCCTGGCCCGCCTGCCGTACATCCTGAACGACGGGCACCTGCGCGAACTCGCGCTAACCGGCAAGGACATCGACGCAGCCCGGGCCGAGAAGATCGGCCTGGTCAACAACGTGTACGACGACGCCGACGCCACGCTGGCCGCCGCACACGCCACCGCGGCCGAGATCGCCGCCAACCCGCCGCTGGCCGTGCACGGCATCAAGGACGTCCTCGACCAGCAGCGCATCGCCGCGGTGTCGGAGAGCCTGCGCTACGTCGCCGCCTGGAACGCCGCCTTCCTGCCCTCCAAGGACCTGACCGAGGGCATCGCGGCGACATTCGAGAAGCGCCCGCCGCGGTTCACCGGGGAGTAATCCGGCGCCACGTACCCTCGCTGAGGTGACACCAGACGGCAGAATCCGCGTCCCGGCCGACCTGGACGCCGTGACGACGATCGGCGACGAAGACCACTCGGAAATCGACAGCGCCGCCGTCGAGCGGATCTGGGGGGCGGCCCGGCACTGGTACCAGGGCGGCTTCCACCCCGCCATCCAGCTGTGCATCCGCCGGCACGGGCGCGTCGTGCTCAACCGCGCGATCGGCCACGGGTGGGGCAACGCGCCGAGCGACCCGCCCGACGCCGAGAAGATCGCCGTCACTCCGGACACGCCGTTCTGCGTCTACTCGGCGGCCAAGGGAATGGCGGCGACCGTGGTGCACATGCTCGTCGAGCGTGGCGTCTTCTCACTCGACGACCGCGTCTGCGACTACATCCCCACCTTCACCAGTCACGGCAAGCATCGGATCACCATCCGGCACGTCATGACCCACAGCGCCGGACTTCCCTTCCCGACCGGACCCAAGCCGGACGTCAAACGCGCGGACGACCACGAGTACGCGCAGCAAAAGCTGGGCGAGCTGCGCCCCCTCTACCGGCCGGGGCTGGTGCACATCTACCACGCGCTGACCTGGGGCCCACTCGTGCGCGAGATCGTTTACGCGGCCACCGGCAAGGAGATTCGCGAGATCCTCGCCACGGAGATCCTCGACCCGCTCGGCTTCCGCTGGACCAACTTCGGTGTCGCCGAGGAGGACCTGCCCTTGGTCGCGCCGAGCCACGCGACCGGCCGCCCGTTGCCGCCGGTCGTCGCGCAGATCTTCCGCAAGGCGATCGGCGGGACCGTGCACGAGATGATCCCGATCACCAACACCCCCATGTTTCTCACGACCATCATCCCGTCGTCCAACACGGTGTCTACCGCACACGAGATGTCGCGGTTCGCCGAAATCTGGCGTCGCGGTGGAAATCTCGACGGCGTGCGGGTGATGAGCCCGGAGACGATGTACGGCGCGATCAAGGAATGCCGGCGATTGCGACCGGATTTCGCGGTAGGGCTGCAACCGGCCCGGTGGGGCACCGGCTTCATTCTCGGAACGAACCGGTGGGGGCCGTTCGGGCTCAACTCGCCGCACGCGTTCGGCAATCTCGGCCTGGTCAACATCGCGATCTGGGCCGACCCGGCGCGCGGCCTGGCGGCCGGCGTAGTCAGCAGCGGCAAGCCCGGGCGCGACCCGGAAGCCAAGCGCTACACCGCCCTGATGGACACGATCACCGCCGAGATCCCCACCGGTTGAGGGCGCCCGCCGGTGGGAACACTGCCGCCATGGCTACCTACCGAGTGCTCAACCCGAAGGGCGACGTCGTCGCGACGAAGGACATCGAAAGCGCCGATAAGGCGCACGCGTGGTTCGCCGATGAGGCGGTCGAAGGCAACGAACTGGGCTGGCGCATGGAAGTCGAAGCCGACGGCGAATGGCGCTTCTTCGACAGCAGCGAAGGCGATCGCAGCTACTAGCGTTTGCGGCCCGCCTCGTCGAGCACCCAAAGACATGGACTCTGAACGCTTCCGCAAGCTGCTAGAGGCCCCCGCGCCATTCGCGTCGGTCTACTTCGACTACTCGCACGACACCCACGACGCCGAAGCTCAGCTCGACCTCAAATGGCGGGCGCTGAGGGAAGACCCGGGAACGGCAGGGCGCCTCGGCGGCGGTGGCCGAGGGAATCGGCCGTGCCGTACAGCATTTGCGCCCGCCGATCGGCCGCAGTGGGCGCGGCGTGGTGGCGGGCTGAGACCTGCGGTGGCGGAGGGATTTGAACCCCCGGACGGTGTTAGCCGTCTCTCGCTTTCAAGGCGAGTGCATTAGGCCGCTCTGCCACGCCACCACGAGTAAGGGTAGCGGGGGTCGGTAGCGTGGCCACCATGCGCGCCATCGTCGCCGAATCCCCCGATCAGCTGTCCTGGCAAGACGTCCCGGACGTTTCCGCCGGGCCCGGCGAGGTGCTGATCAAGGTCACCGCGGCCGGCGTGAACCGCGCCGACCTGCTGCAGGCCGCCGGCAAATACCCACCGCCGCCGGGCGCCAGCGACATCATCGGCATGGAGGTGTCGGGCGTCGTCGCCGAAACCGGCGAGGACGTCGCGGATTGGCCGGTGGGACAACAGGTTTGCGCGCTGCTGGCCGGCGGCGGATACGCCGAGTACGTCGCCGTTCCCGCCGGTCAGGTGATGCCGATTCCCGCCCGTGTCGACCTCGTCGACGCGGCCGGGCTGCCGGAAGTCGCCTGCACGGTGTGGTCCAACCTGGTGCTGACCGCCCACCTCGGCACGGGGCAGCTACTGCTGGTGCACGGCGGCGCCAGCGGGATCGGCAGCCACGCGATCCAGGTTGCGCGGGCGCTGGGCGCCCGGGTGGCCGTCACGGCCGGGTCGGCGGAGAAGCTGGAATTCTGCCGCGAGCTGGGCGCCGAGATCACCATCAACTACCGCGACGAGGACTTCGTCGAGCGGCTCCAGCAAAGCGGCGGCGCCGACGTGATCCTGGACATCATGGGCGCCGCCTACCTGGACCGCAATGTCGACGCCCTGGCGACGGACGGGCAGCTGGTCATCATCGGCATGCAGGGCGGCATCAAGGGCGAGCTCAACATCGCCAAGCTGCTCGGCAAGCGCGCGCGGGTCATCGGCACCACGCTGCGCGCCCGACCGGTGACCGGCCCGAACAGCAAGACGGAGATCGTGCAGGCGGTGATCGGCTCCGTGTGGCCGATGATCGCCGAGGGGCGCGTCCGGCCGATCATCGGCGCCCGCATGCCCATCCAGCAGGCCGGGGAGGCACATCAACAGCTCACGGCAAGCAAGGTGACCGGGAAGATCGTGCTGACGATCTAGCGGCGACGAAAAGCCTCAGCCCAGCGACGCCAGCGCGCGGACCAACTGGTCCACCTCGGCCGTCGTCGAATAATGCGCCAACCCGATGGTGACGGCGCCGCCGATGTCGTTGACGCCCAACACGTCGAGCGCGCGGGAGTTCTCACACGTGACGGCCAGGATCCCGTTGTCGGCCAGCCGCTGCACCACCCGCTCGGCGGGCACGCCGTTCAGGGCGAAGCTGACCACGGGGATCCGCACCTCCGGGCGGCCGATCACCATGACCAACGGCAACGACCGCAACGACACCATGAGGTAATCGAAGATCCGGTTCATGTAGAGGCTGGCCGATTGCATCGACACCGACAGGCGTTCGCGGCGGCTGCCGCGTGCGGACTCGTCGAGTGCGGCCAGGTACTCGATGCTGGCGACCACACCGGCGAGCAGACCGAACTGGTGCGCGCCGATTTCCAGGCGCGCCGCGCCGGTCGCCTTGGGGTCCGTCGAGATGGAGCTGAACGAATTGAGCAGCGCCGGATCGCGGAACACCACCGCGCCGATCGGTGGGCCGCCCCACGCCAGGGCGTTCACCGCCACCACGTCGGCGTCGCTCTCCTTCACGTCGAGCAACCGGTACGGCGCCGCCGCGGAATGGTCCACCACGACCAGCCCGCCCACGTCGTGCACCAGCTTGGTCATGGCTCGCAGGTCGGTGACCGTGCCCAGCGTCCCGGACGCGGACGCGACGGCCACCAGCCTGGTCGACTTCCCGATCAGACCCTCCCACTGCCAGGTCGGCAGCTCGCCGGTCTCGATGTCGATCTCGGCCCACTTCACCTTGGCGCCGTAGCGGTGCGCCGCCCGCAGCCAGGGGGCGATGTTGGCCTCGTCGTCGAGGCGGCTGACGACCACCTCGTAGCCCAGCCCGGCGCGCGACGAGGACGCCTCGGCCAGCGCCGACAACAGGATGGCGCGGTCGGCCCCGAGCACCACGCCCGCCGGGTCGACGTTGAACAGGTCGGCCACCGCCGCCCGCGCCGCCTCCAGGATGGCGGCGCTGCGCTGCGCCGACGGGTGAGCGCCCGCCGTCGTGGCGCTAGACCTTCGGAAGGCGGTCGAAACGGTGGTCGCGACGGAATCGGGGATGAGCATCCCGGCCGGCGCGTCGAAGTGCACCCACCCGTCACCCAGCGACGGATGCAGTCCGCGCACCCGGGCGACGTCGTATGCCATGCCAGCCACCTTAGAGCTTGCGCATTTCCGCGAAACTGTGACGTAGCGGGTGCCCGAACGCTCAAGCCGTTCCAGCCGGCCGGTGGCTTCGGAGAGGCGGGACACCCGGCCAGCCATACTAGTCCAGTGGGCCTCTGGTTCGGAACGCTGATCGCATTGTTTTTGCTGATAGCGCCCGGGGCGATCATCGCGCGAATCAGTCAGCTGAGTTGGCCTGTCGCTGTCGCCGTGGGCCCGGCGCTGACCTACGGCGCGATCGCGCTGGCGATCATCCCGTTCGGTGCGGTTGGAATCCCGTGGAACGGCTGGACCGCGCTGGCGACGCTGGTCGCGGTGTGTCTGGTGATGACGGTCCTGCAGCTGCTGGTCGGCCGCTACCGCGACACCGAGGCCGAAGCCCGCGGGATCGGCCGCTGGCCGGCGGTGACGGTGGCGGCCGGGGTGCTGCTCGGGTCGCTGCTGATCATGTGGGCGGCGCACCGCGGTTTGGCCGCCCATTGGCAGACCATCCCCAGCACCTGGGACGCGGTCTGGCACGCCAACGAGGTGCGGTTCATCCTCGACACCGGGCAGGCGTCGTCGACGCACATGGGCGAGTTACGCAACGTCGAAACGCACCAGACGCTGTACTACCCGTCGGTGTTCCACGCGTGGGTGGCGGTGTTCTGCCAACTCACCGGGGCGGCGCCCACCACCGGCTACACGCTGAGCTCGGTGGCGGCGTCGGTGTGGCTGTTCCCGACCAGCGCGGCGATGCTGGCCTGGCGGCTGCTGCGCGGCAGCTGGTGTGAATGGCGCACCGCCGCCGCGGCCGCGACCACCGCCGCGCTGTCGGCGTCGTTCACCGCCCTTCCCTACGTCGAGTTCGGCGTCGCCGCGATGCCCAATCTGGCCGCCTACGGGGTCGTGGTACCGACGTTCGTGCTGATCGCCTCGACGCTGCGGCACCGCGACCGCATCCCGGTGGCGGTGCTGGCCTTCGTGGGGGTGATGTCTGTCCACCTGACCGGCGGATTCATCGTCGTGCTGTTCGTGGTGGCCTGGTGGCTGCTGGACGTGCTGTGGCGTCCGGTGCGCGGCCGGGTCGCCGATGTCGTGACGCTCGCGGGCGTGACGGCGGCCACCGGGCTGATCCTGTTGCCACAGTTCATCAGCGTGCGGCAGCAGGAAGACATCATCGCCGGGCACTCGTTCCTGACCCACCTCAGCAAGAAGCGGGGCCTGTTCGACGCCGTCTTCCAGCACTCGCGTCATCTCAACGACTTCCCGTACCAGTACGGGCTCATGTCGCTGGCGATCCTCGGCGGGATCATCTTCGCTTACAAGAGGATCTGGTGGCCGCTGGCGGTCTGGCTGCTGTTGGTGGTGGTGGACGTCGACGCGGGCACACCGCTGGGCGGCCCGCTCGGCGCGGTAGCCGGCGCGTTCGGAGAGTTCTTCTACAAGGACCCGCGTCGGATCTCGGCGGCCATCACTCTGCTGCTGCAACCGATGGCCGGCGTCGCATTGTTCGTGATCGTCGCGGGAGTGGTCGCCGGGGCCAAGCGGGTCGCCGACCGGTCCAAACCGCTACCCGCGCCGGTCTGGACCGCGGCCACGGCCGTCCTGCTGCTGGCGACGACGGTATTCACCGCCCGCCACTATTTCTATCGACACCTGGTCCTGTTCGGCGACAAGTACGACTCGGTGATGATCGACCAACGCGACCTGATGGCGATGGCCTACCTGTCCACGCTTCCGGGCGCGCACACCACCGTGATCGGCAACGCCAACACCGACGGCACCGCGTGGATGTACGCGGTCGCCGACCTGCACCCGCTGTGGACCCACTACGACTACCCCCAGCAAATGGGCCCCGGACCCAACCGATACATCTTCTGGGCCGGCGCCCGCAAGGGAGAGTCCGATCCGCGGGTGGTCGAGGCGATCAAAGCGCTCAATATCCGGTACATCTACACCAGCACACCGACGGTCCGGGGCTTCGCCGTGCCCGACGGACTAGTCTCACTGGATAAATCGAAGTCGTGGGCGCTGATCTACGACAATGGTGGAGCCCGAATCTACGAATGGCGCGGAAACGGCGCGGCGCCGCACTCTTAGTGCGCAAAAGGATGGTGATGGATTGACTACCCGCAACGACGACGATGGCATCGAGATCATCGGCGGCGGCGACCCGCGGATGACGGCGGTATCGGAGGACGACTCCGACGAGCGCTCCCTGACCGATCTGGTTGAGCAGCCCGCCAAGGTGATGCGCATCGGGACGATGATCAAGCAACTGCTCGAGGAGGTGCGCGCCGCGCCGCTCGACGAGGCCAGCCGCAACCGACTGCGCGAGATCCACGCGACGAGCATCCGCGAACTGGAAGAGGGCCTGGCGCCGGAACTCCGCGAAGAGCTCGACCGCCTCACCCTGCCGTTCAACGAGGACGCGGCGCCCTCCGACGCGGAGTTGCGCATCGCCCAGGCCCAGTTGGTCGGCTGGCTGGAAGGGCTGTTCCACGGCATCCAGACGGCGCTGTTCGCCCAGCAGATGGCGGCCCGCGCCCAGCTGGAGAACATGCGCCAGGGCGCGCTGCCCCCCGGCGTCGGCAAGCCGGGCGCGTCCGGGCACGGTCAGTACCTGTAAGCGAAGCACGTGGCGGGTCCTCACATCGAGACGCACAACGCGTGGGTGGAATTTCCCATTTTCGACGCGAAGTCGCGCTCCCTGAAGAAAGCCTTCCTGGGCAAGGCGGGCGGCACGATCGGCCGCAACAGCTCCAACGTGGTGGTCGTCGAGGCGTTGCGCGACATCACCATGTCGCTTGAGTTGGGCGATCGGGTCGGCCTGGTCGGTCACAACGGGGCCGGGAAATCCACTCTGCTGCGCCTGCTTTCGGGCATCTACGAACCCACCAGGGGCTGGGCGAAGGTCACCGGCCGGGTCGCACCGGTCTTCGATCTGGGCGTCGGCATGGACCCGGAGATCTCCGGTTACGAGAACATCATCATCCGCGGGCTGTTCCTCGGGCAGACCCGCAAGCAGATGCTGGCCAAGGTGGACGAGATCGCCGAGTTCACCGAGCTGGGTGACTACCTGTCGATGCCGCTGCGCACCTACTCCACCGGCATGCGGGTACGGCTCGCGATGGGCGTCGTCACCAGCATCGACCCGGAGATACTGCTGCTCGACGAGGGCATCGGCGCGGTGGACGCCGACTTCCTGAAGAAGGCGCAGTCGCGGCTGCAGGGCTTGGTGGAGCGGTCCGGAATCCTGGTGTTCGCCAGCCATTCCAACGAGTTCCTGGCCCGGTTGTGCAAGACCGCGATGTGGATCGACCACGGAGTCATCCGCCAGGCCGGCGACATCGAAGACGTGGTGCGCGCCTACGAGGGCGAGGACGCGGCCCGCCACGTGCGCGAAGTACTGGAGGAGACCCGGCCGCAGGGCCGTACCGACGAACCGCTGGCGCAGAGCGCATCCGGGGATGAGTGAATCCATCATCGCCGTGGTGGTCACGCACCGGCGCGCCGACGAACTCGCCAAGTCGCTGGACGCGCTCAGCGCGCAGACCCGGCCGCCAGATCAGCTGATCGTCGTCGACAACGACGGTGGCGCGGATGCCCGCATCCGCGAATTGGTTGCCGCCCAACCGATCTCGACGACCTACCTGCCCTCCCGCCGAAACCTCGGCGGTGCGGGTGGTTTCGCGCTCGGCATGCTGCACGCGCTGGCGCAGGGCGCCGACTGGGTATGGCTGGCCGACGACGACGGTCGCCCGCAAGACTCCCGGGTGCTGGCCACGCTCCTGGCCTGCGCCGAGAAGCATGGCCTGGCCGAAGTATCGCCGATGGTGTGCAACTCCGACGACCCGGAACGGCTGGCGTTCCCGTTGCGCCGTGGCCTGGTATGGCGCAGGCGCGCTGACGAATTGCGCACCGAAGCGGGACAAGACCTGTTGCCCGGGATCGCGTCGCTGTTCAACGGCGCGCTGTTCCGGGCGGCCACCCTGGATGCAGTCGGCGTCCCGGACATGCGGCTGTTCATCCGCGGCGACGAGGTGGAGTTGCACCGCAGGCTGGTTCGGTCCGGCCTGCCATTCGGCACCTGCCTGGACGCGATCTACTTGCATCCCTGCGGATCCGACGAGTTCCGCCCGATCCTGGGCGGCCGCATGCACACCCAGTACCCCGACAATCCGACGAAGCGGTTCTACACCTACCGCAACCGCGGCTACCTGCTGTCACAGCCTGGCCTGCGCAAGCTGCTGGTCCAGGAGTGGGTCCGGTTCGGCTGGTACTTCCTGATCACCCGCCGCGACCCCAAGGGGCTGGCCGAGTGGATTCGGTTGCGCCGCTTGGGGCGTCGGGAGCAGTTCGGCAAACCGGGAGGCTCCACTTGACATTCATCGACGCCGCCGCCCAGTCGCGGACCTTCACCCGCGCCCGGGGCGATCTGGTCGCGGGCTTCCGTCGGCACGAGTTGTGGCTGCACCTGGGCTGGCAGGACATCAAGCAGCGCTACCGCCGCTCGGTGCTGGGGCCGTTCTGGATCACCATCGCGACCGGCACCACCGCCGTCGCCATGGGTGGCCTGTACTCCAAGCTGTTTCACCTCGAGCTCTCCGTGCACCTGCCGTACGTCACGCTCGGGCTGATCATCTGGAACCTCATCAACGCGGCCATCCTCGAGGGTGCCGACGTCTTCGTCGCCAACGAGGGACTGATCAAGCAGCTACCGACGCCGCTGTCGGTGCACGTCTATCGGCTGGTGTGGCGGCAGATGATCTTGTTCGCGCACAACATCGTCATCTACGCCGTCATCGCGGTCATCTATCCCAAGGCGTGGTCGTGGGCGGATCTGTCGGTGATCCCGGCGCTGGGTCTGATCGTCCTCAATTGCATTTGGGTGTCACTGTGTTTCGGCATCCTGGCGACCCGCTACCGCGACATCGGCCCGCTGCTGTTCTCCGTCGTGCAGTTGCTGTTCTTCATGACGCCGATCATCTGGAACGACGACACGTTGCGGCAGCAGGGCGCGGGGCACTGGTCGAAGATCGTCGAGCTCAATCCGCTGCTGCACTACCTCGACATCGTTCGCGCGCCGCTGCTGGGCGCCCACCAGGAGCTGCGGCACTGGGCCGTGGTGGGGGTGCTGACGGTCGTCGGCTGGGTGCTGGCGGCGTTCGCGATGCGGCAGTACCGCGCCCGGGTGCCGTACTGGGTTTAGCCCTGCGACGATGCGCCGCGCACGCGGCGTGAGGAGCCGGGCAATCGATGTAGCTCACATCAGCGGGGGCAGCGGATTCAGCCAGTCCAACGAACCGTCGGTCTGCCCTTTGTATTGCGGGCAATAGGCGGACACGGAAGCGCCGACGAAGAACCCGGCTTGTCGCGCCGACAGGTTGGCCTCTTTCATCACCTTCATCGCCAGGACGCTCGATCGTTGGTTCTTGTCGAGTCCGGCGCACACGCTCCGCGCCATCGCGATCGCGGTGCCCGGGTCGTTCAGCACGATCCCGTTATCCGCAAGGGCCGCCAAGAAGGCGTCGTCGGGTGGGTCCGCCGACGCCGGGGCCGCGGAGAACAGCGCGGCAACAAACAGCAGAGCCGCCATCAGTGGCGCCCACTGCCTACGACCGACGCACATAGCTACCACGATAGGCACCGGCCACCATCGGGGACGGCTCCAAGAATTCTTTGAGGATTCCGCAAGGCGTGCCCCGGAGGCTGGGACCCATGCGCAACACCATCTTCGTCGACGGCGACCGCGTGGCCACGATGCACCGCGCCGACGCGCCACTGGGCCGCACGGCCAGGTTCCACCTGCGCAGGTTGTTCGACAACCTGCCCTGCTGCCATCGCTCATGGGCCAATCAAGGCAAACGCTTCTTCCTGCACGGCTACGAGCGGGCCTTCGACATCGAGTTCGCCTGCGCCGAAACCGAACCCGGCACCGACGCGGTGATCGGCGAGGGCACCCTCGACGAGGTCAGGACGGCACTGCGCGACCAGTTCGACCACACCACGCTGATCGCGGTCGACGACCCGCAGCGCGATCTGTTCGAGCTGCTGGCCGACCGCGGCGTCATCGATCTACGGATCATGGACGACACCGGGATGGCGGGCACGGCCGCCTGGACGTTCGAAACGGTCGAAGACATCGTCGGGCTGGCGACCGGCGGCCGGGTCTGGGTGTCCCGGATAAAGGCCCGGGAGAACCGTAACAACGTCGTCACCCTCACGGCGGGCCCCGTTTAGACGAAACACGACGCCCGCATTGCCGATGCGAGAGTATGCGTTCGTGAGCGACGCCGCGGCAATCGGCTGTGTTGGGACGTTGACCGTGGCAACCCGCGGGGACCGTGGCGCCGGCGAGGTGCTGGTCACCGTGCGGGGCGCCAAGGAGGCCTTCCTGGCGTGGTCCGACGACCCCCTGCCCAAGGGCGCCGAGGTGCTGGTGGTCGACGTCAGGGGAGCCCGGACGGTGGTCGTCGAACCCTGGCAGGGCCTCGCCTGATCCGAATTGACCGCGCGGATCGCCCGAGATACAACAGCGAAACCCGAAAAAGGAGACCCCATGCTCGGTTACAAGGTGCCCGCCCCCGACGAGGCGATGCTCGTCTCGGGCGGCCGAAGCAAGAGCAACGCCCCCTTCCGCGTCGTGACCGGCCACGGCGCGTTCATCATGCC
The DNA here is from genome assembly GCF_001667425.1 of Mycobacterium sp. 852002-51613_SCH5001154. NCBI lineage: Bacteria > Bacillati > Actinomycetota > Actinomycetes > Mycobacteriales > Mycobacteriaceae > Mycobacterium > Mycobacterium sp. 852002-51613_SCH5001154. The sequence continues at coordinate 125,720 of NZ_LZII01000045.1, read as the reverse complement.
GTTCTTCCGCAAGGCCCGCTTCCTCACGCTGGCGATGTGTGAGGCCGAGGTCTCCGAGAAATGCGTGACCCAACAGGGCATCACGCTCAATGTCCGGGCGGTGATCGCCTTCAAGGTCGGCAACGACGCCGAGAGCATCATCAGCGCCGGACAACGCTTCCTGTCCGAACAGGACCAGATGTCCGTGCTGACCGGGCGCATCTTCGCCGGTCACCTGCGCTCGATCATCGGCTCGATGACCGTCGAGCAGATCATCCGGGAACGCCAGAAACTGGCGACCGAGGTCCTCGACGGCTCCAAGGAGGAGATGGCCCGGATCGGGCTCACCGTCGACGCGCTGCAGATCCAGTCCATCGACGACGACGGGCTCGGCTACATCAACGCGATGTCGGCGCCGCACAACGCGGCCATCCAGCAGCAGGCCCAGATCGCACAGGCGCAGGCCAATCAGCTGGCCGCCGAAGCCGAGCAGGAGTCGCAGCGCAAGCAGGCGGAATTCGCCCGCGAGACCGCGATCGTCAAGGCGCAGTACAAGGCCGAGGTCGACAAGGCGCAGGCGGAGGCGGCCCAGGCGGGCCCGTTGGCCGAGGCCGAGGCCCAGCGCGAGGTGCTGCAGATGCGCACCGAGCTGGCCCAGCGCGCCGCCGAGCTGCGCCAGCAGGAGCTGGTCGCCGAGGTGGTCAAGCCCGCCGAGGCCGAGGCCGAACGCGTCCGGATCCTGGCCGTCGCCGACGCGGAGAAGATGAAGATCCAGGCGGAGGCGGCGGCGTCGCACAACCGGGTGGCGCTCGACAAGGCGCTCATCGACCAGCTGCCCGAGATCGTGGAGAAGGCGGCCCGGGGGCTCGCCAACGCCAACGTGACCGTGCTCAACGGCGCCGAAGGGCTGACCGAGGTGGCCAGCGGCCTGGTCGCGCAGGGCAGGGCGATCTTCGACGCCCTGCGCGGCACCGTCGACTACTACGACGACGAGGACGGCGCACCGCCGCTCGCCACTAACTCCGAATCCGGCTCGACCAGCCGCTGAGTGGGACCCGCCGCATACCCGATAATGGTGGCGGCCGCCTCGTCGTGGTGCGACACTGGAACGCCACTTGAGCAACTGGGCGAAAGGTCCACCGACGTGAGCAAAAAGGTCCAATCAGCAGCGGATGCGGCGCGGGCGAACCTGGCCGCCGAGCTGGAGCGGCTACGGCAGCGGCGGGACCGCCTGGAGGTCGAGGTCAGGAACGACCGCGGCATGGTGGGCGATCACGGCGACGCGGCCGAGGCGATTCAGCGCGCCGAGGAGCTGGTTGGGCTCAGCGATCGGATCAACGAGCTGGATCGGCGCATGCGGACCGGGCCGTCGCGGCCCGATGCATCGGAAACGCTGCCGGGGGGCACCGAGGTGACCCTGCGGTTCTCCGACGGTGAAGTGGTCACCATGCACGTGATCTCCATCGTCGAAGAGACGCCGGTCGGCCGGGAAGGTGAAACGTTGACGGCGCGCAGCCCCCTGGCCCAGGCCCTGGCCGGACACAAGGCGGGCGACACGGTGACCTACTCGACCCCGCAGGGCGAGGATCAGGTCGAGCTGATATCGGTCAAGCTGCCCCGTTAACGCCTCTCCGCCGGGTCCCGGGATGCCGCGGCGTTCCCGTTAAACTCCCCCCAATGGTTGCCCCGCTGCCCGACGCTGCGCCGCCGAGCCCGCAGTTGAGTCTGACGACCCAGATGACGCGGTTCGTCGTCACCGGCGGCCTGGCGGGGATCGTGGACTTCGGCCTGTACCTGGCGCTGTACAAAGCCGTCGGCGTCCAGGTTGACCTGGCCAAGGCCAGCAGCTTCGTCGTCGGCACCATCACCGCCTATCTGATCAACCGCCGGTGGACGTTCCGGGCCGCCCCGAGCACCGCGCGGTTCGTCGCGGTCATGGTTCTGTACGGCATCACCTTCGCCGTGCAGGTCGGGCTCAACCATCTGTGCCTGGCGCTTTTGCACTACCGCGGGTGGGCGATACCCGTCGCGTTCGTGATCGCGCAGGGCACGGCGACGGTGATCAACTTCGTCGTGCAGCGGGCGGTAATCTTCCGCATTCGCTGAGCCGACGTTCGCAAGCGGTACCCTCTGTGACGATGTTGAGCACCGATGTTTTGACCACCGCCACCCGGCTGACGGGCTTTGGCCGCACCGCGCCGTCGGTGGCCGAGGTGCTTTCGACCCGGGACCCCGAGGTGGTCGCCAAGGCCGTCGCCCGGGTGGCCGAATCGGGCGGACCCAACGGCCGGGGCGTCATCGCGCGCGGGCTGGGCCGGTCCTACGGTGACAACGCCCAAAACGGCGGCGGCCTGGTGATCGACATGACGGGCCTCAACCGGATCCACTCGATCAGCGCCGACACCCGGCTGGTCGACGTCGACGCGGGCGTCAGCCTGGACCAGCTGATGAAGGCGGCGCTCCCGTTCGGGCTGTGGGTTCCGGTGCTGCCGGGCACGCGCCAGGTCACCGTAGGCGGCGCGATCGCCTGCGACATCCACGGCAAGAACCATCACAGCGCGGGCAGCTTCGGCAACCACGTGCGCTCGATGGACCTGCTCATGGCCGACGGCAGCGTCCGCACCCTCACCCCCGACGGTGACGACGCCGAGCTGTTCTGGGTCACCGTGGGTGGCAACGGCCTGACCGGGATCGTCCTGCGCGCGACCATCGAGATGACGCCCACCGAGACGGCCTATTTCGTCGCCGACGGGGTGGCCACCAAGGACCTCGACGAAACGGTCGCCGTGCACCTCGACGGCAGCGAAGCCAACTACACCTACTCCAGTGCCTGGTTCGACCTGATCAGTCCGCCCCCCAAGCTCGGCCGCGCCGCCGTCAGCCGCGGCAGTCTGGCGAAGCTGGACCAACTGCCCAAGAAGCTTGCCAGGAATCCGCTGAAATTCGATGCGCCACAACTGTTGACGGTGCCGAACGTTTTTCCGGTCAGCGCGATGAACAAGCTGTCCTTCATGGCGATCGGCGAGGTGTACTACCGGCTGGGCGGCAACTACACCGGCAAGATCATGAACCTGTCGCAGTTCTACCACATGCTCGACCTGGTCAGTGGTTGGAACAACGCTTACGGCCCAATGGGTTTCGCGCAACACCAGTTCCTCGTCCCGCCGGACGCGATGGACGAGTTCAAGGCCATCATCCGCTGGATCCAGACCCGCGGCCACTACTCGGCACTGAACGTGTTCAAACTGTTCGGGCCGGGCAACCGCGCACCGCTGAGTTTCCCGATGGCCGGCTGGAACGTCGCGATGGACTTCCCCAACAAGCCGGGAATCAACGAGTTCCTCAACGAACTCGACCGGCGCGTACTGGAATTCGGCGGCCGAGTGTACACGGCCAAGGATTCCCGCGCGAGCGCCGAGACCTTCCACGCCATGTACCCCCGCATCGACGAGTGGATCGCGGTGCGCCGCAAGGTGGATCCCGCCGGGGTGTTCGCCTCGGACATGGCCCGACGTTTGGAGCTGTTGTAAATGGTGCGCCAATGGTTTTAGATGCCGTGGGAAATCCGCAGACCATCCTGCTGCTCGGCGGGACCTCCGAGATCGGGCTGGCCATCTGTGAGCGCTACCTGCAGAACGCGCATGCCCGCATCGTGCTGGCCGCCATGCCCGATGACCCGGGCCGCGATGCCGCCGTCGCCCAGATGAAGGCGGCGGGTGCGCGGTCGGTGGAGCTGATCGACTTCGAAGCCACCGACGCCGACAGTCATCCGAAGACGATCGAGGCGGCCTTCGCCCACGGTGATGTCGACGTGGCGGTTGTCGCCTTCGGGATCCTCGGCGACGCCGAAGAGTTGTGGCAGGACCAGCGCAAGGCCGTCTTGGCCGCCGAAATCAATTACACCGCCGCCGTTTCGGTGGGTGTACTGCTCGGCGAGAAGATGCGCGCCCAGGGCTTCGGCCAGATCATCGCGATGAGCTCGGCCGCCGGGGAGCGGGTGCGGCGATCCAACTTCGTCTACGGCTCCACCAAGGCGGGGCTGGACGGCTTCTATCTGGGGCTCGGAGAAGCGTTGCGCGAGTATGGTGTTCGCGTCCTGGTCATCCGCCCGGGTCAGGTTCGTACCCGGATGAGCGCGCACGTCAAGGAAGCGCCGCTGACCGTGGACAAGGAGTACGTCGCCAACCTCGCCGTGACCGCCGCCGCAAAAGGTAAGGAATTGGTTTGGGCGCCAGCAGCATTCCGGTACGTGATGATGGTGTTGCGACACATCCCGCGCAGCGTCTTCCGCAAGCTGCCAATCTGATCATGCGCAACGCGCTGGCCAGTCTCGGCCAGATGGCGGTCGCGGTGGCGGTGGCCGTCGTGGTCGCGGTGGTCTCGCTGGTCGCCATCGCCCGCGTGCAGTGGCCGGCCTTCCCGTCGTCCAACCAGCTGCACGCGCTGACCACTGTGGGGCAGGTCGGCTGCCTGGCCGGTCTGGTCGCCGTGGGCTGGGCATGGGGGCGCTCCGGCCGGTTCCGGTGGCTCGCGCAGCTGGGCGGGCTGGTGTTCGTGTCCGCGTTCACCGTCGTGACGCTGGGCATGCCGCTGGGCGCGACCAAGCTGTACCTGTTCGGCATCTCCGTCGACCAGCAGTTCCGCACCGAGTACCTGACCCGGCTCGCCGACAGCCCCGCCCTGCGCGACATGACCTACATCGGGCTGCCGCCGTTCTACCCACCCGGCTGGTTCTGGATCGGCGGGCGCGCCGCGGCGCTGAGCGGAGCACCGGCCTGGGAGGTCTACAAGCCGTGGGCCGTCACCTCGATCACGATCGCGGTGGCCATCGCCCTGGTGCTGTGGTGGCGGATGGTCCGCTTCGAGTACGCGCTGATCGTCACCACCGCGACGGCGGCCGCGACGCTCGCCTACGGCTCGCCCGAGCCCTACGCGGCCATGATCACAGTGCTGCTGCCGCCGGTGCTGGTGCTGACCTGGTCGGGTCTGCGCGGCGGCGAACGCAACGGCGGGTGGGCCGCCGTGGTTGGTGCGGGCCTATTCCTCGGCTGGACGGCGACCTGGTACTCGCTGCTGCTGGCCTTCAGCGCATTCACGGTGTTGCTCATGGCGCTATTGCTGGCCGGTGCGCGCTGGCGGCGCGGCGGCTTCGGGGCCGCGCTCGACCCGGTGCGCCGGCTGGCCCTCATCGCGGTCATCGCCGCGGCGATCGCGAGCACCACCTGGCTGCCGTTCCTGTTGCGGGCGCTCCGCAGCCCGGTCAGCAACTCCGGCAGCGCCTTTCACTACCTACCGGCCGACGGCGCCGTGCTGACCTTCCCCATGCTGCAGTTCTCTCTGCTGGGCGCGGTCTGCCTGCTGGGCGCCCTGTGGTTGGTGGTGCGGGCGGGTTCCTCCGTGCGGGCGGGGGCCATCGGCATCGGGGTGCTGGCGGTCTACTTGTGGTCGCTGCTTTCGATGCTGACGACGCTGGCGCGCACCACGCTGCTGTCCTTCCGGCTGCAGCCGACGTTGACCGTGTTGTTGGTGGCCGCCGGGGCCTTCGGCTTCGTCGAGGCCGTCGGGGCGCTGTCCGCGCGCGGGCGGGCCGTCCTGCCCGTCGCCGGCGCCGTCGGCCTGGCCGCCGCGATCGCATTCAGCCAGGACATTCCCGACGTGCTGCGCCCGGATCTCACCATCGCCTACACCGACACCGACGGCAACGGCCAGCGCGGTGACCGCCGGCCGCCGAGTTCGGAGAAGTTCTACCCCGACATCGACCACGCCATCACGACCGCGACCGGCAGGCCCCGCGACCAGACCGTTGTGATGACCGCCGACTACAGCTTCCTGTCCTTCTATCCCTACTGGGGATTCCAGGGGTTGACGTCGCACTACGCCAACCCGCTCGCGCAATTCGACCTGCGGGGCGCCCAGATCAACAAGTGGTCCAAGCTCAAGTCGGCCGACGACCTCATCCACGCGCTCGACACCTGTCCATGGCCACCACCCACGGTGTTTCTCATGCGCCGCGGCGCGAACGGCAACTACACGCTGCGGCTCGCTGAGGACGTGTATCCCAACCAGCCCAACGTCCGTCGCTACACCGTCGACCTGCGGGCCGCCCTCTTCGACAGCCCACAGTTCGTCGTGCACAGCGCCGGCCCGTTCGTGGTGGCCATCCGCAAGCCCCCGACAAGCCGCTCATGAGCACCGACACCTCGCCGCCCGGCGTCGAAGAACTAGCATCTACCACCGTGACCGACACGGGAGCGAACCACCGGATCACTCGGTTGGTTGCCACCGTCGCCGGGCTGCTCGGGGCCCTGCTGGCCATCGCCACCCCGCTGCTGCCGGTCAACCAGACCACCGCACAGCTCAACTGGCCCCAGAACGGCAACTTCGAGAGCGTCGACGCGCCGCTGATCGGGTACGTCGCCACCGACCTCAACATCACCGTGCCGTGCCAGGCCGCCGCCGGGCTGGCCGGCCCGGCGAACACGGCGAAGACGGTGCTGTTGTCGACGGTGCCCAAGCAGGCCCCCAAGGCCGTCGACCGCGGGCTGCTCATCCAACGCGCCAACGACTACCTGGTGGTGGTGGTGCGCAACGTCGCGGTGGTGACCGCCCCGCTGAACCAGGTGCTGAGCCCGGCCTGCCAGCGGTTGACCTTCACCGCGCACGCCGATCGCGTCACCGCCGAGTTCGTCGGGCTGACCCAGGGACCCAACGCCGAGCATCCCGGCTCGCCGCTGCGCGGGGAGAAGAGCGGCTATGACTTCCGGCCGCAAATCGTCGGCGTCTTCACCGATCTGGCGGGGCCGGCGCCGCCGGGCCTGAGCTTCTCGGCGACCGTCGACACCCGCTACAGCAGCAGCCCCACCCAACTGAAGATGGCGGCGATGATCCTCGGGGTGGTCCTGACCGCCGCCGCCCTGGTCGCGCTGCACCTGCTCGACACCGCGGACGGCAGCCGGCATCGCCGCTTCCTGCCGTCCCGCTGGTGGTCGATCGGCGGCCTGGACGCGCTGGTGATCGCCGTGCTGGTGTGGTGGCAGTTCGTCGGGGCCAACACGTCCGACGATGGCTACATCCTGACCATGGCCCGGGTTTCCGAGCACGCCGGCTACATGGCCAACTACTACCGCTGGTTCGGCACGCCGGAGGCACCCTTCGGCTGGTACTACGACCTGCTGGCGTTGTGGGCCCACGTCAGCACCGCCAGCATCTGGATGCGGTTGCCCACCCTGGCCATGGCGCTGACGTGCTGGTGGGTGATCAGCCGGGAAGTCATGCCGCGCCTGGGTCACGCCGTGAAGCTGAACCGCGGCGCGGCGTGGACGGCGGCCGGCATGTTCCTGGCCGTGTGGCTGCCGCTCAACAACGGCCTGCGGCCCGAGCCGATCATCGCGTTGGGCATCCTGCTGACCTGGTGCTCGGTGGAACGCGCGGTGGCCACCAGCCGGTTGCTGCCGGTGGCGGTCGCCTGCATCATCGGTGCGCTGACGCTGTTTTCCGGGCCGACGGGCATCGCCTCGATCGGTGCGCTGCTCGTCGCGATCGGGCCGCTGCGGACCATCCTGCATCGGCGGTCCAAGCGGTTCGGCGCGCTGCCGCTGGTGGCGCCTCTGTTCGCCGCGGTCACCGTCACCGCCATCCTCATCTTCCGCGACCAGACCCTGGCGGGCGAGGTTCAGGCCAGCATGCTCAAGCGCGCCGTCGGTCCCAGCCTGAGTTGGTTCGACGAACACATCCGCTACGAGCGCTTGTTCATGGCCAGCCCCGACGGGTCGGTCGCCCGCCGCTTCGCCGTGCTGGCGCTGGTCCTGGCGCTCGGGATCACGGTCGCAATGTCGTTGCGCAAGGGCCGGATTCCGGGCACGGCCGCCGGGCCGAGCCGCCGCATCGTCGGGATCACCATCATCTCGTTCATCGCGATGATGTTCACTCCCACCAAGTGGACCCACCACTTCGGGGTGTTCGCCGGGCTGGCCGGGCCGCTGGGCGCGCTGGCCGCGATCGCCGTGACGTCCGTGGCGATGCGATCCCGGCGCAACCGCACCATGTTCGCCGCCGTCGTGCTGTTCCTGGTGGCCTTGTCGTTCGCCAGCGTCAACGGCTGGTGGTATGTGTCCAATTTCGGTGTGCCCTGGTCGAATTCGTTCCCGGCGTGGCACTATGCCTTCGCCACCGCGCTGCTCGGGCTGACCGTCGTGGTGTTGCTGCTGGCGGCCTGGTTCCACTTCGTTTCGCTGAACGACGGGCCGCCCAAGACCCGGTACGGGTCGCGCGTGGCCGGAATCGTCCAGTCCCCGTTGGCAATTGCGACGTGGCTGCTGGTGGTGTTCGAGGTGGCATCGCTGACCCTGGCGATGACCGACCAGTACCCGGCATGGACGGTGGGTCGCTCCAACCTCGAGGCGCTGACCGGCAAATCGTGCGGGCTGGCCGAGGACGTGCTGGTGGAACAGGACCCCAACGCCGGCACCCTGTCGCCGGTGAGCGCCACCGCGGGTGACGCCCTCGGTGCGGGCCTCTCGGAAGCCTTCACGCCCAACGGAATTCCCGCCGACGTCCGCGCCGACCCCGTGATGGAGCGTCCAGGTGACCGCAGCTTCATCAACGACGACAAGCTGGTCACCGGCGCCGAGGCCGGCACCGAGGGCGGTACCACTCCGGCGCCGGGAATCAACGGTTCGGTTGCCCAGCTGCCCTACAACCTCGATCCGTCGCGCACCCCCGTCCTGGGCAGCTGGCGGCCCGGCATCCAGGTGCCCGCCCACCTGCGATCGGGCTGGTACCGACTGCCCGATCGCGACCAGGCGCGGCCGCTGTTGGTGGTCAGCGCAGCCGGCCGCTTCGACCCCCGCGAGGTCCAGGTCCAGTGGGCCACCGATGACGAAGCGGCGCACGGGCATCCCGGTGGGTCGTTCCAGCTCGCGGATGTGGGGGCCTCACCGGCCTGGCGCAACTTGCGCTTGCCGTTGTCGGCCATCCCCAGCGGCGCCACCCAGATCCGGTTGGTCGCCGACGACGAGGACCTGGCGCCGCAGCACTGGATCGCACTCACACCGCCCCGGATTCCGCAGCTGCGCACGCTGCAGGACGTGGTTGGGTCGCGGGACCCGGTGTTTCTGGACTGGTTGGTCGGGCTGGCGTTTCCCTGCCAGCGGCCGTTCGGCCACCAGAACGGCGTCGACGAGGCGCCGAAATGGCGCATCCTGCCGGACCGTTTCGGCGCCGAGGCCAACTCGCCGGTGATGGACAACAACGGCGGCGGACCGCTGGGCGTCACCGAGCTGCTGGCAAAGGCGACCACCATGGCCACCTATCTGAAGGACGACTGGTCGCGCGACTGGGGCTCGCTGCAACGGCTGACGCCGTATTACCCCGATGCGCAGCCCGCCCGCCTGCAGCTCGGTACGGCAACGCGCAGCGGCCTGTGGAATCCCGCGCCCCTGCGCAAGACTTAGCCGTCACAACCCGGGCAGGCAGTTGATGAACGGGATGCACGGAGGCGAGGGCGGCCGCGGTGGTGGAAAACCTTCGATGATGGTCGAATTGGTCACCGGGCTGTTCTGATCGAAATACCAAGGGTGGCAGACGTTTCTGTCCCAGTTCGGCATGTTCTTGAGCTCTGGTGAGCCCGGGCACCATTGATAGGTGCAGCTGTTGGTGGGGCTCGGCCCGCGGCTTGGGTCCTGGCACACCATCGGGGCAGGCTGCGCATGGCCGGTTCCCACGACCAGGCCCGAACCGACGACGGCGAAGCCGCCCGAAAGCAATGCACCAGCGAGCATCCGCTTGGCGTTGTGACCGATGTTCATGCCGCCAGTGCAGGCGGTCGGGGCCGCTACCGATCCCAAGGTCGCGGCCGATCGCAGGGTTGGCGCCCACCATTGGTAAGTGTAAGCTTACGGTTCGTGGCGGCTTACCAAACCGACGGAGATGTCTGGGACGCCCTGGCGGACCGGACGCGGCGGGCCATCTTGGAGCGGCTTGCGCACGGGCCGGCCGCGGTCGGCGAACTGGCGCGGCATCTGCCCGTCAGCAGACCGGCCGTCTCCCAACACCTCAAGGTGCTCAAATGCGCGGGGCTGGTGCGCGACCGCGCCGCAGGCACCCGGCGCGTATATCAACTCGACCCGACGGGCCTCGAGGCATTGCGCGCCGACCTCGACCGGTTCTGGGCGCAGGCTCTGGCCGGCTACGCCCGAAAGATCGACGAGAGTAAAGGAGAAGACCTGTGACGCAACGGATCCCGAACGTTATGCACCACGTTTTGGTCAACGCCCCGATCGAGCGGGCATTCGCCGTCTTCACCGAGCAGTTCGGTGACTTCAAACCCCGGGAGCACAACCTGCTCTCGGTCCCGATCGCCGAAACGGTCTTCGAGCCCCGGGTGGGCGGGCACATCTACGACCGCGGCGTCGACGGCAGCGTTTGCCGCTGGGCGCGGATCTTGGCCTACGAGCCGCCCCGCCGCCTCGTGTTCACCTGGGATATCGGCCCCACGTGGCAACTGGAACCCGACCAGTCGAAAACCAGTGAAGTCGAGGTGCGCTTCACCGCCGAGTCCGACGACCGCACCCGGGTCGATCTCGAACATCGCCACCTGGACCGCCACGGACCCGGATGGGAATCCGTCGCCGAGGGCGTCGACGGTGACGCGGGCTGGCCGCTGTACCTGGACCGCTATGCGCGCCTGCTCGCCGGGGCCCGGCAATGACGGCCACCCTGATGAGCATGGCCCACGACGAGCGGGCCGACCTGGCGGATTTCCTGGCCACCCTGACGCCGCAGCAGTGGGACGCCCCCAGCCTGTGCTCGAAGTGGACCGTGAAAGAGGTTGTCGCGCATGTGGTCAGCTACGAAGAGCTGGGTCCGCTGGCGCTACTGAAGCGCTTCGCCAAGGGCTGGGTCGTCCGGGCCAACCAGGTGGGTGTCGACGAGTTCGCCGGCCTGAGCGCGCGACAGCTGCTCGACTTTCTGCGTGCTCATCTCCAACCACGCGGGCTGACAGCGGGTTTCGGCGGAATGATCGCGCTCGTCGACGGCACCATCCATCACCAAGACATCCGCCGCGCGCTGGGCCGGCCGCGCAGCGTGCCGGCCGATCGGCTCGAGCGGGTCCTCGGGCTGGTGCCGGGCAACCCCAGGCTCGGTGCCGGCCGCCGGATCAGGGGCCTGCGATTGCGCGCCACCGACGTCGACTGGGAACACGGCCGCGGGCCGGAAGTCACCGGCCCCGGTGAGGCGCTGCTGATGGCGATGTCCGGCCGCCCCGCGGCGCTCGCCGACCTCGCCGGCCCGGGCCTGGACACACTGGCCGCCCGGCTCCCCGGCTGAGGCCGCGCGGCCCCGCGCGGCCCCGCGTCCTCAGCGGACAAAGGAGCTTCGCTTACGATCGAGCCTCGTGCCCCACGACGATGATCAGCGTTCGCAGCGGATCCCTCGCTTGGTGGCAGTCGTCGCGGGCCTCGTGGGTCTGCTGTTGTGCGTTCTGGTTCCGTTGCTCCCGGTGAAACAGACCACCGCGACGGTGCTGTGGCCGCAGGGCACCGCGGACGGGCACGTCACCCAGATCACCGCGCCCCTGGTGTCCGGGGCGCCGCGCGCGCTGGACATCTCCATCCCGTGCGCGGCGATCGCCACCCTGCCCGCCGGCGGCGGCCTGGTGGTCTCCACCCTGCCCGCCGGCGGGATGGACGCCGGCAAGAACGGGCTGTTCGTGCGGGCGGACAAGGACCTGGTGGTCGTGGCCTTCCGCGACACTGTCGCCGCGGCCGCGCCGCGCCCGGCGGTCGCCGGCGGGGCCTGCAGCGTGCTGCACGCCTGGGCCGACGCGGGCGCGGCGGGTGCGGAGTTCGTCGGCATGCCCGGCGCCTCCGGGATACTGCCCTCGGAAAAGAAGCCCCAGGTCGGCGGCATCTTCACGGACCTGAAGGTGCCCGCCCAGCCCGGGCTGTCGGCCCGCGTCGACATCGACACCCGGTTCATCACGGCCCCAACCGCCCTCAAACAGCTCGCCATGGGCGTGGGCGCGCTGGCCGTCCTGACGGCCGTCATCGCGCTGGCCGCGCTCGACCGCCGCAGTCGGGGCGGCGGCACGCTGGTCAATTGGCAGTCCCCGATCGCCTGGCTTTCCCGGTACCGTCCCCGTGCGCGCTGGAATTCGTGGCGGCGCGTCGGCATCGCCACCTGGATCGCCGACGCCGGCGTGATCGCGACGCTGCTGGTCTGGCACGTCATCGGCGCCACCTCGTCCGATGACGGCTACAACCTGACCATCGCCCGGGTCGCCCCGAAGGGCGGCTACATCGCCGACTACTACCGCTACTTCGGCACGACGGACGCACCGTTCGACTGGTACCTGGGGGTGCTGTCCAGGCTGGCGTCGGTGAGCACCGCCGGCGTGTGGATGCGGCTGCCGGCCACGCTGGCCGGCATCGCCTGCTGGCTGGTGATCAGCCACTTGATCCTGCGCAGGCTGGGGCCCGGCAGGGGCGGCCTGGCGGCCAACCGGGTGGCCGTCTTCACCGCGGGCGCGGTGTTCCTGGCCGCCTGGCTGCCGTTCAACAACGGTCTGCGGCCCGAGCCGCTGATCGCGCTCGGGGTGCTGATCACCTGGATCCTGGTCGAACGCGCGATCGCGCTGCAGCGCCTGGCCCCGGCCGCCGTCGCCATCTTCGTCGCAATGCTCACCGCGACGCTGGCGCCGCAGGGCCTGATCGCCGTCGCGGCGCTGCTGACCGGCTCGCGGGCCGTCGCCCAGACGATCCGGCGGCGCCGGGCGACCGACGGGCTGCTCGCTCCGCTGGCGGTGCTGGGGGCGTCGCTGTCGCTGATCACCGTCGTGGTGTTCCGCAGTCAGACGCTGGCGACCGTCGCCGAGTCGGCGCGGATCAAATACAAGGTCGGGCCGACGATCGCGTGGTACCAGGACTGGCTTCGCTACTACTTCCTGACGGTGGAGTCCAACCCCGACGGGTCGATGGCGAGGCGATTCGCGGTCCTGGTGCTATTGCTGTGCCTGTTCGGGATGCTGGTCATCCTGCTGCGCCGGGGCGGGGTGCCCGGGGTGGCCAGCGGTCCGGCCTGGCGGTTGATCGGCACCACGGCGGTCGGCCTGTTGCTGTTGACGTTCACCCCGACGAAGTGGGCGGTCCAGTTCGGCGCCTTCGCCGGACTGGCCGGGGCGCTGGGCGCGGTCACCGCGTTCGCCTTGGCGCGGATCGGACTGCACAACCGCCGCAACCTGACGCTGTACGTCACGGCCCTGCTGTTCGTGCTGGCGGTCGCGACCTCCGGCGTCAACGGCTGGTTCTACGTGGGCAACTACGGGGTGCCGTGGTACGACATCCAGCCGGTCGTCGCCAGCCACCCCGTGACGTCGATGTTCTTGACGCTGTCCATCCTCACCGGCCTGCTGGCCGCCTGGCAGCACTTCCGCATGGACTACGCCGGGCACACCGAGGTCAAGGACAGCCGGCGCAACCGGGTGCTGGCGTCGACCCCGCTGCTGGTGGTCGCGACCATCATGGTGGTCGGCGAAGTCGCCTCGTTGACCAAGGGCGCGGTGTTCCGCTACCCGCTCTACACCACCGGCAAGGCCAATCTGGCCGCCATCAGTTCGGGGCTGTCGCCCGCCAGCTGCGCGATGGCCGACGACGTGCTGACCGAGCCCGACCCCAACGCCGGCATGCTCGAGCCGGCGCCCGGGCAGACCTTCGGCCCGGACGGCCCGCTCGGCGGCGCCAATCCGGTCGGCTTCAAACCCGATGGCGTCGGCGACGACCTGAGGTCTTATCCGGTGGTCACCAAGCCGGGAGTGGTGAATTCCGACGCGTCACCGAACAAGCCGAACGCCGCGATGAGTGACTCCGCGGGGACCGCCGGCGGGAAAGGCCCCGCCGGTGTCAACGGCTCGCACGCGGCGCTGCCGTTCGGCCTCGACCCGGCCCGCACCCCGGTGATGGGCAGCTACGGCGAGAACTCGCTGGCCGCCACCGCTACCTCGGCCTGGTACCAGCTGCCGCCGCGCACCGGCGACCGTCCGATCGTCGTGGTTTCGGCGTCCGGCGCCATCTGGTCGTACAAGGAGGACGGCACCTTCACCTATGGGCAGTCGCTGAAGTTGCAGTGGGGCGTGGCCCGCCCCGACGGCAGCACCCAGCCGCTCGCGGAGGTGCAGCCGATCGACATCGGGCCCGAGCCGGCGTGGCGCAATCTGCGATTCCCGCTGACCTGGGCGCCGCCCGAGGCGAACGTGGCGCGGATCGTCGCCTACGACCCGAACCTGAGTTCGGACCAGTGGTTCGCGTTCACGCCGCCGCGGGTTCCGGTGCTGCGGACCCTGCAGCAATTGATGGGATCGCAGACGCCGGTGCTGATGGACATCGCGACCGCCGCGAACTTCCCATGCCAGCGGCCGTTCGCCGAACACCTTGGCGTTGCCGAACTTCCGCAGTACCGCATCCTGCCCGACCACAAACAAACGGCGTCGTCGTCGAACGGGTGGCAGTCCGGTGAGGCCGGCGGGCCGTTCCTGTTCCTGCAGACGATGCTGCGCACCTCGACGGTCGCGACGTATCTGCGTGGCGACTGGTATCGGGACTGGGGATCCGTGGAGCAGTACTTCCGGTTGGTGCCGGCTGATCAGGCGCCGGACGCCGTAATCGAACAGGGTGTGATGACAGTGCACGGCTGGAGCCGGCAGGGACCGATTCGGGCGCTCCCATGACCGTCACGACCGTCAAGAACGTGAGGGTGACGCGGTGGGTCGCGACGATCGCCGGGCTGATCGGCTTCATCCTGTCGGTGGCCACCCCGCTGCTGCCCGTCGTGCAGACCACCGCGACGCTGAATTGGCCGCAGAACGGCCAGTTGAACAGCGTTACCGCGCCGCTGATTTCGCTGACCCCCGTCGACGTGCACGTCACCGTGCCGTGCTCGGTGGCGCGCGACCTGCCACCGGAGGGCGGCGTCGTGCTCAGCACCGCGCCCAAGAAGGGCAAGGACGCCGCGCTGAACGCGTTGTTCGTGGTCGTCAACGGCAAGCGCGTGGACGTCACCGACCGCAACGTGGTGATCGCCAGCGCGGCGCGTGACCAGGTGGCATCCCCCCAATGTCAGCGCATCGAGATCACCTCTACGAAGGCGGGCGCCTACGCCACGTTTGTCGGACTGAACGATCCGGCGGGCAGACCGCTCGGCGGCGGTTTCCCCGATCCGAACCTGCGGCCGCAAATCGTGGGGGTGTTCACCGACCTGACCGGCCCCGCCCCGCCGGATTTGCAGCTGTCGGCCACCATCGACACCCGGTTCTCCACCACCCCAACGACTTTGAAACTTGTCGCGATGGTGCTGGCGATCGTGTCCACCATCGTCTCGCTGGTCGCGCTGTGGCGGCTCGACCAGTTGGACGGTCACCGGATGCGCCGGCTGATCCCGGCGAACTGGCGCACGTTCACCCTGGCCGACGTCACCGTGATCTCCGGATTCGTGCTGTGGCACGTGATCGGGGCGAACTCGTCGGACGACGGCTACATCCTGGGCATGGCCCGGGTCGCCGACCGCGCCGGCTACATGTCGAACTACTTCCGTTGGTTCGGTAGTCCCGAGGACCCCTTCGGCTGGTACTACAACCTGCTGGCGCTGATGACCCATGTCAGCGACGCCAGCCTGTGGATGCGGTTGCCGGACTTGATCGCAGGGATCGTGTGCTGGCTGCTGCTCTCGCGCGAGGTGCTGCCCCGGCTGGGGCCCGCGGTCGCCCGCAGCAAGGCGGCGAACTGGGCGGCGGGCATGGTCCTGTTGACCGCCTGGATGCCGTTCGACAACGGCCTGCGGCCCGAACCCATCATCGCCGTCGGATCGCTGATCACCTATGTGCTGATCGAGCGCTCGATGCGCTACAGCCGGCTGACGCCCGCGGCGCTGGCGGTCATCACCGCAGCCTTCACGCTCGGCGTCCAGCCCACCGGACTGATCGCGGTGGCCGCGCTGATCGCGGGTGGCCGTCCGATCCTGCGCATTCTGGTCCGCCGCCATCGCCTGGTCGGCACCTGGCCGCTGGTGGCACCCATGCTGGCCGCCGGAACGGTCATCCTGACCGTGGTGTTCGCCGACCAGACGCTGTCAACGGTGTTGGAAGCCACCAGGATTCGCACCGACATCGGGCCCAGCCAGGCCTGGTACACCGAGAACCTGCGCTACTACTACCTGATTCTGCCCACCGTCGACGGATCGCTTTCGCGCCGCTTCGGCTTCCTGATCACCGCGCTGTGCCTGTTCACGGCCGTGTTCATCATGTTGCGGCGCAAGCGAGTTCCCGGTGTGGCCCGTGGACCGGCGTGGCGACTGATGGGCGTCATCTTCGGCACCATGTTCTTCCTGATGTTCACGCCCACCAAGTGGGTGCACCACTTCGGGCTGTTCGCGGCGGTGGGGGCCGCGATGGCCGCGCTGACGACGGTGCTGGTGTCACATGAGGTGCTGCGCTGGTCGCGCAACCGGATGGCGTTTTTGGCGGCGGTGCTTTTCATCTTGGCGCTGTGCTTCGCCACCACCAACGGCTGGTGGTACGTCTCCAGCTATGGCGTGCCGTTCAACAGCAGCATGCCGAAAATCGGTGGAATCACGATCAGCACAATCTTTTTCGCATTATTCGCGATCGCCGCCCTGTGGGCGATGTACCTGCACTTCGCGTCCAGGAGCCGCGGCGAGGGACGGTTGGCGCGGCTGGTGACGGCGGCGCCCATCCCCGTCGCAGCGGGATTCATGGCGGTGGTGTTCATCGCGTCGATGACGGCCGGCATCGTGCGCCAGTACCCCACCTACTCCAACGCCTGGGACAACCTGCGGGAATTCAGCGGCGGTTGCGGGCTGGCCGACGACGTGCTCGTCGAGCCGGACAGCAACGCCGGCTTCATGGCGGCCCTGCCCGACAATTACGGCCCGCTGGGCCCGCTGGGGGGTGTCAACCCGACCGGGTTCACCCCCAACGGGGTACCGGATCGCACGCTCGCGGAGTCGGTCAAGGAGACGTCGGTGCCGCAGCCCGGAACCGACTACGACTGGGATGCGCCGACCAAGCTGAGCACGCCGGGTGTCAACGGGTCGACGGTGCCGCTGCCGTACGGCCTCAACCCCGATCAGGTGCCGCTGGCGGGCAGCTACACCAGCGGCGCGCAACAACAGAGCAAGCTGACCTCGGCGTGGTACCAACTGCCGAAGCCCGACGCCGGACACCCGTTGGTGGTGGTGACCGCCGCCGGCACGATCGCCGGCAACAGCATCCTGCACCACCACACCAACGGGCAGAACGTGGAATTGGAATTCGGCAAGCCCGGCCCCGGCGGCGCCGTGCTTCCGGCCGGGCGCCTGGTGCCTTATGACCTGTACGGCGAGCAACCCAAGGTATGGCGGAATCTGCGCTTCGCGCGCTCCCAGATGCCGACCGACGCCGTCGCGGTGCGGGTGGTCGCCGAGGACCTGTCCCTCACGCCGGACGACTGGATCGCCCTGACCCCGCCGCGCGTTCCGGAGCTGCGCTCGTTGCAGGAGTACGTCGGCTCGACGCAGCCGGTGCTGATGGACTGGGCGGTCGGACTGGCCTTCCCTTGCCAGCAGCCGATGCTGCACGTCAACGGCGTCACCGAGATCCCCAAGTTCCGGATCACTCCGGACTACAACGCCAAAAAGCAGGACACGGACACCTGGCAGGACGGGGTCAACGGCGGTCTGCTTGGGATCACCGATCTGCTCCTGCGCGCCCATGTGATGTCGACCTACCTGTCCCACGACTGGGGCCGCGACTGGGGATCGCTGCGCAAGTTCGACACCATCGCCGATGCGCAACCCGCGCGGCTCGACCTCGGCACCGCGACCCGCAGCGGGTGGTGGTCCCCCGGGCCGATCCGCATTAAGCCTTAGCTGCTTTATAAATGCATCGCCTTTAATTAGTCAGCCGCCAAATAGCTGCCTAAATTAACGGTCGAGTAATTGTCCGCATTGGGTTTAATTCCGCCGATTTCGGGTTAATACTCATTCCGCTGTGATCCACTTCACACGGACCCAATAGGTGGCCCCCCATGCACGCGCTGACACGACTCGGAACATGTGCGGCGGTGATCACCGTGGTGATCACCCCGGCGGCGGCGCTCGAAAACACCAAGGCGGCCGCCGAGGGCGGCACCACGGTAGCCCTGGACAACTACTATCGGCGCTGCGATTTCAGCCGCGTCGGCGTAGCCCCCAAAGTGCCCCGGCCCGGGCTGGGCACCGGTTCGGCCCAGATCCATACCTCCGGGTCAAAAGCGGTCGCCGAGGTGCACCTGTACGACGAGCCCGAGCCGGGCACCCACTTCGACGTCGGGCTCATCCAGATGCCGCGGCCGTCGTCGAGTCCCTGCGGGCCGGGTGATCCGGGCACCGCCTTCTCCGGCATGGACATCGACCCGGCGGGCAACGGAACGGCGACCGTCCAAGACACCATTCGGCCCGGCACCACTGGCGTGTGGGTGATTATCGAGCGGTCCAACCCGAACTCGCAGAATCCAGCGGAGTTTTACACGTCCGAGTTCGTGGCACCGGTATAAGCCCCCCTCCCTGCCAGGGAGTGCCATAAGTCCCTATCTCGACGCCGCGGTCAAGTGCTCCGATAAAGGAGATCGCCGAATGACCGGCACCGCATGAGAGGTACGGCAATGAACGTTCCACAACAGTCGCAGACGACACGCTTCTTCTCCCGCGTGCTCGGTCCCTTCCTCGTGATTGTCGATGTGACGGCGGTGGCGCGCGCGTCCGACATGCAATCGCTGCTGTCGCAGTTCGAGGCGAACTCGATGTGGACCTTCGTCACCGGCGCCTTCATCTTGTTGCTCGGCCTGACCATTGTCGCCGCTCACCAGAACTGGCGCGGCGCCGCGGCGGCCATCGTTTCCCTGCTCGGCTGGCTGATCGTGTTGCGGGGCCTGCTGCTGGTGGCCTTCCCCAAGTTCTTCGCCTCGCTGGCCAACGACATGATCGGCGCGCAAGCCTGGTGGATAGCGGCGTGCGTCGTCTTCGCCGTTGTCGGTGTGTACCTGACCTACGTCGGCTGGGCACCGGCACCGACGCGGCCGACGTCGCAGGGCGCCGCGGCCAGCCCGGATCTGCCGCGAGCCGCGTGAGCGACACCGGGTCTACGCCGAACCGGCCGACGCAGCGCGAAGGTTCGGAGGAACTCACCGGCGACATCGGCACCGCGGTGCCGCCCGAGTTCGACGCGCCGGCAACCGCCGCCGCCGCGGCGCTCGAGGACACACCGACGCTGAGCCCGGGCTCGGCGCTGCTCGTCGTCACGCGCGGGCCCAACGCCGGCGCACGGTTCACCTTGACCCAACCCGTCATGGCGGCGGGCCGGCATCCCGAAAGCGACATCTACCTCGACGACATCACCGTCAGCCGTCGGCATGCCGAAATACGTAGCGAGGGTGGCCAATTCCGCGTCGTCGACGTGGGCAGCATGAACCGCACCTATCTGAACCGGGAGCCCGTCGACTCGGCGGTGCTGGCCAACGGTGATGAAATCCAGATCGGCAGGGTACGTCTGGTTTTCCTCACGGGCGCGTAGCGTCACTCCCATGAGCGACTACGCCGTCGAGGCGGTGGACAGGCTGCCCTTCTCCACGGAGGAGAAATCGCAGCGCTACCAAACCGAAAACTACCGCGGGGCCGTCGGTCTCAACTGGTATCGCACCGATCCCACCCTGCAGTTCACCATGGCGTACTACCTGCAGCCGGATGAACTGGCGGTCCTAGAGCCGCATCTGGTGCGCATGGGCGAGCTGATGGGCGGTCCGGTCGCGCGATGGGCGGAGGAGACCGACCGCAACCCACCCCGGCTGGAGCGTTACGACCGCTGGGGACACGACGTCAGCCAGGTCGTCATGCCGGTCTCCTTCACCCAGTCCAAGCGCGCGGTCCTGGATGCCCAGCAGGCCCTGCGCGACGACGCGCGCGCCGCCAAGGTGAGCTCGGGCCTGGGCCTGTTCGCGTCCAACTATCTGCTCAACCAGGCCGATATCGGGATGGGCTGCGCGCTTGGCACCGGCGGCGGCATGGTCCAGTCACTGGTGGCCGCCTACGCGCCGGCCGACGTGCGTGAGCACGTGCTGGCCAAGTTCGCCTTGGGCGAGTGGGCGGGCGAGACGGCGCAACTGCTGACCGAACGGACCGGCGGCTCGGACCTGGGCGCGCTCGAGACGACGGCGACCCGCGCTGGGGACGCGTGGATTCTCAACGGCTTCAAGTGGTTTGCGTCCAACTGCGGTGGCGAGGCGTTCGTCGTGATGGCCAAGCCGGAGGGCGCGCCCGACTCATCGCGGGGCATCGCCAACTTCCTGGTGCTGCGCACCCGCCGTGACGGGTCGCGCAACGGGGTGCGGGTGCGCCGTCTGAAGGACAAGCTCGGCACCCGATCGGTGGCCTCCGGCGAGGTGGAATTCGTTGACGCCGAGGCGTTTCTGCTGTCCGGGGAACCCGCCGGCGAGGCGGGACCGTCGGACGGCAAGGGGCTGGGCCACATGATGGAGCTGACCAACGCCGCGCGCCTCGGCATCGCCCTGTTCGGGCTCGGCAACGCGCGCCGCGCCCTGGTCGAGTCGCTGTGTTACGCCCGGCGGCGGCAGGCGTTCGGCGGCGCGCTCATCGACAAGCCGCTGATGCGGCGCAAGCTCGCCGAGCTGGTCGTCGACGTCGAAGCCGCGCAGGCGATGGTTTTCGACGGCACCGGTGCCACCAACCATCGCCAGCCCCGCAGCATGCGGCAGCGCATCGCCGTGCCGGTCACCAAGCTCAAGGTCTGCCGGCTCGGGATCACCGCCGCGTCCGATGCGATCGAAATCCACGGCGGCAACGGCTATATCGAGACCTGGCCGGTGGCCCGGCTGCTGCGCGACGCGCAGGTGAACACCATCTGGGAGGGGCCCGACAACATCCTCTGCCTGGATGTGCGGCGCGGCATCGAGCAGACTCGCGCCCATGAGCCGTTGTTGGCGCGGCTGCGCGACGCGGTGTCGGTTTCCGATGACGACGACACCACCCGGCTGGTCGCGGGGCGCATCGAGGACCTGGACGCGGCGATCACGGCATGGTCCAAACTCGACCGCGACATTGCCGAGGCGCGGTTGTTCCCGCTAGCTCAATTCATAGGCGACGTGTACGCCGCGGCGCTGCTCACCGAGCAGGCCGCCTGGGAGCGTGCCACCCGCGGCCGGGAGCGCAAGGCGCTGGTCGCCCAGCTCTACGCGCAGCGGTATCTCGCCGACCGCGGGGCGCTGCGCGGCATCGACGCCGACTGCGACGAGGCGTTGGAGCGGTTCGACGAACTGATCGACGGCGCGCTGACGGTCGACCCCTGACAGTGATTCGTCGGGCCTCAGTGGGGTATCAGCGGACGCGTCGGCACACCGTGGTAGCGATGCGGGTCGGGTAAGCGCCTGCGGCGCACCATGTGTAGCAGAACCAGAACCGACGCCGCCGCAGCGTAGACGCACCACAGTGATGCGAACCCCCGGGTGTAGAGGACGGCGACCACGATCAGCCCGACCAGGTTGAGCAATCCGAAAGCGACGATCGATCGATAGCCCGACATCACCGCCCCCCCGATGACAGCCACGATGTAGAGCACCGCCCACACAGCGCCGTTCTCGACGCCGGTATGGTAACTCAACGCATGTGGAAGCCTGCGCACGCTGACCGGATTGGCCAGGACGGCGAAGGCGAGGTACGACGACACGACGACACCGAGCAACACGAACGGCGCCACTCGTAACCGGGCCCCTTCGGTTCGAGAAGTAGCACCGCCAGCGGAACGTACGTCGGCAACAACGCGAAGGCGATCAGTACATACGCCAGAACCGCCAGATGTGCGACGCCGACGGACCGGTCACCGTCCTTGGCCGCCCATACGACAGCTTCGATGAACTGGTGCAGGGAGAAGATAGTCGGCAGCAGCGCGAACGGCAGCTCCCGCGGGTGTTTCACCTCTCGCAGTGACACCGCGGCCACGGGCAGCAACGCGGTCCCTGCCACCAGGTCAGCCGTCATCGAGAAACACACATTGCCAATGCTGCCATGGGCCTTGCGCGCGCAACTCGTGTGGAACTCAACTCGCGCTCGGTCACTGCCCACACTGCCGCCACGCCACTCGAACGGCTGCCTGCCACCTGGGACATCGCTGAGAGTTTCGCGGGCAGTGCGTGTCCGGGTACGGAGTGGGTAAGACCGGGTGCGGAGACGCAAAACGAGCACCATGTGGTCGCCGATGGCTACCCATCGGCGATCTCAGCGCCACTGCCGAACGGAGATGATCCATCTGTCTGACACCGTCTTGCATGTGCCGACGACCACGCCGGGCGTGGTAGTCGACGAGACCCGAAGGCCCGTTACGCCGACTGCGAGCACGCCTCGGCCGCGGCGGGAAGGTTGAGCAATGTCGCCTGTCACCCAAGGCCCCATGGGGCGTTTGACATCCGAGCTACGCCTGATCAGCCGCAACCCGAGCCACTTCCGAAGTGGCCGGTGGTACCTACTGGCCGATGGCTTGCTGCTGATTGCTCTGGGCACAGCCGGGTTCGTCTCCGCCGGCGTCCATCCCCACGCCCCGCCCGTCGGCGCCCCGCTGCTGGGACTCGCGTTGACACCCTGGCACAGCGCACTACTGTTCGGGTTTGGGGTGTTGGCCGTCTTCGGCGCGGTCCAGCGCCGCGCGGCGGTCGCCGTAACTGCGCTCAGCTCACTGGTTTTCGTGGCTCTGGTGATCATCGGCGCGATCTTCGCGACGCATCACACGCCTGGACCGCTCGGCTTCGAACCGCGCGACATCGTGTTGCACGGCGTGCTGGCGGTGGCGAATTTTGCTGTCCTGTACTGGCTCATCCCCGACGCGCTGGAGGGGCCGGATTGGGTCCCGCGCCGGGGCACTGAGACCGGGCAGCGCACAGAGCCGGCCACGCCGCCGGCGGGTCCGGCCGCCTAGCTGCCCCTTAGACCGGGATCAGCCCGTGCTTGCGCGCCGTGCGGAACCACAACTGCTTGTCCCGCAACAGCTTCAGGGACTTACGCAGCAACAACCGGGTCTGGTGCGGGTCGATGACCGCGTCGATGAAGCCGCGTTCGGCGGCGGTCCACGGGATCGCCATGTTGAGGTTGTAGCCCTCGATGAAGTCCTTCTTGATCTGCTGCGCCTCGGGCGTCGTCGGGTCGGGGAACCGCTTCATCAGCAGCTGCGCGGCGCCCTCGGCGCCGATCACCGCGATACGCGCGGTGGGCCAGGCGAAGTTGAAGTCGGAGGTCAGCTGCCGGGATCCCATCACGGCGTAGGCGCCACCGTAGGACTTGCGCACGGTGATCGTCACCTTCGGCACGTCGGCCTCGACCACCGAGTAGAGGAACCGGCCGCCGCGCTTGATGATGCCCCTCTTCTCCTCCTCGGCGCCCGGCAGGAAGCCCGGGGTGTCCACCACGAACACCAGCGGGACGTTGAACGCGTCACAGAACCGGATGAACCGCGCGGCCTTGTCGGAGGCCTCGTTGTCGATCGACCCGGCCAGGTGCATGGGCTGGTTGGCGATGACGCCGACCGGGCGCCCGTCGACGCGGGCGTACCCGGTGATGATGGCCGGCCCGTGCTGCGCGGCGACCTCGAGGAAGTCGCCGTCGTCGAAGATGCGCAGCAGGATTTCGTGCATGTCGTAGGCCGCGTTGTCGGAGTCCGGCACGATCGTGTCGAGCTCCAGGTCGGTCGGCGTGACCTCTGGCTCCAGCCCGGGGTTGACGATCGGCGGATTGTCGAAGCAATTGGACGGCAGGAATGACAGGAAGTCACGCACGTACTGGAACGCTTCGGCCTCGGAATCCACCACCTGGTGGATGTTGCCGTAGCGGGCCTGCGCGTCGGAGCCGCCGAGCTCGTCGAGGGTGACGTCCTCGCCGGTGACCTCCCTGATGACGTCGGGACCGGTGACGAAGAAGTAACCCTGGTCGCGCACCGACACGAGCAGATCGTCTTGGATCGGCGAATACACCGCTCCCCCAGCGCATTTGCCGAAGATGAGGGAGATCTGCGGGACCAGACCGGACAGCGCCTCGTGGCGACGGCCCAGCTCGGCGTACCACGCCAGCGAGGTGACCGCGTCCTGAATCCGGGCACCACCCGAGTCCTGGATGCCGATGATCGGGCACCCAACCATCGCGCACCACTCCATCAGCCGCGCGACCTTGCGGCCGAACATCTCGCCGACCGTGCCCTGGAACACCGTCTGGTCGTGGGAGAACACCCCGACCGGCCGGCCGTCGATCATGGCGTGCCCGGTGACGCAGCCGTCACCGTAGAGCGCGTTCGGGTCGTTCGGCGTTTTGGCCAGCGCCCCGACCTCGAGGAAGGTGCCCGGATCGACCAGTGCGTGGATGCGGGCGCGGGCACTGGGAATGCCCTTCTGGTCGCGCTTGGCGACCGCCTTCTCACCTCCCGGCTCCTTGGCCAATTCCAGGCGAACGTGCAGCTCGGCCAGCTTTTCAGCTGTCGTGTGAGCGCGAGAAGGCTCCGCACCGGTCACTACTTGCCCACCTCACTCGTCCGGCGGCGCCCCGCCTCGATGTTGTCCAGCGCCTCGGTCATGTGCGCCCCCACCTTCGCGATGATCGGCTCGTCGATGGCCTGGATGTGTTCCCCACCGATCGGCACGACCTCGAGGTCGGCCACGTACTCACCCCAGCCGCCGTCCGGCTGACGAACCGCATACCGCGGCTCGAACTCGATGACGTCGTCATGGTAGCGATCCGCCATGTAGAGCGTGACGTGACCGTCGTACGGCTCGATCTGGACCGTTTCCAAGGCGCGGTTGTCCAGGTATGACGTGCGCTGGTGCTCGATGATCCCGCCCGGGACCTGCACGCCGCTCTGCTGGACGATCTCCAACACGAACTTGACCTGGCCCTCGTCGTCGAGCTCCTCGAGCTGCTCGTAGGGGATCGCGGGAATCTCCACGTTGAAGGTGCGCTCGGCGAACCTCGCGTACCGGTCCCACCGCTTGCGGGTCTCCTCCCTGGTCTGCGGGATCTCCTCGCCGGCCCGGACCGTGTCGATCATGCCGACGAACGCGACGTTGGCGCCCATCCGCTTGAGCCCGATCGCGCAGGCATAGGCCAGGGCGCCACCCAGTGACCAGCCCACCAGGATGAACGGCTTGTCGCCGTTGATCTCGAGCAGTTTGGGCACGTATTGGGCGGCCCGTTCCTGCACGGTGCCCTCGACACGCTCGAGCCCGTACATCGGGGTGTCCGGCGGCAACCGCTTGAGCAGTGGCTCGTAGACCACCGTCGAACCGCCGGCCGGGTGGAAGACGAAAACCGGTATCTGCGAATCGTCTTGCGGCGCCCGGATGGTGCGCACGAATCCGTCGAGCTCGCCGGCCTCGAGGTAGCTGCGCACCTTCTCGGCCAGCGCCTCGATGTTCTGCGACGTCAGCACGTCCTCGACGGTGATCGGGCCCTCGGCCCGCTCGGAGAGGCGCTGCGCCATCTTCGCGGCCTGCTCGTCATCCAGCTTGGGCAGCGGGTTGAAGATGCCGCCCGGGGACTTGCCGGTGATGATCGCCCACGTCGCGAACGTGACCCGTTCGGAGGCGTCGCGCGGCGGCACGTCGGAGTTGAGCGCCTTGGTGACCGCCTCCTGGTTGAGCGCTTGTGCGGCGCCCGCGAGGTTGGGCTTTGCCTGCCCGGCGCCATTTCCCTTGGGTCCCGACGGTTCCGTGGGCGGTGGCGGGAGGGGCGCGTCGGAGGCCGGCGGCGGCGCCTCTTGCGTCTGCGGCTCGGCCTGCGGATCGGGTGCCGGCGCCGTCACCGTGGCCGGCGTCGCGCCGCTCACCATCTCCGCCTGCATCCGGGCGATCTCTTCGGGTGACTGCGTCTTCTGGTATTCGTGCAGCTGCTCGACCTCGTCGCGGTGCTCGACCGCGTACTTGATCAGCTCCTCGATGTTGTAGAGGTTGGCGTCGCGGACCGCCGTCAATTGGATCGGCGGCAGGTCGAAGTCGTACTCGACGCGGTTCTTGATCCGCACCGCCATCAGCGAGTCCAGGCCGAGCTCGATCAGCGGCACCTCCCACGGCAGGTCCTCTGGTTCATAACCCATGGCCGAGCCGACGATCAGGCCCAGGCGCTCCGCGACGGTCTCGCCCGACTCCGGCGACCATTTGCCCATGCTGGCCGAGAAGTACCGGTTGGTCAGGCTGTCCGTCAGGGTTTCGGCGTCGGCCTCCTCGACGGGCGTCTCCGGCGCGGCCGCCGCCCCGTTGGACGGGGCGGTGATCGCCGCTGCGGCACCGACCGCGGCCGGCAGGGCGACGCCGGCTTCCCCGGCCCGGGCCACCAGCGCGTCGTAGACCAGCGTGAAGGACTCGTCGATGCGGGCATGCACCTGCACCGACGCGCCGCGGGGGTGCCGGGTCAGCGTCGTCACCAGCCGGGCGCCCTCGCCGGGAACCGCACGCTGTTCGGCCGCCGCGAGTTGCGCGTCCGGAAGCACCTCGGCCGCAGCGGTTTTCACCAGGGCGGCGAGGTCCGTCGCACCGCGGGGGTGGAACTCCCAGACGTGGCGGCCGTCGGGCAGCGCGACATGGTTGCCCGGCATGAGCGCCGAGCTGCCGCCGTGCGCGAAGTGCACGTCCAGCCAGTGCTCCTTGCGCTTGAACCGGGTCGGCGGGATGTTCGCGTAGTCTGCCGGTCCGGCGGCACGGGTGAACAGCGTCCAGATGTTGAGGTCGTGGCCGTAGACGTAGAGCTGCGCCATGGTCGAGACCATCGACTCGACCTCGTCCTGCTTGCGGGCCAGCGTCGGGATCAGCTGGGCGTCGTGCAGCCCGGCCGCGGCCGTGGTCAGTCCGACCTGCATGAGCGCGACCGGATTGGGCGCAAGCTCCAAGAAGGTGGTGTGCCCGCTGTCGACGGCGTTACGGACGCCGTGGGTGAAGTAGACGCTGTGGCGCAGCCCCTTCTTCCAGTAGTCGACGTCGTGGATCGGCTCGCCGCCGGGCTTGATGTAGGTGCCCTCGTGCACGGTCGAGTAAATCCCGACGGTCGGGCTCGTCGGCTTGATGCCTTGCAGCTCCGCGGCGAGCTCCCCGAGCAGCGGGTCCATCTGCTGGGTGTGGCTGGCGCCCTTGGTCTGGAACTTGCGGGCGAACTTGCCCTCGGACTCCGCGCGGGCGATGATCGCGTCCACCTGCTCGGGCGGACCGCCGATGACGGTCTGCGTGGGGGCGGCGTAGACGCACACCTCCAGGTCCGGGAAGTCGGAGAACACCGTCTTGATCTCGTCGGCGGAGTACTCCACCAGCGCCATCAGCCGGATGTATTCGCCGAACAGCATCGCCTCGCCCTCACCCATCAGGTGCGAGCGCGAGCAGATGGTCCGGGTGGCGTCGCGCAGCGACAAACCGCCGGCGAAGTACGCCGACGCCGCCTCACCCAGCGACTGACCGACCACCGCGGCGGGCTTGGCGCCGTGATGTTTGAGCAGCTCGCCCAGCGCGATCTGGATCGCGAAGATGGTGACCTGGGTGGTCTCGATGCCGTAATCCTGCGAGTCGTCGAGGATCAGCTCGAGCACCGAGTAACCCAGCTCGTCCTGGACCAGCGCGTCGACCTTCTCGATCCACTCGGCGAAGACCTCGTTGCGCAGGTACAGGCTCTTGCCCATCTTGCGGTGCTGCGCGCCGAACCCGGCCAGCACCCACACCGGGCCGTTGGTCACCGGCCCGTCGACGCTGAACACGCCCGGCCGCTGCTTGCCCTCGGCCACCGCGCGCAGGCCCTTGATGGCCTCTTCGTGGTCGTGCGCCAGCACCACCGCCCGGGAGCGGCCGTGGTTGCGCCGCGACAGCGCCCGCCCGATCGATTCCAGCGACGACGCCTGACCCTCCGGGCTTTCCATCCAGTCGGCCAGCTCGGCGGCCGCCGCCTTCTTGCGCGAGGTCAAGAAGGCCGAAACGGCCAGCGGGATCAGGGGTTTGGTCGGCTCCTCCGCCTCCTGCGCGGCGAGCTCCTCCAGTGCGATCTCTTTCAGCCGCAGCGCCTCGTCGGTGACGCCGGGCAGCTCGTAGTCTTCGTCCTCCTCGGCCGCCTCGGCGTCCGGGATGATGTTGCCGAAGTCGTCGAAGCGCAGCGCGTGACTCTCCATGGTGGGGGCATCGGCGGTTTCGGCCGCGGCCTGCGGTTCGGGCGCGGGCTCGGGTTCGCGTTCGATCACGTCGCGCGGCAGCACCTCGCGCACCACCAGGTGCGCGTTGGCACCGCCGAAGCCGAAGCTCGACACCCCGGCCAGCGCGTAGCCGCCGTACCGCGGCCAATCGGTGGGCTGGTCGATCACCTTCAGGCGCATCGCGTCGAAGTCGATGTAGGGGCTGGGCCCGGCGAAGTTGATCGACGGCGGCAGCTTGTCGTGCTGCAGGGCCAGCACCACCTTGGCCATGCTGGCCGCGCCGGCCGCCGACTCCAGGTGACCCACATTGGTTTTCACCGCACCCAGCAGAGCCGGGCGATCGGCCGGACGTCCCCGGCCGACGACGCGGCCCAGGGCCTCGGCCTCGATCGGGTCGCCCAGGACGGTCCCGGTGCCGTGCGCCTCGATGTAGTCGACGGTGCGCGGGTCGATGCCGGCGTCCTTGTAAGCCCGGCGCAGCACGTCGGCCTGCGCATCCTGGTTCGGCGCGATCAGGCCGTTGGACCGGCCGTCGTGGTTGACCGCGCTGCCCGCGATCACGGCCAGAATCTGGTCGCCGTCGCGGCGGGCGTCGTCGACCCGCTTGAGCACCAGCATCCCGCCACCCTCGGAGCGGGTGTAGCCGTCGGCGTCCGAGGAGAACGACTTGATCCGGCCGTCGGGGGACAAGACTTGGCCGATCTCGTCGAAACCGAGCGTCACCACGGGCGTGATCAGCGCGTTGACGCCACCGGCGACCGCGACGTCGGCCTCGCCGTTGCGCAGGCCCTGCACGGCCTGGTGGATGGCCACCAGCGAGCTCGAGCACGCGGTGTCGACGGCGACCGACGGACCGCGGAAGTCGTAGAAGTAGGAGACCCGGTTGGCGATGATCGACGTCGCGGTGCCGGTGATGGCGTAGGGGTGCGCGACGGTCGGGTCGGACACCGCCAGGAAGCTGTAGTCGTTGTTGGAGACTCCGACGTAAACGCCGACGGACTGTCCGCGCAAGCTCGACGCCGGGATGTGCGCCTGCTCGAGCGCCTCCCAGGTCAGCTCCAGCGCCATCCGCTGCTGCGGGTCGATGTTGTCGGCTTCGGTCTTGGCCACCGCGAAGAACTCGGAGTCGAAACCCTTGATGTCCGTCAGGTAGCCGCCGCGGGTGCGGGCCTTCGCCAGCCGCTCGGCCAGCCGCGGCTCCTCCAGGAACTCTTCCCAGCGCCCCTCCGGCAAGTCGGTGATGGCGTCGCGGCCCTCCATCAGCGCCCGCCACGTCTCGTCGGGGGTGTTCATGTCGCCGGGCAACCGGGTCGACAAGCCCACGATCGCGATGTCGACACGGTCGGCCGGGCCGTTGCGCGTCCAGTCCGAAACGTCGTCGCCCGAGGTGTCGATCTCGGGCTCGCCCTCGATGATCCGCGTGGCGAGCGACTCGATGGTCGGATGCTGGAACGCCACCGCGACCGACAGCGTGACACCGGTCATGTCCTCGATGTCGGCGGCCATCGCCACGGCGTCGCGCGACGACAGGCCCAGCTCGACCATCGGTACCGACTCGTCGATGTCGTCCGGTGACTTCCCGACGGCCCGGCCCACCCAGTTGCGCAGCCACTCGCGCAACTCGGGGACCGTCATTGTGCGCCGCTTCTCAGCATCGCTTCGTCCCCCGCAAGCGGGAGGTGCCCCCACTGCATCATCGCCGGCGCCCAAGTCGGTCTTCGTGTTGGGCAGATTCTCCTGCTGGTCTTGGGGGTCGTCTAGTTCAGCCATGGTTCCTGGGTTCAGTCGTTAGCGCCGGCGAAGGCGGTCGGGGAACCGACGCCGCTACGCAGGCTGCCGTCGAGGTAGGCGGCGCGGCACGCGCGGCGCCCGATCTTGCCGCTGGAGGTGCGCGGAATCGTTCCGGCCTGCACCAGCAGCAGGTCGCGGACGGTCACCCCGTGACGGACGGCGATGGCCGCCCGGATCTCGTCCGCGATCGGCTGGTAGTCGAGCTTGTGCGTGCCGGGGGCACGCTCGGCCACGATCACCAGCTGCTCGGAGCTGTCATCGCGGTCGTGCTTCAGGCCCGTGTGCGGGTTGTCGAACACCACCTGCGGCAGCTCGTTGGCCGGGACGGAGAACGCGGCCACATATCCGGTGCGCAGGGCCCGGCTGGCTTCCTGCGCCGAGTACTCCAGGTCCTGCGGGTAGTGGTTGCGGCCGTCGATGATGACCAGGTCCTTGATCCGGCCCGCTATGTAGAGGTGTCCGTTGTGGTAGGTGCCGTAGTCGCCGGTGCGAACCCACAGCCCATCGTCCTCGGCTCCCTCGGCGTGCGACTTGCTGATGCGCGACTTGAGGATATTGCGGAAAGTCTCCTGGGTCTCCGCCTCCCTGCCCCAGTAGCCGAGGCCGAGGTTCTTGCCGTGCAGCCAGATCTCGCCGATCTGGTCGTCGGGCAGCTCGCTGGCCGTATCGGGGTCGACGATGACGGCCCACTCGTCGACACCGATGACGCCCGCCGAGACCTGCGCGACGGCTTTCGGCGCGTCGGGGGCCACCTCGACGAAGCGTTGCCTGTTGAGCTCGTCGCGGTCGACATGGATGACGGTGGGCGCTTCGTCCATCGGCGTGGTGGACACGAACAACGTCGCCTCGGCCAGGCCGTAGGACGGCTTGATCGCCGTCTCCCGCAGGCCGTACGGCGCGAACGCCTCGAAGAACTTGCGCATCGACGCGGGGGACACCGGCTCACTGCCGTTGAGGATCCCCTTGACGTTGCTCAGGTCCAGCGGCGGCTCGCCCTCCTTGGGCACGCCGCGCACCGCGGCGTGCTCGAACGCGAAGTTGGGGGCGACGGTGAACAGTTCGGAGCCCGGCTCGTCGTCGGGCTTGCGCGCCATCTCGCGGATCCAGCGGCCGGGGCGGCGCACGAACGCGGCCGGCGTCATGAAGGTGAAGTTGTGGCCCAGAACCGGGGACAGCAGTGCCGTGATCAGGCCCATGTCGTGGAAGAAAGGCAGCCAGGACAGGCCGCGGTCACCCTCCTTGCCTTCCAGCCCGTTGAGCACCTGCAACACGTTGGTGGGCAGGTTCAGATGGCTGATCATCACGCCGGTCGGGGTCCGGGTGGAACCGGACGTGTACTGCAGGTAGGCGATGGTGTTCTCGTCGGCCTCGGGCTCCACCCAGGTAGAGGCCACCTCGGTGGGCACCGCGTCGACGGCGATCACCCGGGGCCGTTCCTTGGCCGAACGGGCGCGGATGAACTTGCGGACGCCTTCGGCGGCCTCGGTGGTGGTCAGGATGGTCGACGGCGTGCAGTCGTCGAGCACGGCGTGCAGCCGGCCCACGTGGCCCGGTTCGCCCGGGTCGAACAGCGGCACCGCGATCCGGCCGGCGTACAGCGCGCCGAAGAAGGCGATCAGGTAGTCCAGGTTCTGCGGGCACAGGATGGCGATGCGGTCACCGGGCTGGGTGACCTGCTGCAGCCGGGCGCCCACCGCCCTGTTGCGGGCGCTGAAGTCGCGCCAGACGATGTCGCGGTACACCCCGTCGCGCTCGGTGGAATAGTCGATGAAACGGTAGGCCAGCTTGTCGCCACGAACCCTCGCCCACTTCTCAACGTGCTTGACCAGGTTGGTGTTGTCCGGGAACCTGATCTTTCCATTCACGATGAACGGGTTGTGGTAAACCATGCCGCGCTCCTGTCACACCTGTTTTAGGTCGGCGACGCCGACGTTGTTGTCCTCTGGTCGGCCACGCCGACGGTTTCCATCTCTACGCGGGCCAGCCCTCGCGAGGCGCCTCGGGCGCCAGCCTCCTGCTGATCACAGGCCGGCGTCTACCAGGACCGGGTCCGCAACAAAGTCTTATAGCTCTTAAATTCCTCTTAATGTTAAGGGGCTGCCCGCAGCACACCAAATCACAAGGTACCGCTGATCTGCACCCGCAACGGGCTCCTGGCTGCTGTGTCCCGCGGCCGGTCATCCATGTTTGGGGTGCGGCGCATTGTTGATCAGTCCTTGAACCCAATTCAAGGTCCAATCCGTCGCAGCCTGCCCGTCGGCGTTCCAGAACTGCGTCGTCGCGTACAAGGCGTGGATGGGCTGCCCGCCATTCCCCGCCAGGGTGTTGAGCGTGTTGGGCAGGTTGGCCACGCTGAACGCCTCTTGCGGCGCGGCGCAGATGAGGTCGCCGGGCGCGCAGATCTCGTTGGTCTTGTCGTTGAGCGCGCCGAAACCACCGGGCCGGGCTCCGGTCATGGTCAACCCCAGCCCGGACAGCACCGGCACCTCGTGCAGCGTGACCTCGGCGCCCTGCCCCGGCGGATTGGGCCCGATGTCGTTGCCCACCCCGGGCTGACGGCGACCGTCGGCGATCAACGTCACACCGAGCACCAGGTCGTCGTCGACGGGTCCCCGACCGTTGCCGATGTCGCTGGCGATGTCACCGGCGATCACCGCGCCCTGGGAGAAACCCGTCAGCACGTAACTGGTGAGCGGGCACTTGGCGTTCATGTCCGTCATTGCCTGGACCGTCGCGCGGGTGCCCTCGGCGCGGCTTTCGTTGTACGACATCTGCGTGTCACCGCCGAGGGGGTTATGGAACTGCGCGGTGTAGGGGGTGGTGTACTCCTGCACCCGGGACGCGGGGAACTGCTGGCTGACCGCCGTGGTCACCTTGTGCAGCAACGCGTTGGGGAATTGCATCGGGTTGATCGGATCGTCCTGCGGGGCGGACTCCCAGGTGCCGGGGATGTTGACCAGCTGGACGTCGGGGCACGACGCGTCCTGCGAAGCGGGGCGGGGCTTGTGCGGGTGGGTGGTCGTCGACGGCGAAGGCAGGACGCCGGGCGGCACCGCGCTGGGCGGCGACTCGCGGTTGCGCAGCAAGACCACCACGGCCACGATCACCAACAACACCACGACCGCCATCGCACACGCGGCGGCCCAGGCGAGGACTCGGTGGCGCTTACGCCGGGCGTTGGTAGCCATGTTCTCCTGCTAGCAGAGTGGGTGGATCGCGACGCGGTCCTCCCGACCCCTGCCGCACACCACTACACGGTACCGGCTCCCCCGACTGGATCCGCCGGGCAGCGACCCGCAGCGCCCCGCTACCGAATGGCGCCGACGATGTCGCCCGACATGGCCCCCAGTTGCCCCGACCACGAGCCCCAGCCGTTGTCGCCGCCGCCCGGGAAGTCGAAGTGACCGTTGTGCCCGCCGTTGCTGCGGTACTGCTGATAGAACTCCCGCGAGCTGCCCATCGCCGCGCCCGCCTGGCCAATCATGGCGGCGTCGTCGCCGCCCATATTCGTCGGGCTGTAGACCCAGACGCGAGTGTTGTTCTGCGCCAGCAACGACGCGTGCACGTAGGGGTCGTGCCACTTCCACCGACCGAGCTGCGGGGCGCCCCACATCCCGTTGCCGTCCACACCGCCGAATTGTTGCAGGCCGGCCAGGATCGCCCCGTTGTAGTTGGTGCTCGATGGGTACAGGAATCCGGACAGCGAACCGGCGAAGCCGAAGCGGTCGGGGTGGAACGCGGCCAGCGCCATCGCGCCGTAGCCGCCCTGCGAGGCGCCGACGGCGGCGTGGCCACCGGGCGCCAGGCCCTTGTTGGCGGACAGCCAGTTGGGCAGCTCGCTGGACAGGAAGGTGTCCCACTGCTTGCTGCCGTCCTGCTCCCAGTTGGTGTACATGCTCCACGCACCGCCGGCGGGCGCCACCACCGAGATGCCCTTACCGCCCAGCGTGTTCATCGCGTTGCCCGCGGTGACCCAATTGCTGACGTCCGGCGCCGCATTGAAGGCGTCCAGCAGATAGACCGCGTGCGGACCGCCGGCCAGGAAGGCGACCGGGATGTCGCGGCCCATCGCCGCCGACGGCACCATCAGGCTCTCGTAACCGGCCGCCCGAGCCCGGCCGGCGGGCCCGCCCGTCACCGTCACGCCGATCAAGCCGACCGCCAGCGCGGCCACCGAGATCATCCGAAGAAGCGCTGGCATACCCCGCACGACCCTCATGTCCACCCTCCATCGTCTAGTCGCTGTGGAGCACATTAGCCAGCGCCGTAGTTCCCCCGCCCGCGGGGTAGTGAAACAAATCACACACCAAAACAACCAGCGGCGGAAACCCCTAGGGGTTTCCGCCGCCAGTCGCGTCGTTCTTGGGCTTAGGTGCCCTGGCCGGTCTGACCGTTCCCGGCAGGAGTCGCGGCCGTGGCCGGACCGGCGCCCGGGGTGGCACCCAGGGTCGCCTGCAGGTCAGGCTTCATCGCCTGCAGCTGCGCGCCCCAGTACGGCCAGTCGTGCGTGCCGTTGGCGTCGAAGTTCCACACCGCGTTGTTGCCGCCGGCGGCCTTGTACGCGTCCTGGAACTTCAGGTTGCTGGTCCGCACGAAGCCCTCCAGGAACTTCGCGGGCAGGTTGTCGCCACCGAGGTCGGACGGCTTGCCGTTACCGCAGTACACCCAGATGCGGGTGTTGTTCGCGACCAGCTTGCTGACCTGCAGCGACGGGTCGTTGCGCGCCCACGCCGGGTCGCTCGACGGCCCCCACATGTCGTCCTTCTTGTAGCCACCGGCGTCACCCATGGCGAGGCCGATCAGCGACGGACCCATGCCCTGCGACGGGTCCAGCAGGGCCGACAGCGAGCCGGCGTAAACGAACTGGTTCGGGTGGTATGCGGCGAGGATCAGGGCCGACGAACCGGCCATCGACAGACCCACGGCGGCGTTGTTGGTCGACTTGACCTGCTTTTGCGCCGCGAGGTACGCGGGCAGCTCGCTGGTCAGGAAGGTCTCCCACTTGTAGGTGGTGCAGCCGGCCTTACCGCAGGCGGGCTTGTACCAGTCGGAGTAGAAGCTGGACTGGCCGCCGACCGGCATGACCACGGCGATGCCCGACTGGTTGTACCACTCGAACGCCGGGGTGTTGATGTCCCAGCCGTTGAAGTCGTCCTGGGCGCGCATACCGTCGAGCAGGTAGAGCGCGGGCGCGTTGGCCCCACCGCTTTGGAACTGAACCTTGATATCGCGGCCCATCCCTGCGGAAGGAACCTGCAGGTACTCCACCGGCAGACCGGGGCGCGAGAACGCGCCGGCGGTCGCCGAGCCCCCCACGGCGCCAATCAGGCCCGAGAGCAGGGCCGCACCAGCGGCCGCCACCACGAGCCGGCGCGGCATACCTGCCACGGCGCCGCGAAACCTGTCGACAAGCGTCATCCTTGCTTCCTCATCCTTCTCGGCGCGCCCAGCATCCGGACGCGTCCTTGATTTGGGTCGTACTGCATGCGATCAGGCGCAGCAGTGCTCGTGTAGTCAACCACACCTGTAGCCGTCGAGTCGCATCGAGACCGCACCGCAAAGCGTCAGTCGGCGATCGTTACCCGATGTTTTCCAGGCCAAACGCCGGCGCCGTTGGCGGCGTTTTCGCATGTGCTTGGGCACTTGTGCCAGCTGGTGAAGGCCCAAATGTGAAGTTGCTGGCAATCTTTCGCGGGCGTGGATCGTGATCGTTTTGAGATTGGCCGAAAATTCTTCTGCGCGCGGCTTACTCGCGAGACGGCGGCGGGACCTCTTCGGGCACCGGCAGTCCGCATCTGGCGAGCTCGTAGCGCGGAACGCGGTCGATCCGGTACTTGGTGAATTCATAGGAATGCACCAGGTTGGAGAGGAATCGGTGCGGGGTCATCGGTGCGCGCACCGAACTCAGCACCGCCTTGGTCTCGGGGCATTGCAAGGCGGTTACCGCCTCCGCGACCCATTGCATGTCCAGATAACCCGGGATACCGGGATACACCTTCACCCATGGTCCGTCGGCGATCACCCAATCCGGGAAGAGGTTCTTGTCGTGGCCGATGCGGCCGTGCTTCAACCGTTCCGTGTGTTGCGCAAGCGGATTGGCCAATCCGATCTGGTCGATCACCCTGACGTCCAGCCCGACGTTCATTCCCACCATGCCGAGGTTGGTGAAAAACACTATGTGCTGCGGCTTTTCGGGGGGCTTGCCGGGGCCAGGCTGCGCCTGCGGCACCAGGTCCCACTGGATGTAATTGCCCGACGGCAGCAGTAACGCGCCGTCGGGGGTGTTCTCGAGGGCCGTCAGGATGGCCGCCATCCGCGGATAACCCAGGTAGTCGGCGGCGGTCAGTGGATGCGCGTGCCCGGTGGCCTGCGCGTAGAAGCGCCGCTCGTCGACGATGCCGGAGTAGGTCACGTGGGTGGCGTCGTCACCCATCCCCGGCGAATTGGCCGCCCACAGTGACCAACCCGCCACACCCAGCCAGAGCGCGCCCGCCGCACCGGCCACCCAATAGCCCGTCTCCCGCGAGTAGTCCTGGCCGTCCGGTATCGCCACCGGGATCACGGCCACCGGGGCCAGCAGGCAGAACAGCGGCGCCAGCAGCACCCGCCCATGCATGAAGTCGCCGCCCTGCCGGATCCAGTAGAGCGCCTGCAGCAGGCCGCTCACCAGAACGAAGGCCACGACGGCCGGGGGGCTTTGGACCGCCCGGGCCAGCCGACCGTAGTCGGGCGAGAGCGCGGGGCGCAGGAACGACGGCCGTCGGCGGGCCGCGAGCAGCAGCACCCCCAGCGGCACGAGGAGCACCACCGGCACCCAGACCACGTAGGGCGCGTCGAAATTCGAGAGGTAGATCATGCCCTGGGACCACTTGTCGCCGGCCGCATCCTTGGCCAGGGCGGTGCCGGGCACCAGCAGGCCGTAGTAGCCCATCCGGAAGATCTCGTAGCCCACCGGCAGCAGGCCACCGGCGACCACGACCAGCACCCGGCGCCGCCACGTCCGCGCCGCGATCAGCATCATGATCAGCGCCAGCCCGCCCATCAGCGCCAGGTCGGGCCGAACCAAGACGCTGAAACCGGCCACGAACGCCAACACCCCGATGAAGAGCCTGCGATCCGGGCGGTTGCGCACCGGCTGGGCCCAGCACACCATCATCCACCAGAGCAGACCGAGGTAGGCCAGCGTCAGCCCGCTCTCCAGCCCCGAGGTGGCGAAGTCACGCGCGGGCGGCAGCGCGACGTAGACCAACGCCCCGGCGGGCAGCATGACCGCCCTGCGGCCCCGCAGGCTGGGCGCATACAACCGGGCGGCCCCCAGCATCAGGAGCGCCACGCCCAGCACCGAGAGCGTCAGGGCCAGCGCCAGCGCCACGTATTCCATGCGCATCGGCCCGCCCACCCAGCTGCCGACGTACATCAGGTAGGTCCAGGCCGTGGAGGTGTTGGCCTCCACGCGCTCGCCCTGATTGAAGACCGGGCCGTTGCCGGCCAGCAGGTTGCGGACCGTGCGCAGCACGATCAGCCCGTCGTCGGCGATCCAGCGCCGCTGCCAGGCACCCCAGGCGAACAGGACGGCGACCACCACCACGCTGATCCACAGGCTGACCCTGACCATGGCGGTGTAGGGGAATACCGGCCAGCCCAACCGTCTGATGACCGGCCGGCCGCGCATCATGCGCGCCTTGAGGGCCTGCAGTTCGGAGCTAGCCGAAGGCAACGGCGGCTCCAACTGTCGCGATCCACGTCACCGCCAGCAGCTGCAGCACCCGGTCCCGCAGCGCGATGTCCTCGGGCTCGCCCGCCAGCCCGCCGTCCACGTCCACCGCGTACCGCAGGATGGCGATGGTGAACGGGACCATGGACACCACGAACCAGCCCGCCGCGCCGTGCTCCCGGTCGAACGCCCACAGCCCGTAGCAGACCACCAGCGCCGTGGCCGACAACGTCCAGACGAACCGCAGATAGGTGCTGGTGTAGTTCTCCAGCGCCTTGCGGATCTTGGCCCCGGTGCGCTCGGCCAGTTGTAGCTCGGCGTACCGCTTGCCGGCCACCATGAACAGCGACCCGAACGCCATCACCAGCAAGAACCACTGGGTCAGACGGATGTCGGTGGCCGCACCCCCTGCGATGGCCCGCAGCAGATAGGCCGACGACACGATGCAGATGTCCATCACCGCTTGATGTTTCAGGCCATAGCAGTAGCCCAGTTGCATTGCGAGGTAGACGGCCAGCACCAGCGCCAGATTGGGTGTGATCCACCAGCCGATAACCAGTGCGGCGATTCCCAGCACCACCGCCAGGGCGTAGGCCAGCCACTCCGGCACGACGCCCGCGGCGATCGGGCGGAACCTCTTGGTGGGGTGCTCGCGGTCGGCCTCGACGTCGCGCGCGTCGTTGATCAGGTAGATCGACGACGCGGCCAGGCAGAACGCCGCGAACGCGCCCAGGGCCGGGTAGGCCTTGTCCAGCACGTCGTGCAAGTGGTAGCGGACCGGACCGCCCAATGCGGCCAGCGGCGCGGCCAGCACCAGGACGTTCTTCACCCACTGGCGCGGGCGAATCGCCTTGACCACCCCGATCACCACGTTGCCCGGGGGCCCGGTCACCACGTCCTCACTCATTCGGCCAGACCTTCCGCGCCCGGCCCTCGAGCCGGACGGTGATTCGGGCGACGATGGCTCCCAGAGCGATGCCGCACGCCACGTCGCTGGGATAGTGCACCCCCAGCAGCATCCGCGACAACGCCATCGGGGGAACCAAGACGGCGGGCAGCGGCAGACCGGTGATCCGGCCCATCAGGATGGCCGCGGCCGTCGTCGAGGTGGCATGCGCTGACGGGAAACTCAGCTGGCTGGGCGTGCCGACGTTCACCACGACGGCCGGATCGTTGGGCCGCTTACGCCGCACCACCCGCTTGACCAACACGGCGGCGGCGTGCGCGGCGAATGCGCCGGCCCCCGCCATCAGCCACTCCACGCTCCGCTTCGGCATCAGCAGCGCACCCACCGCCGCCACCGCCAGCCAGCCGATGCTGTGCTCGCCGAAATGCGACAGACCGCGCGCGGCCGTCAGCACGCCGGGCCGGTCGGCCAAGGCCGACTGCACAGCCACCAGCGCGGCCACCTCACCCGTAGGGGGTGGCGATTCAGGCATGCTCTCGCTCGGCAGGTAGCAGCGCCGTCTCCCACTTCTGCTTGCTGGACAGCACGGGCAACGCATCCCGGTACGTTTTGCGCATCTCATCGAACCGGCTCGCCAGCCGGCGCTGCCGCCGCAGCGAGGCGAACAGCAGCTGGAACATCTTGCGGCGGTCGCGCTGCCGGTAGACCACCCCGCACCCGTCGGCGGTCGTCACGGTGACGCCGTCGACGGTGCACAACCGGAACCAGCGCGCGTCCTGGGTGGGCACGTTGAACTCCGGGCGCCGGTGGGCTTCGGGGTCGGCCTTGGTTGCGTTGTGCGCGATGCCGCGGGCCAGCCGATAACCGATCGACAGCGGGTTGACCGGCGGCTTCATCGCCCTCGTCTTGTTCGCCGGCGGGGGCAGTTCGCTCGCCGCCGGCAGCACCACCGCGTCCGGGTATTCCTTGCGCAGCCGATGCACCTCGGGCAGAGCGGATTCCAGGATCGAGAAAATGTGCTCGGGCCCGGCCAGAAAGTCGTCGATGGCCCGGTTCTGGATAGCCACCGTCGAATACTCAAGGCAGGCAAGGTGTTTCAGGGTCGCCTTCAGGTGACTGCGAACCAGCCCGGTGACATCGCCGTCCCAGTGCATCGCGGCGACCACCAGCCGGTTGCGCAAATGGAAGTAGGCCTGCCAGTCGATGGCGTCGTCCTTGTCGCTCCAGGCCATGTGCCAGATCGCCGCACCCGGCAGCGTCACCGTCGGATACCCGTGCTCCCCGGCGCGCAGGCCGTATTCGGCGTCGTCCCACTTGATGAACAGCGGCAGCGGCTGGCCCAGCTCCTCGGCGACCTGACGCGGGATCATGCACGTCCACCAGCCGTTGAAGTCGACGTCGATGCGCCGGTGCAGCAGCGCGCTCCGAGCGTTCTTGTCGTTCAACGGGAATTGGGCGAAGTCATGGTCGTACTCCGCGTGCGGTGCGGCGGTCCACATGAAGTTCGACTGGTTGACGACCTCGCCCATGATGTGCAGGTGCGACGGCTCCTGCAGGTTGAGCATCTGGCCGCCGATGAGCATCGGCGTCTTGGCGAAGCGGTGCAACGCGAGCACCCGCAGGATTGTGTCCGGCTCGATGCGGATGTCGTCGTCCATGAACAGAATCTGTTGGCAGTCGGTGTTTTTCAGCGCCTCGTACATCACCCGGCTGTAGCCGCCGGAACCACCGAGATTGGGCTGGTCGTGGATGGACAGCCGGTTGCCCAGGCCGGCGGCGGCGGCCGGGAAGTCCGGGTGATCACGCACCTTGCGCACGCCCTGGTCGGGGACGATCACCGCCCCAATCACCTCGTCCACCAACGGATCCGCGGTCAGGTCGGCCAGCGCGTTGACGCAGTCGGCGGGCCGATTGAACGTGGGGATGCCGACGGCGATGTTGGCCGCGCCCGGGGCGGGCTCGGTCGCATACCAGCCACCGCTCACCAGGTTGACCACGGTGTCGGTGGTGATGTCGAACCAGACCCAGCCGCCGTCCTCGAACGGCCTGAGCGGCACCTCGATCTCGACGATGGCCGGCTGGTCGTCGGTGCCGACGAATTGGCGGCCGTCCACGGAGATCCGCACTCCGGTGGCCTTCGTCCGGTACACGTCGACGCGGCCGGTTCCGGTCAACTCGACCCGCAGCACCACCGAGGTACAGATCGACCAGCGGCGCCAGTAGCTCGCGGGGAACGCATTGAAGTAGGTGGCGAACGACACCTCGGACTCTTTGCCGATCTCCAGCGAAGTGCGGCTGGTCGCGTGCGCGCGCCGCGCATTGGTGGTCGATTCCTCCAGGTACAGCTTGCGCACGTCCAGGGGCTCACCCGGACGCGGCAGGATGATTCTGGAAAGCAGGCTTACAGCAGTCATCAGGCGCCGCTCCTCCCCCTCGCTTCGATCTGCGTCGTCGCCGGCGCGCTTGCCCCCGCGCCTTCTTCCACCAGAGGTGCGCCGTCGCGCAGGTGCGGTGCGACGGTGTTGTCGTACATGTTCAATGCACTGGCAATCGCCATGTGCATGTCCAGATATTGATAGGTGCCCAACCGGCCACCGAAAAGCACCTTGGCGGAGGCGGTTTCGGCCTTCGCCCGCGCTCGGTACGCGGCCAGCAGGGTGCGGTCGGCCTCGGTGTTGATCGGATAGTAGGGCTCGTCGTCGTCTTCGGCGAATCGCGAGAACTCCCGCATGATCACCGTCTTGTCGGTGGGGTAGTCGCGCTCGGTGTGAAAGTGCCGGAACTCGTGGATGCGGGTAAACGGCACGTCGGGATCGTTGTAGTTCATCACCGGCGTTCCCTGGAAATCCCCGATCGGCAACACTTCCACCTCGAAGTCCAGTGTGCGCCAACCGAGCCGGCCCTCGGAGTAGTTGAAGTAGCGGTCCAGCGGGCCGGTGTACACGACGGGCGCGTCCGGGCTTTCCGCGCGCAGCTGGTCGCGAACCTCGAACCAGTCGGTGTCCAGCCGCACCTCGATGCGGTCGTCGGCGGCCATGTTCTGCAGCCAGGCCGTGTAGCCGTCGACCGGTAGTCCCTCGTAGGTGTCGCTGAAGTACCGGTTGTCGAAGGTGTAGCGCACCGGCAGCCGGGTGATGTTGGCGGCCGGGAGCTCCTTGGGATCGGTCTGCCACTGCTTGGCCGTGTAGCCCTTGACGAACGCCTCGTACAGCGGCCGGCCGATCAGCGAGATCGCCTTCTCCTCTAGGTTCTGCGCGTCCTCGGTTTTGATCTCGGCGGCCTGCTCGGCGATCAGCCGGCGCGCCTCGTCCGGGGTGAAGTATCTGCCGAAGAACTGCGACACCAGGCCCAGCCCCATCGGGAACTGGTAGGCCTGCCCGTTGTGCATGGCGAACACCCGGTGCCGGTAATCGGTGAAGTCGGTGAACTGCCGGACGTAGTCCCAGACCCTCTTATTAGAGGTGTGGAACAGGTGGGCGCCGTACTTGTGGACCTCGATGCCCGTCTGCGGCTCGGCCTCGGAATAGGCGTTGCCACCGATGTGCGGGCGGCGTTCCACGACGAGCACGCGCTTCCCGAGTTGGGTGGCTGCGCGCTCGGCAATGGTCAGGCCGAAGAATCCAGAGCCGACGACGAGGAGATCGAAACGAGCGGTCATCGGTTGCTTAGGGTATCCGACCGCGTGGGTCTAACCCATCTGGCGAGGCCAGGGAGTCCGCCTTCGGCCGAATGACGGTGCGGGCGGGACACCTCAGCGGCCCGATCACAACCGGGGTCGCAATTACCTCACGATTCAATATCACCACTCTAGTCACAGCAATCTCACTCGTACCATCGACTCTGTGTGGTTCTCGCCAGCTAGGACGGCGGACCGCACCGAAACAACACAGTTCAGATGAGTTGTCCAGATTGAGGAGACTTCCGTGCCGAACCGACGCCGACGCAAGCTTTCGACAGCCATGAGCGCGGTCGCCGCCCTGGCAGTGGCGAGTCCTTGCGCATACTTCCTTGTCTACGAATCGACGGCCGGCGGCAAGCAGCCCGAGCACCACGACTTCAAGCAGGCTGCCGTGATGACCGACCTGCCCGGCGAGCTGATGGGAGCGCTGTCGCAGGGGCTGTCGCAATTCGGGATCAACCTGCCCCCCGTGCCCGCGCTGAACGGGGGCACCGCCGCCAGCACTCCGGGCCTGACCAGTCCCGGCCTGGGCACTCCAGGGCTCGGTACGCCAGGGCTCACCAGTCCGGGCTTGACGAGCCCGGGACTCACCAGTCCCGGCCTGACCAGCCCCGGCTTGACGAGCCCGGGTCTGACGAGTCCAGGCCTGGCGAGCCCAGGTCTGGCGAGCCCAGGCCTGACGCCCACGACGCCGGGACTCACCGCGCCCGGCGCGCTACCGACCACCCCGGGCGCCGGAGTGGCGACCCCGGGCGCGGGACTCAATCCGGCGCTTTCCAACCCCGGGCTGACCAGCCCGACCGCGGTCACGCCCGGACTGGGCACCCCGACAGCCGCGGGTGAAGTGCCGATCACCGCTCCGGCCAGTTTGGATCCCGGCGCTGACGGCACCTA
Source organism: Mycobacterium sp. 852002-51613_SCH5001154 (assembly GCF_001667425.1). Lineage (NCBI taxonomy): Bacteria > Bacillati > Actinomycetota > Actinomycetes > Mycobacteriales > Mycobacteriaceae > Mycobacterium > Mycobacterium sp. 852002-51613_SCH5001154. The sequence continues at coordinate 82,528 of NZ_LZII01000045.1, read as the reverse complement.
CCCGATCCTCGGCGACCCGTCGTCCTTCGGCAGCGGTTCGCCGCTCGGTGGCGGTGGCACCGGTCTGGGCGGAGGCAGCGGCAGCGGCAGCGGCGGCGGCGGCCTGGTCAACGACGTGATGCAGGCGGCCAACCAGCTGGGCGCCGGCCAGGCCATCGACCTGCTCAAGGGCCTGGTGATGCCGGCGATCACGCAGGGTATGCAGCACGGCGCCGCGGGTGCACTCCCGGGTGCCGCCGGTGCCCTGCCGGGCGCCGCGGGTGCATTGCCGGGTGCCGCCGGTGCCCTGCCGGCCGCCGCGGGCGCTCTGCCGGGTGCCGCAGGCGCTCTGCCGGGTGCCGCGGGGGCCCTGCCGGCCGCCGCGGGCGCTGCCGGTGCGTTGCCGGCGGCGGCGGCTGCCGCGCCGGTCCTGCCACCCGTGTAGACCTCAAGGGAACCCTTCAACCAGACGGCACCGCAGATTCTTCTGCGGTGCCGTCGATTTTCGTGCAGATTCGCGCCGCCCCGGTTCGTGTCGTCTCATCATTAACATTAGAAACACAAGTAACATCGCCTGGTGTCTCCTAGTCGCGGGCCGACGACGTTGCTCACCGCCATCGCGGCGACCGTCGTCATCGTGTCCTGGGTGGCGGACACGACGCGCGACCGCCGCACGGCCGGCCCGCCGCCGGCCCACGGCACCCAACTGGCCGAACAACCGCTGGTCGGGCTGGGCGGCGGCGTCACGGTTCGCGAGATCGGGCAGAGCACCCCGTTTTCCCTAGTGGCGCTCACCGGCGACCTGGCCGGCACGTCAACCCGGGTCCGAGCGAAGCGTCTCGACGGTTCGTGGGGGCCCTGGTACCAGACCGAGTACGAAACCGCGGCGCCCGACGGCGCGACGCCGGCCGGGTCCCTCGAGGGACCGCGCGGAACCGACCCGGTGTTCGTCGGCACCACCACCACCGTCCAGATCGCGGTCACCCGTCCCATCGATGCGCCGGTGACCCAACCGCCGCCCGCGCCGCCCAACGAGACCGGCCTCGGCTACAAGCCTGCGTCCCGGGAACAACCGTTCGGGCAGAACATCTCAGCCGTCCTGATCTCCCCGCCGCAAGCGCCGTCGGAAACGCAGTGGACGCCACCGTCGGGGGTCTTGATGCCCGGCCAAGCCCCGGCCATCATCAGCCGGGCGCAATGGGGCGCCGACGAGTCGCTGCGTTGCGGTAGTCCGCAGTACGACAACGGGATTCGCGCCGGGGTGGTGCACCACACCGCGGGCAGCAACGACTACTCCCCGCTGGAATCGGCCGGGATCGTCAAGGCCATCTACACCTATCACAGCAAGACCCTGGGCTGGTGCGACATCGCCTACAACGCCCTGGTCGACAAGTACGGCCAGGTGTTCGAGGGCAGCGCCGGGGGGCTCACCAAAGCGGTCGAGGCCTTCCACACCGGCGGCTTCAACCGCAACACCTGGGGTGTGGCGATGATCGGCAACTTCGACGACGTACCGCCGACGCCGATCCAGCTGCGCACCCTGGGCCGGCTGCTGGGCTGGCGGCTGGGCCTGGACGGCGTCGACCCCAAGGGCACCGTGGCGTTGGAGTCGGCGGGTAGCCACTACACCACCTACCCGGCCGGTTCCGTCGCGACGCTGCCCACGATCTTCACCCACCGCGACGTCGGCAACACCGACTGCCCGGGCAACGCCGCCTACGCGCTCATGGACGAAGTACGCGACATCGCTTCGCATTTCAACGATCCGCCGGAGGAATTGATCAAGGCCCTGCAGGGCGGCGCGATTTACGACCACTGGCAGGCGATGGGCGGCATGAACAGCGCGCTGGGAGCGCCGACCTCACCGGAGGACAGCGCGGAGGGTGACGCCCGGTACGTCACATTCGCCAGGGGAGCGATGTACTGGTCGCCCGAAACCGGCGCCCAGCCGATCACCGGCGCGATCTACGACGCCTGGGCCTCGCTGAGCTACGAACGCGGTCCGCTCGGCTTGCCGACGAGCGCCGAAATTCAAGAGCCGCTACGGATTACGCAGAACTTTCAGCACGGAACCCTTAACTACGATCGGCTGACCGGCAACGTCACCGAGGTCGCGGAAGGCATCACCACGCCACTGTCGACGGAGTCCCCGAGCGGTCCGACCGTCGCGCCCGAACACTTCTCGCTGCCGGCGCACCCCTCCGCCACTTAGCCGAAAAGCCCGCTCAGAGCCACCAGCGTTCCAGCACGCGCCCCACCCCGTCGTCATTGTTGCCTGCGGTGACCTCGTCGGCCGCACTCAGCACGTCGGGATGGGCGTTGCCCATCGCCACGCCATGACCGGCCCAGCGCAGCATCGGTAGGTCGTTGGGCATGTCGCCGAACGCCACCACCTCTTCGCTGGCGATCTGCAGGGGCCTGGCGATCTCGTCCACACCGGTGGCCTTGCTGGTGCCCAACGGCACGATTTCCACCAGGCCGTTGTTGGTGGAGTAGGTGATATCGCCCTCGATGCCGACATGCCTGGCCAGTGCGGCGGCCATATCGGCGCTGCGGGCGCCGCTTCGGCGGATGAGCAGCTTGATCGCCGGCGCGCTCAGCAGGTCCTCGATCGACACCTCGGTGTTGTCCGGGTTCAGCCAGGCATGTTCGTAGCCGGGCGAGCTGATGAACTGCGGGGTCGCCGTGTCGTGGGCGCGTTCACCGATTCGCTCGACGGCCAGGCCGGCCCCCGGGATGACGCGCGTCGCGAGCTCCGCCAGTTCGGCCAGCATGTCCACGGGCAGCGTGCGCGCCGACAGCACCCGGTCGGCCGCGGGGTCATAGATGACGGCACCGTTGGCGCACACCGCGATCGGCGCGAAGCCGAGCGCATCCACGACGGGACGTATCCAGCGCGGCGGCCGGCCCGTCGCCACGACGAACGTCGCGCCGGCGGCGGTGGCGGCACGCACGGCGTCGCGGGTGCGCGGAGTGATGGTTTCGTTGTCGTCGAACAGGGTGCCGTCGACGTCACAGGCGATGAGCGCCGGCAAAGTCATCTGACGGTTCCGCGTTCGCGGCTCGCCGGTCTGATCAATGCACTCCGCTCTGCTCCTGCCCCGGACGGGTCACGCCGTCGGTGCCGTATTTCTGCATTCGCGCCTGCAACTCCGACAGGCGGATCGCCCGGGAATCATCCTGGGTGGGCGCGGCGCCGCCGAGCCGCCGAGGCACCCAGAACTCGCCCTCGGGGTGCGGGTACTCCTCCTGCACCCGGTACAACAGCGCGTTCATCGCCTCGCGCAGCGCCGCGTTGAGCTGCTCGGGTGTGCCGTGCGGCGGCAACGGCCGCCCTGCCGCGACGGTGATCGGAACCTTGTTGCGCCACACCTTCTTCGGATGATCCTTGGGCCAGATCCGATGGGCACCCCAGACGATGACCGGAACGATCGGCACCTGGGCGTCCAGCGCCATCCGGGCCGCACCTCTCTTGAATTCCCGAAGCTCGAAACTGCGGCTGATCGTGGCTTCAGGGTGCATCCCGATTAGCTCGCCGTCCCGCAGGCGCCGCGTGGCCAGCTCGAGCGCGTCGTGCCCGTTAGTGCGGTCCACCGGGATCAGCCTGGCGTGGTTGATGACGTAGTTGACCGCCTTCACGTCGGCCATTTCCGCCTTGATCATGAAGTAGGCGCGCCGGCGCCGCTCACGCACGGCAAGCAGCGTCGGCAGCCAGTCCAGGTAGCTGGTGTGGTTCTGCGCCAGCAGTGCACCGCCCGACTGCGGAATGTTCTCCAGCCCGCGATAGGTGAACTTGGTTCCCTGCATCGCGACCATGGGCGGGACGACCCATTCGCACAACCGGTAAAAGCCCTCAGGCATGTGTCCTCCTTCGCCTACCGCGACGATCGTCCATCACGACCGGCGGCCCGGGCCGCGGCCTCGTCCGCCTCCATCCGAGCAGCCTCCGCCATGGTCGGTGCCCCACCGCCCAGCCGGTGCGGCGTCCAGTACGCACCCGGTTCGTGCGGATAGCGCTCCTGCACCTGGTGTAGCAGCGCGGTCATCGACTCGCGCAGGGCGGCGTCGGTCCGCGCGATGTCTTCGGCCGCCGTGACCGGCGCGCCCACCTGCACTTTAATCGGTACCTTGGTGCGGCCCAGTGTGCGCGGGTGGTCTTTGGTCCAGATCCGGTGCGCACCCCAGACGATGATCGGGACGATCGGAACGTCCGCGTCGACGGCCATGCGGGCGGCGCCCGTTTTGAACTCCTTGAGCTCGAAACTGCGGCTGATGGTGGCCTCCGGATACACCCCGACCAGCTCGCCCTCGCGCAGCCGCTGCACCGCCAGCGCGTAGGCGCCCGCGCCAGCACCGCGGTCCACCGGAATGGTCCGGGTGTGCTTGATCAGGAAGTTGACGATCTTCACCTGCTGCATCTCGGCCTTGATCATGAACCTGAGCCGGCGGCGCCGGCGATACACGGCCAGCGCGGCGGGCAGAAAGTCGACATAGCTGGTGTGGTTGATCGCGATCACGGCACCACCGGAGTCGGGGATGTTCTCCTCGCCGGCGTAGGAGATCCGGGTGTCGGTGGCCAGAACCGTCAGCCGAGCCAGGATCTCGAGCGCGCGGAAGACCGGTTCCACCATCGATCGCTACTCCGGCGCTCCCGCGGATCCGGCCCGGCGCGCCGCGCGAGCGGCCGCCTCCTCGGCGTCCATCCGGGCAGCTTCGGCCAGCGATGGGGCACTGCCGCCCAACCGGCGCGGCACCCAGAACTCACCCGCCGGGTGCGGCCCATACATTTCCTGGGCCCGCTCCAGCAGATGTTGCATCCGCGAGTGCAGCAGCCCCTTCAATTCCTCGACGCCCAGCGTCGGTTCGATCGGTTCACCGACGACGACCATGATGGGCACCTTGGGACGGAACAGCTTCTTGGGGTGCCCCTTGGTCCAGACGCGCTGCGCGCCCCAGACGATCACCGGAACGATGGGCACCCCGGCTTCGACGGCCATCCGCGCCGCACCCGACTTGAATTCCTTGATCTCGAAGCTGCGGCTGATCGTGGCTTCCGGGTAGACGCCGACCAACTCGCCGTCCTTGAGGTTCCGGACCGCTTCCTCGTAGGAGGCGGCCCCGTTCTGCCGGTTCACGGAGATGTGCCGCAGGCTGCGCATGAGCGGCCCGGTGATCTTGTGGTCGAACACTTCCTGCTTGGCCATGAAGCGCACCTTGCGGCCCAGACCTTGCTGGTAGGCGGGCAGCCCCGCGAACGTGAAATCGAGGTAGCCGGTGTGGTTGATGGCGATGACCGCTCCCCCGCTCTTGGGCAGGTTTTCGGCGCCCGTGACCGTGATCTTGAGACCCTGTATGCGCCATATCAAGCGGGCAAGTTGAATGACAGTCCCGTATACCGGTTCCACAGCTGATCAGCCTAATGCTCCCGGCTGTGAGTCAGCCCTTGAGTCAGCCGAAGTGCCGAAAACCGAGACGCCGTCCCGCGCTAAGCTCGGAGGCTGAAAAAGCCGTTACCCGGCCGCGGGCCGCGCAGGTCCCTTGAGCGGCCCCAGGAAGGTGTTTGTGCAGGTCACAAGCGTAGGTCACGCCGGATTTCTGATCGAGACGTCCGCGGGCAGCATTCTTTGCGACCCCTGGGTCAATCCCGCGTACTTCGCGTCCTGGTTTCCGTTCCCCGACAACAGCGGCCTGGACTGGGACCGGCTGGGGGACTGCGACTACCTCTACGTGTCGCACCTGCACAAGGACCACTTCGACGCCAAGAATCTTCTCGAGCACGTCAACAAAGACGCGGTGGTGCTGCTGCCCGACTTCCCGGTGCCGGACCTGCGAAACGCGTTGCAGGAGCTGGGTTTCTACCGGTTCTTCGAGACCAGCAACTCGGTCAAGCACCGGGTCAGCGGCCCCAAGGGCGACCTCGATGTGATGATCATCGCCCTGCGGGCGCCGGCCGACGGCCCGCTCGGTGACTCGGCGCTGGTGGTTTCCGACGGCGTGACGACCGCGTTCAACATGAACGACGCCCGGCCGGTCGATCTCGACATGCTGAGCTCGGCTTTCGGACACATCGACGTGCATATGCTGCAGTACTCCGGCGCGATCTGGTACCCGATGGTGTACGACATGCCGGCCCGCGCCAAGGAGTCGTTCGGTGTCCAGAAGCGGCAGCGGCAGATGGACCGCGCCCGCCAGTACATCGCCCAGGTGGGCGCGACGTGGGTCATCCCGTCGGCCGGGCCGCCGTGCTTTCTGGACCCGGATTTGCGTCATCTCAACGACGACCACGGCGATGCGGCCAACATCTTTCCGGACCAGATGGTGTTCCTCGACCAGATGCGCACCCACGGGAGCGACGGCGGCCTGCTGATGATCCCCGGCTCGACCGCGGACTTCACCGGCACCACCCTGAATGCGCTGCGCCATCCGCTGCCCGACGATCAGGTCGAGGCGATCTTCACCACCGGGAAGCGGGCCTACATCGCCGACTACGCCGAACGGATGGCGCCGGTCGTGGCCGCCGAGCGCGCGAGCTGGGCGCCCGCCACCGGGGAACCACTGCTCGAGCCGCTACGTGCGCTGTTCGAACCGATCATGTCCCAGAGCGACGAGATCTGCGACGGCATCGGCTATCCCGTCGAATTGGTGATCGGCCCGGAGACTGTCGTGCTCGACTTCCCGAAACGCGCCGTGCGCGAACGGATTCCCGATGAGAAGGTGCGCTACGGTTTCGCCATCGCGCCGGAGTTGGTCCGCACCGTACTGCGGGATCGGGAGCCGGACTGGGTGAACACCATCTTCCTGTCCACCCGATTCAGGGCGTGGCGCGTCGGCGGCTACAACGAATACCTGTACACGTTCTTCAAGTGCCTGACCGACGAACGGATCGCCTACGCCGACGGCTGGTTCGCCGAGACGCACGACGATTCGTCATCGGTCACGCTGGACGGCTGGGAAATTCAGCGCCGCTGCCCCCATCTCAAGGCCGACCTGTCGAAATTCGGTGTGGTGGAGGGCGATACGTTGACCTGCAACCTGCATGGCTGGCAGTGGCGATTGGACGACGGGCGGTGCCTGACCGCGCGGGGTCACCAACTGCGAAGTTCGCGAGCATGAACGAAAGCCCAGGCCGGTCTTACGACGACGGGTTGGTTCAGTTGGACCGCGCGGCGATCACGCTGCGCCGCTATCACTTTCCTTCCGGAACGTCGAAAGTGATTGCGCTGGAGTCGATTCGTGGATACAAGGCCGAAGGGCTGGGCCTGCTCACAAATCGGTTCCGGATCTGGGGCAGCTCGGACTTGCGTCGCTGGCTGCCGCTGGACGTGAGCCGGCCGTTCAAGTCGACCTTGGTCACGCTGGACGTGCCCGGCGTCCGGCCCAGCCCCGCCTTCACGCCGGCGCGACCGGAAGAGTTCACCGCACTCCTGGATGAGCTGCTAGGTCAGCGCGGTTAGCGTCGCGCGCGAGTGCGCAAAAGTCCGGCTGCGACTGCCGTCGGCGACCCCGGCATACGCCAGGACGACTGGGCGAGTTTGAGTCAGGGGCCGAGCTGGCTGCGGTACGGTTGCCCAGCATGTGGATCACTGTGCTGGTGCTGGCCGGCTCGGTGATCTTCGAACCGATCCGCGTCGGTCTGGTGGTCCTGCTGCTCAGCAGGCGGCGCCCGCTCATGCAAATGCTCGCGTTCTTGTGTGGTGGCTTCGCCATGGGCGTCGGCGCGGGTCTGGTGGTGCTGTTCGTCCTCCGTGCCGCGCCGGTCGTTGGCCACTTCAGCGTGGCGGACGTCCAGATCGCATCCGGGCTCGCCGCTTTGCTCGTTGCCGTCGTGTTGGCGACCAATGTTGTGCGACGCAGGGTTGTCCATGTCCACCCAGCACCGGCGGATGCGGTAATCGGCCGCAGCGGTGACGTTGCCCTCGACGAAGGGTCGGCACCGAGCGGACGGCGGCGGCTGGCCGAAAGCGCGCGAATCTTCTTGCGCGGTGACTCCCTAGCTGTGGCAGCGGTCAGCGGCGTTGGGGCGTCGTTGCCGTCGGCGAACTACATGGGCTCGATGGCCGCCATCCTCGCCGCGCACGCCGCGCCGGCCGCGCAGGTGCAGGCGTTGGTCGCCTTCAACGTGGTGGCGTTCGCCGTGGCCGAGATCCCGCTGGTCGGATATCTGGCGTCGCCGCAGCGCACGCGTGCCGTCATGGCCGGGCTGCAGAACTGGCTGCGATCCCGCGGCCACCGCGACATCGCCCTCTTGGCGGCGGCCGGGGGCTGTTTCATGCTCGTCCTCGGGCTGATCAACCTCGCTGCGCGTTAGCGGCCCACCTACAGCTTTTCGATCGGCCATGAGAGCCGGTGTGAACAGCCGTCCCTAGGTGGCGCGCTCGGCGAGCGCCTGCCGGGCCGCGTTGTACCCGGGGATGAACGTGATGCCGGGTCCGCCGTGACAGCCCGCGCTGCCCAGGTACAGACCCTCGATCGGAATCGGCTGACCCCGAAATCCCTTCGGGCCGGGCCGGTTCGGCCCGATCTGGTTCGGGTTGAGCAGTCCGTGGCAGTAGTCGCCGCCGGGCGCGCCGAACATCACGCCCATGTGCTTGGGCGTGAAGGTGGTGTGCCGGATGATGCTGCGTTCGAAGTTGGGCGCCAACCGGGTGATCTTGTCGATCACCCGCTGGCCCATTTCGACCTTCGCGTCGCCATAGTCGGCACCACCCTCGATCGGGAACCACAACGCGAACGCCGACGCGGCGTGTTTGCCCGCGGGTGCCAGGTCCGGGTCGTTCTGCGTGGGTATCTGCAACACCACCGTCGGGTCGGCCGGGACGATGCCGCGCCGGCAATCCTCCCACTGCTGCTGCACCTCCTCCGGCGTGCAGAACAGGCCTATCGACGCCTGCATCGCGGGGTCGTTGAGCGCCTCGTAGGGTGCGGCGAATTCCGGCGCTTCCTCGAGCGCGAAGTGCATCTGCAGGTAACTGCCGCGGTGATCGGTGCGGGCATACCGCTCCCGGATGTCGCCGGGCAGCAGGGCCGGGTCGATCAGGTCGTTGAGGGTGGTGTCGGGCGCGATGCCGGAGACGACGATCGGGGCCGTCAACGTCTCGCCGCCCTCGGTGCGCACCCCCCTCACCCGCCCGTCCTCGACGAGGATCTCGGTCACCTTGGTCCGCAGCCGGACCTCGCCGCCGTGGCTCTCAAGCAGCTCACCCAAGTGGGAGGTGAGCGCCCCAATGCCGCCGCGCAGCTTCTTCATCTGCATGGTGTCGCCGTCGGGGACGCCCAGCCCGAACGCCAGCGCGGCCGCGCTGCCCGGCGTGGCGGGTCCGCGATAGAGGGTGTTGACGGCGAGCACGGTCATCGAGCCGCGCAGCGCGCCGTGCTTCTCGCGATCCGGAAGGTAGCGGTCCAGCACGTCGGTGACCGAACCGAACAGCATGTCGTCGATGGCCGACCGTTCGAATTCGTTTGTCGCGCAGGCATACATCTCGTCGTAGGTCTTGGGCTCCGTTCCGGCTTCGAAGCGGCCCAGCGCCCGGGTGGGCGCCTGGCTCCAGGCCATCAGCCCCGCCATCCCGTTGACGGCGTCCGCCCCGTGCACCTCGTTGAGGTGGGTGAACAACTTGATGGGGTCGCTGTACTGGATCAGCGGATCGTCACCGACGCCGCGCACCGCAACCGACATCACGTCCAGGTCGATCGTCGGCAGGGTGTCCAGGCCGAGCTCGTCGACCACCACCTTCGAAGTGGGAAATTGCACGGAGCCCGCGATCTCGAACCGGTACCCGTCGAAAAGCTCCACGGTGGAAGCCATCCCGCCGGCGTACAGCTTGGAATCCAGACACACCGTCCGCAGTCCGGCCTTCTGCAGCAGCACCGCCGCGGCCAGACCGTTGTGCCCGGCACCGATAACTATCGCGTCATATTCAGTCATGTCCTGCCCTCCAGCAATGGAGGCTGGCACGGTCGCAAAGTTTTGTCAATTATGACGAAACTTTATCCCGTCTCGGCGACCCAGGCGTCGGCGATGCCGGCCCTCAGCGATTCCAGCGCCGCGTGGCACATCCGCGCCAGCTCGCCCAGCGACCGATCCTCGCCCAGCATCCAGAACTCCATCGCGCCGAAAACTCCCGCCGCGATGCACCGTGCGATCACCGCCGCGCGCAACCGCCCATCCAGCGTCCCGCTCGCCGCGCAGCTACGCCGGTGCAGCTGCGCCTGAATGACGCCGGCGAAGTCGGCCTCGACTTCCTGCATGTGCCGAACGATGCGGCCGGGATCAAGCTCCCCACCCCGCAACGCGGCTATTTTGGTGACGGCCTCAACGTCATACGGGAACGAGAAGACGGCCGATTGCACCGAGTCGATGATCGGCTCATCGGCGGGCCGGGCATCTAGCGCGGCACGAAACCAGTTCAGTCCGGTGTAGTCGGCAAACAACAGATCGTGCTTGGACTTGAAATGGCGATAGAAGGTCCGAAGCGAGACCCCGGCGTCCGCCGCGATCTGCTCGGCCGAGGTCTCTTCGACACCCTGGGCCAGGAATCGCACCAGGGCGGCCTGGATCAACGCCTCCCGGGTGCGCTCGCTGCGCACCGTCTGCGCCGGCCGGACCATGCAAGTACGGTACCTCAGCCATCTTTTGTCAGTATTGACAAAACTTCGGCTCTGGGGTGAGACTGCGGCCATGGTCTCGCTTCTTGTGCATGCAGTTCTCGGGCTCAGTGTCATCGGCTGGATCGTCGCCTCGAACTCGAAGGTCTTCGCCCGGCCCGCCGGCGGGCCGTTGTTTTCCCCGCTCGAATGCGTGTATTACGTCGTCGGCATCGCTTCGGTCGCGCTGGGCTGGTATTTCAACGTCACCTACGTCCAGCAGTACTCGCACGGCTCCACCAATCCGCTGTGGGGCGAGCACGGGAGCTGGGCCGAATACATCAAGCTGATGTTCACCAATCCGGCCGCGGACTCCGCCAGCCAGGACTACACGATCGCGAATGTGATTCTGTTGCCGCTGTTTACGATCGTGGACGGCTACCGCCGTGGGCTCAAGCACCCGTGGCTGTACTTCGTCTCCAGCCTCTTCACCAGCTTCGCGTTCGCGTTCGCGTTCTACTTCGCCACCATGGAGCGGCAGCGCCGGCACGAGCAATCCCGCGAGACGGTCGACGCCTAGTTTCCGTCCGCCCAGCGCCGGGCCCACTGGTCGAGGGGATCGAGCGCCTCGCCCAGCGACCGGCCGACCTCGCTGAGCTCGTAAGACTGGTCGTCGCGCTGGACGACCAGGCCCGCGCCCGACAGTTCGCCGAGACGGTCATACAAGACGCTGGGAGACATCCCGTCGCAGCGCTCCCGCAACGACCTCGCCCCCAACGGACCGTCGCGAAGCTCCCACAGGATCCGCAGCGACCAGCGCCGCCCGAGGAGATCGAGGGCCGCCATGAGCGGCCGCCCGGTCGTCGACCCCCGCACGGGGCGCCCCGGTCGAGCCACCGATTGACGTTTCGGATTCCGTAACGTAGCTTTCTTGTCCATGGTTACGGAAATAGTAACGCCTCGCATCGACGCCCTCGACCCGCCGTACGACGCCGCGGTGGCGGCCCTACTGCAGAAGATGATGCCGCCGGACGTGCCGCCCATCGCCCTGTTTCGCGTCGTGGTGCGCAACATGCCGATGGCCGAGGCCATGACGCTCTGGGGCGGTTACGAGCTGAGCCGCGCGTTGTCGCTGTCCCTTCGCGACCGCGAGATCGTGATCGACCGCACCTGCGCTCGCTGCGACTGCGAGTACGAATGGGGCGTGCACGTCGCGTTTTTCGCGGACAAGGCCCGTCTGGATCGCGCGCAGGTCCACTCCCTGACCCACGGCGGAGCCGACGATCCGTGCTGGACGGCCGAGCGAGATCGCCTACTCGTCCGCGCCGTGGATTCGCTCTACGACCGTCGAGACATCGACGATGCCCTCTGGACGGCGCTGCGCGCCGAATTCGACGAAAGCCAGATCCTCGACCTCACGATGCTGTGCGGCTGGTATCACGCGATCAGTTTCACCGCGCGTTCCGCCCGGGTCCCGCTCGAGGCGGGCAGCCCTACTTTCAGGTCGGTTTGACGGCGCGCCACCGTTGCCGCCCACCTAAGGGGTGGATCTGGACATCGGCGAATCCCGCGTTGCGCAACCGCGCGCCCAGATCATCGGGCGCGATCGGGTTGTAGGTGTCGGCGATGTGCAGCAGCCGGAAGGACAGCGACGGGACACCGTCGCTGCCGGCGAACACCCCGCCCGGCCGCAGCACCCGGAACGCCTCCGCGAAGAGCCGGTCCTGCAATTCGGCGCTGGGCACGTGGTGCAGCATGGTGAAGCACACCACCGAGGTGAAGTGATCGGCGGGCAGCCCGGTGTCCGCGCCGTCGCCGTGGATGATGCGGGCCCGATCGCCGTAGCGGCGCTCAAGGCGGTCGGCCATCGCGGCGTCGACCTCGACGGCGGTGAGCGAATCGGCCCTGTCCAGCAGGGCGCGCGTCGTCGCCCCGTATCCCGGGCCGATTTCCAAAGTCCGCGAACCCAATTCGACGCCGTCCAACGCCCAGGGCAACAGCTGCCCCGCCACCGCCTTCTCCCAGGCCGCCGAGTTACACCGCCGCCGGTGCAGAAGATTCATTCCCATAACCGCGACGTTAGGCGCACCAGAGGACGGCGCACTTCCGATATCCTGCCGACTTATGTCGGAAATCAGCCATCACGGGCCGGCGACATCATCGCTGGCGCTGCCGCCGGGGGCCCGGATCGATCGGCATCGGCATCCCTTGCACCAAGTGGTCTACCCGTCCTCAGGCGCGGTCTCGGTCACCACCCCGGCCGGCACCTGGATCACGCCGGCGAACCGGGCGATCTGGATCCCGGCGGGCTGCTGGCACGAACATAAATTCCACGGCCCCACGCAGTTTCACGGCGTCGCATTGGATCCCCGTCGCTATCGCCGCGGGCCGGCGGCCCCCGCCGTGCTGGCGGTCAACCCGTTGATGCGGGAACTCATCATCGCGTGTTCGCAGACTGATCGGACCGACAGCGACGAGCACCACCGGATGCTGGCCGTACTGCACGATCAGTTGCGGGCGACCAGTGCCGGCGAGCCGCTGTGGATTCCCACGCCCGTCGACGGCAGGCTGCGCGAAGCGTGCGCGTTGATCGCCGACAACCTGGCCGCGCCGTTAACGCTGCCGCAGATCGGCCGGCGGATCGGCGTCAGCCAACGCACCCTGACCCGACTGTTCAGCGACGAGCTGGCGATGACCTTTCCGCAATGGCGCACCCAGCTCCGCCTGCAGCGCGCCTTGGTGCTGCTCGCCGAGCGGCACGACGTCACGTCGGTGGCAGCCGAATGCGGTTGGGCCACAACAAGTGCCTTCATCGACACCTACCGGCGCGCCTTCGGTCACACCCCGGGCCGGCTGACGAAGGCGCGCTAGCTAGCTGATCGGCTCGAGCAGCTCGGTGCCGACGAAGGGCACCAGCGCGTCGGGCACGCGCACGCTGCCGTCGGCCTGCTGGTGGTTCTCCAGGATCGCCACCAGCCACCGGGTGGTGCCCAGCGTGCCGTTGAGGGTGGCCGCGGTCTGCGGCTTGCCGTTGTCGTCGCGGTAGCGCGTCGCGAGCCGGCGCGCCTGGAAGGTGGTGCAGTTGGACGTCGAGGTCAGCTCGCGGTAGGTGCCCTGCGTGGGAACCCATGCCTCGCAGTCGAATTTGCGGGCGGCCGAGGACCCGAGATCCCCTGCCGCGACGTCGATCACCCGATACGGCACCTCGATCTGGGCCAGCATCTCGCGCTGCCAGCCCAGCAGCCGTTCGTGTTCGGCCTCGGCTTCGGCGGGCGTGCAGTAGACGAAGCCTTCGACCTTGTCGAACTGATGCACCCGGATGATGCCCCGGGTGTCCTTGCCGTAGCTGCCGGCCTCCCGCCGGAAGCACGACGACCACCCCGCGTAGCGCAGCGGTCCGCCGGACAGGTCCAGGATCTCGTCGGCGTGGTAGCCGGCCAGCGGCACCTCGGAGGTGCCGACCAGGTAGAGGTCGTCGGCCTCGACCCGGTAGATCTCGTCGGCGTGGGAGCCCAGGAACCCGGTGCCGGCCATCACCTCGGGGCGCACGAGCACCGGCGGGATCATCGGGATGAAGCCGTTGTCGACGGCCAGGCGCAGCGCGAGCTGCAGCAGCCCGAGCTGCAACAGGGCGCCCCGTCCGGTCAGGAAGTAGAAGCGCGAGCCGGATACCTTGGCGCCGCGTTGCATGTCGATCAGCCCCAGCGACTCGCCGAGCTCGAGGTGGTCCTTCGGGTCTTGCAGCTGAGCGGGCTCGCCCACCACCTCCAGCACGCGGTATTGGTCCTCCCCACCGGCAGGCACCCCGTCGATGACGACGTTGGAGATCGTCATGTGTGCGGCGGTGAACGCCGCCTCGGCCTCGGCTTGCTCGGTCTCGGCGGCCTTCACCTGCTCGGCCAACTCCTTGGCGCGCGCCAGCTTGGCGGGGCGCTCCTCGGGGGACGCGGCGCCGACGCTCTTGCTGGCCGACTTCTGTTCGGCGCGCAACGCATCGGCCGACGAGATCGCCGCCCGGCGGGCGGCATCGGCCGCCAGCAGCGTGTCGACCAAGGTGGGATCCTCGCCCCGGCTGGTCTGTGACCGGCGTACGACGTCGGGGTTTTCGCGGAGCAGCTTGAGGTCGATCACGGCCCTGAGACTACTTTCACCGGCACTGCACACTGCGCGGTGCACCCACCCCGCCAGGTCCCAGGACTCACATCCGTAACTTTTGTCACACTCCACAGCCGCTCCTGTCAGAATGGAGCCGATGTCGCCAGCGCCCGAGACGGACCTTCCGGAAGCCCCGGAGTCCGATGCCCCCTCCGCCGAGCCGGAACAGCCGCAACCCGGCTTCCGGTGGCCACGCAGTCTGCAGGCCCAGGCGACTCGGCGCGCCCTGTTGCTGACCGCGCTGGGCGGCCTGTTGATCGCCGGGCTGGTCACCGCGCTGCCGGTAAGCGGCACCGGCGCGGGGCGGCTGTCCGGTTATCTCGACGGCAACCCGGTGCCCACCACCGGGAGCAAGAGCGACGCCGCCTTCAACAAGGCCTCCAGCGGTGACTGCCTGATCTGGCCGGACGCCACCCCGGAGTCGGCGAAGATCGTCAACTGCGCCGACGCCCACAAGTTCGAAGTCGCCGAATCCATTGACATGCGGACGTTCCCGGGCGCCGAGTACGGCCCCAACGCCGCTCCCCCCTCGCCCGCCCGCATTCAGCAGATCACCCAGGAGCAGTGCGAGTCCGCCGTGCGCAACTACCTGGGCCCCAAGTTCGATCCCAACAGCAAGTTCACCGTCAGCCTGCTGTGGCCCGGCGACCGGGCGTGGCGCCAGTCCGGCGAGCGCCGCATGTTGTGCGGGCTCCAGCTGCCCGGCCCCAACAACCAGCAACAAGCCTTCAAGGGCAAGGTCGCCGAGGTTGACCAGTCCAAGGTCTGGCCGGCCGGCACCTGCCTGGGCATCGACTCGACGACCAACCAGCCGGTCGATGCGCCGGTCGAGTGTGCGGCGCCGCACGCGATGGAGGTGACCGGCACGGTCAACCTGGCCGAGAAGTTCCCCGGCGCGCTGCCCGCGGAGCCCGACCAGGACGGGTACATCAAGGATCTGTGCACCAAGATGACGGACGCCTACCTGGCGCCGGTCAAGCTGCGCACCACCACCCTGACGCTGATCTATCCCACCGTGCCCTTGGCCAGCTGGACGGCCGGCAGCCGCGAAGTCGCCTGCAGCATCGGCGCGACCTTGGGCAACGGCGGCTGGGCCACCCTGGTCAACAGCGCAAAGGGCCAGCTGCTCATCAACGGTCAGCCGCCGGTGCCGCCGCCCGACATTCCCGAAGAGCGGCTCACCATGCCGCCGATACCGCTCCAGGTGCCGGCCCAGGCTCCGCAGAGCCAGGCCAGCGCGCCCCCGGAGATCCCGCCAAACAATCAGCACCTCCCGGGTCAGCAGCCGGCGGTAGCGCCCCAGGCGCCCGCCTCGGACACCCCGGCTCCCCAGGCACCGCAGCCCCCACCCCCGGCGGACGCCGGGGCGCCGCCGCAGGCCCCGCCACCGGCGGACGGCGGGGCGCCACCGCCGGCCAACCCGGCGCCGGAGGCGCCGCCCGCGCCGCCAGCCGGGGGCTAGCCGCGTGCCCGCGCGGATGGATCCCCAGCGGTTCGACGAACTGGTGTCCGACGCGCTCGACCTGATCCCGCCTCAGCTGGCGGCGGCGATGGACAACGTTGTGGTGCTGGTCGACGACCGCCACCCCGAGGACGGCGGACTGCTCGGGCTGTACGAAGGGGTCGCCCTCACCGAGCGCGACTCGGACTACGCCGGATCGCTGCCCGACGCCATCACCATCTACCGCGAGGCGCTGCTGGACGTCTGCGATTCCGAGGACGACGTCGTCGAGGAGGTGGCGATCACGGTGATCCACGAGGTCGCCCACCACTTCGGCATCGACGACGACCGGCTGGAAGAACTGGGCTGGACCTGACGGCCTGTCAGCCGCGCCGGATTTATGGGCGCGGCATCCCGGATTTGTCCGCCACCGGTGCTATGAACGGGTTATGAGTGCTGACTGCCGCGACTGCCGGGCAGGCTTAGATCACTGTCACGGCACCATCATTCGCCATTCCCTGCGCCGCTCGGAGTGCACGGAGCCGGATTGCTTCAGCCCTGAGCTGTTGCCGCACGCCTTCGTGATCGACTGCGACGCCATCGGCTGCGAGTGCTTCGAAGCGGTCGCGCTGGCCGTTTGACCGGCCGTCAGCCCATCGGGTCGGTGCTCGAGTGCACCGCGTCCGCGACGGGACTGGCCTCGGGCTCGGGGTAGAACGGCGGCGTCAGGGTCCCCCATCGCACGCAGCTCCACCGCCCGTCGGTGATCGGGGCCAACACCACCGATTCGGCGTTGTCCAGGTGGTTGTCCAGCGCGAAGCCGGCATCCACGCCCGCTAACACGGCGGCGGCCAGTCGAATCGCCGCACCATGGCTCACGACGACGATGTCGCCCGTCCAGTCGTGGTCGTCGAGGTAGCGCAGGCGCAGGTCGGTGAGCACCGGCACGTAGCGACCCAACACGTCGTTGCCGGTTTCTCCGCCGGGCAACGGAACGTCGAGATCACCGTGATGCCACTGCTCGTAGATCGCGTTGAATTCCGCGACCGCGTCGTCGTCGTTGCGGTTTTCCAGGCCACCGACCTGGACCTCGTGAATGCCGCTCACTTCGACGGCGGCCATCTCGAGCTCGCCGCCGATGACACCGGCCGTCTGCGACGCGCGGATCGCCACCGAGTGCGCCAGCAGCCCGGGCCGTCCCGCACCGCGCGCAAAGGCGCGGGCTTGGTCGCGGCCCAGCGGCGTCAGCTCCGCCCCCGGCGGCCGGGTGTCCAGCCTGCGTTCGACGTTGCCGTACGACTGGCCGTGTCGCAAAAGCACCAGCCGGCCGGTCACAGCTCGATTCCCCCGGCCGCCGTTTCCGGTTTTCCTTCTCGTAGCCGCGCCAGCCAGCGGGCCGCCTCGTCGGCCGGTGGCGGCAACACCCCGGCGGGCGAGCCGGTCGGCCAAGATCCCAGGTATCGCACATCGGCACAACGACGGTGCAGCGCTTTAAGTGCCTCGGCGACGGCGTCGTCGTCGATGTGGCCCACGCAGTCGGCGAAGAAGACATAGGTGCCCAGCGCGGTACGGGTCGGCCGAGATTCGATCCGCGTCAGGTCGATGCCGCGGATTCCGAATTCGGTGAGCGCGCCCAACAAGGCACCCGGGGCATTGTCGATCCGTAAAACCACCGCCGTCCGGTCCGCCCCGGTGCGGGGCGTCGGCGGGCCTGGCAGGCCCACCAGGAGGAAGCGCGTGCGGGCGTTGGGCTCGTCGACCACCCCCTCGGCCAGCGCGGCAAGGCCCCAGCGGGTAGCGGCCAGGGGCGAGGTCACCGCGGCGTCGGCCTGTCCCTCGGCCACCTGCCGCGCAGCGTCGGCATTGGAATACGCCGGCCGGGGCTCGGCCTCGGGCAGGTTGGCTGCGACCCACCGCCGCACCTGCGCCGCTGCCACGGGGAAGGCCGCCAGGCTGCGCACGTCGGCGGCGGTGCGGCCGGGTTTGACGACGATCGTGAACGCGACATCCAGGGTTGTCTCGGCGAAGACTTGCAGGGGCGAACCGATGGCCAAGCTGTCGAGCGTGGGCGTCACCGACCCGTCGATCGAGTTCTCGATCGGGACGCAGGCGTATTCGGCGCCGCCGTCGCGCACCGCGTCCAGCGCCGCGGCGGTGCTGTCGATGGGCAGTCGCCGGACCTCGTCGGGCCCCTGTCCTGGGACCGGACCGGCGGCCGTGATCTGCAACAGCGCCGCTTCGGTGAACGTCCCTTCCGGGCCGAGATAAGCGATGCGGACCACGCCCCAACCCTAGCGGCGACCGCCGCCAAACCGCTCTTGCGGCGCCTCGCCATCTAAGTTAACTTAGGCTTACCTAATCTAAGGAGAACGGTGTTATCCCTGACCTGCCCCGCCCCGACGACGGCCGAACGTATCCGCAGCGCCTGTGTCCGAGCCGGCGGCGCGCTCCTGGCACTGGAGTCCGCGCCCGCGCGCCAGGACCCCGTCGTGACGCCCGTGCATCACCTGCTGCCCGACGGGTCGTTCGCGCTGGCGATCCCCAGTGAGCGCGAAGACCGACCGGAGGGCGCCGTCGCCGGATCGCAGGCGCTCCTGGAGTTGACCGACTACGCACCCCTTCCGCTGCGGGAGCCGGTGCGCTCGCTGGTGTGGGTGCGCGGGCAGTTGCACGAATTCCACCCGGCCGAGGTCGCCGAGACGGTCGACCTGATCGCCGCCGAGTGGCCGCACCCCGCATTGCTTCAGGTCGACACCCCGCGGTGCGTGCCGTCCGACGGGCAGGAAGCTCGCTACACCCTGGTCCGGCTGGAGGTCGCATCCGTCGTCGTCACCGACGCCACCGGCGCCGAGCCCGTCAGCGTGGCGGATCTCCTGGCGGCCCGGCCCGACCCGTTCTGCGAGATCGAGTCGAACCTGCTGTGGCATCTGGACACCGCGCACAGCGACGTCGTTGCGCGGCTGGTGTCCCGGTTGCCCGCGCCGTTGCGCCGGGGGCAGGTGCGCCCGCTCGGATTAGATCGCTACGGCGTGCGGTTCCGCGTCGAAGGCAAGGACCGCGACCACGACGTCCGGCTGCCGTTCCACAAGCCCGTGGACGACATGACCGGGCTGAGCCACGCCATCCGCGTGCTGATGGGGTGCCCGTTCATCAACGGCCTGCGCGCCCGCCCGTAGTCCAACCCGTCGTGTCCGGCGGCCCCGGCCGCGTACGTTAACCGGGTGAATGGCGATCGACCACCGCACCGGCCCGAACCGCGCACCGAGCCGTCACCGGTGATTCGCCGCGGGGCCCCCCGGCCGGCACCGGCCGAACAGACCACGCCGCTGCGTCGGCCAACACCGCCGCCTCCACCCCCGCCGCCTCGCACCGTCGAACCGTCGCGCCCCCGTCAACCGCCCGGACCTCCGCCGCGGCCCACCGCCGCGCGCACGCGCCGCAGCCGTGGCTGGCGCCGCTGGATACGAGCGGTCGCGTCGGCCCTGGTGATCGGCGTGCTGCTGGCCGGCATCGGCGTCGTCTGCGGCGCAGTCTGGTTCGACAGCAGGCTGCACCGCGACGAGATCCTGGCCGACTACCCGGGACGCCCCGCGCATGGCCGCGGGACGAACTGGTTGCTCGTCGGCTCGGATAGCCGCCAGGGGCTCAGCCCCGAACAGCAGGAGGACCTCGCCACCGGCGGCGACATCGGCAGCAGCCGCACCGACACCATCCTGCTGGTACACCTGCCCGAGCTGTGGTCCGGCGGCCGGGTGACGATGGTGTCGATACCGCGCGACTCCTACGTCCCGATCCGCGGCCACGGCAAGGACAAGATCAACGCCGCCTTCGCGATGGGCGGGGCACCCCTGCTGGCGCAGACGCTGGAGCAGGCCACCGGGCTGCGCCTCGACCACTACGCGGAGATCGGATTCGGCGGATTCGCCGGCCTGGTCGACGCGTTGGGCGGGGTGACGGTATGCCCGACGACGCCGCTCAGCGACCCTTTGGCCGGCATCGACCTGCCGGCCGGTTGCCAAAAACTCAACGGCCGCAACGCCCTCGGGTACGTCAGGACGCGTGACACCCCCCGGGCGGATCTGGACCGGATGGTCAATCAGCGGCAGTTCGTCGCGGCGCTGCTGCACGCCGCCGCCAGCCCCGCGGTGTGGCTCAACCCCTGGCGCTGGTACTCCGTGCCGCACGCACTCGCCGACGCCCTGACCGTCGACCGCGACGACCACGTGTGGGACCTGGCCCGCCTCGGCTGGGGGCTGCACGGCTCGCCCACCACCATGACCGTCCCGATCGGGGAGTTCACCAGCGGTGACGCCGGATCGGTGGTGGTGTGGAACCACGACGAGGCCAGCCGGCTGTTCGAGGCGCTGGCGGCGGACGCCCCGGTGCCCACCGCTCCGCCGGACTAACCGCCCGCGCGGCCGTTCTCCAGATACGCCTTCGTGCGACCCGGGTGGTGGGTGGCAAGCCAGGCCACCCCGACGTCGCGGCAGAAGTCGAGGTCTTCGTACTCGTCGACGTTCCAGCAGTACACCGCCCGGCCCTGGGCGATCGCGCGGTCCGCGAGCTGGGGATATTCCTTCAACGTCGCCAGCGACGGGCCGACGGCGGTGGCACCGACGGCCGTGGCCGCGCCACTGGTCAGGTAGCGCGCGGTCTTGCCGAGCAGCACGGTCGGAAGCAGCGGCGCGGCTCGCCGGATGCGCCAGACCGCGGCCGCCGAGAACGACATCACCACCGCGCGAGACCGGTCGGCGGAGGCGGGCGCGGCGATGCCGAACCGCTGCAGCAGCGCGAGCAGCTTGGTCTCCACCAGCGAGCCGTACCGCACCGGGTGCTTGGTCTCGATGAAGAGCTTCACCGGCCGATGCCAGTCCAGAACGAGGGAAACCAGGGCGTCCAGCGTCAACAAACTCGTATCGCCGTGCGTGCCGTCTTCGCGCCAGCTGTCGTGCCACGCGCCGTACTCGAGCTCACGCAGCTCGGCGAGGGTCATGGTGCTGACCAGGCCGGCCCCGGTCGAGGTCCGGTCCAGCCGGCGGTCGTGTACGCACACCAGGTGGCCGTCGCGGGTCAGGCGCACGTCGCATTCCACGCCGTCGGCGCCCTCTTTGAGGGCGAGGTCGTAGGCGGCCAGCGTGTGTTCGGGTCGCGCGGCTGACGCGCCGCGGTGGGCCACCACAAAGGGGTGCCCGGCGAGCACCTCCTCGGCCCACGTCATACGCCTAATGCTGCCGCTTCCTGACCCTCGAGCTCAACCGGACGTGCTGCTGGCGCGTCCGCAACGACGACCCAGCGGTGCGCGGGGCGTTCGACCGGTTTGCGCTCGAACCCCTCGAAGACCCTGGCGGCCGCGGCGACCGTGAGCGCCGCGATCAGGTAAGCGAAAACCATCGTGATGGTGTTATTGGCGATGCCTTGGGCGTCCCTGGCGAAGCTGGTGATCATGGCGAAGACGGAGGCCAGGTAGCTGGCGACCCAGGCAATCCACCACTCGACGATCGGTCGGCGTATCCGGGTGTAGTGCTCTTCCAGGATCGCCAGCTCGATGACGTAGACCGGCGCCCACAGCAGGTTGGCCAAGGGCACTACACACCCGGCCCACAATGCCCGGGTGGACCGCGGCTCCGGCAGGCCGTGATGGGCGAACACGGCGGCGCGCCGCGCGATGAGCCAGCGGATCAGCACCGCGCCGGAGGTGAACACCGCCGCGATCGCGCTCACGCTGGCCAGGATGCCGAGCCAGTCCGCCCCGGCGGCGACCCACGAGTTCAGGAGGGTGTTCCGGTTGACGACCAGCAGGACGTAGCGCACGACATAGACGAGGGCGGCGACGCCGAGGACGAGCACGCTCACGAACAGCGTGGTGCGGATCATCGCTGCCGATGGCGCAGCGTGCGCGGGCTTTTCGAGTGCGGCCGGGGCTTGCCCGACGCGGTCGTCCAAGCCCCAGCGCGGCATCACTGCATAACGCGGGGTGGGGCCGAGGGGACGTCTTGCGTGCCGGGTGGGCGGCGCGGCGCCGGGACGCACCGCTATCCAGCGAAAGCCCGGTGGTAGCCGTGGCGGGGTGCGCTGCCAGCCCCGAGCCGCGGACGGTCGGCTCGGCGCCGCGGCGGTGGGTGCGCTCCACCCCGGACCGGGGGCCGGCGCATCCGACAGGGGCGCCATCAGTGCGCCCTGACAACGGGGACACCACGCACGTTGCCGCTCGCGCACGTTCCACCGAGTGCCGCATTGGGAGCACACCTGGATCACCGGACTAGCGTAACCGCGCGCCGATGCGCGCCGCGGGACACTCAGCGATGGCCGGAGTGGGGCCGGTCGGCTATCTACTCAGCCATTACGGCCTATCCACAGTTTCCACAGGTTTATCCACATGGCTTTAGTGGGTAAGGGAAGCGTTACTACAGCTTCACCCGTTGGCCGTGGCACCACTGTGGATAACAACGCGGTCACGGAGGCATGCCATCGACAGCCCAAAACCTCGTGTGAGCGAAATGGATTGCCTTGCTAAGCATCGCGCGGTGGGCTGCAGGTCGCGCCGCCGGTCCGGCCTTCCCGCGGTCGCCCTCAACACGCAGCTCAGCCCATCATTTTCCAAGCCCGCCCGGAAGCGCTATGATCGCCTTCGCGCAAAATGTTTGTGACTCACCTCACTACCGCGAGGTGAGGAGCGGGTGAAAGGCGATTAATGGCCACGCATTCGTTCGGTCCGGGATCACCGGCCCCCTCGAAGTCGTACTCCGGCTCGCCCGCGTGGAATCACAGTTACAGCGTCGCCGCATTGCGCGCCGGGCTGATCGCACTGGCGCTGCTGGCGGTTCTCGCCCTCATCGTTCTGTCTTGAACCCACGCTGAGCGGGTATCCGCCTTCGGAGCTCATAGCGGTCTTTCTTGCGGTCCGCGCAGTCATGGAGCAGGGTTGTCTACGGCTGGCCGCCGCGTGGTAGGCCCGCGAATGAGCGTAAGAAGACAACCGAAGGAAGGAACGCCGTGGCTGAATACACCCTGCCCGATCTGGACTGGGACTACGCAGCGTTGGAACCGCACATCTCGGGTCAGATCAACGAGATCCATCACAGTAAGCACCACGCCACGTACGTCAAAGGCGTGAACGACGCCGTTGCCAAACTGGAAGAGGCACGCGCCAATGACGACCACGCCGCGATCTTCCTGAACGAAAAGAACCTGGCGTTCCACCTCGGCGGCCACGTGAACCACTCGATCTGGTGGAAGAACCTGTCGCCGGACGGCGGCGACAAGCCGACCGGGGAGCTGGCCGCCGCGATCGATGACGCCTTCGGGTCGTTCGACAAATTCCGCGCCCAGTTCAGCGCGGCCGCCAATGGCCTCCAGGGTTCGGGCTGGGCAGTGCTGGGATACGACACGCTCGGCAGCAGGCTGCTCACCTTCCAGCTCTACGACCAGCAGGCCAACGTCCCCCTCGGCATCATTCCCCTGCTGCAGGTCGACATGTGGGAGCACGCCTTCTACCTGCAGTACAAGAACGTCAAGGCGGACTACGTCAAGGCATTCTGGAACGTCGTCAACTGGGCCGACGTGCAGAAGCGCTACGAAGCCGCGACGTCGAAAACCGGCGGGTTGATCTTCGGCTGAGTCCATCTCGATCGCAGGGGCGTCGCGCGGTTTGCGCGGCGCCCCTGCCGTTTGTCCGGCCGCGAACCGGGCATTCCGAAAACATGTGCGCCACTGGCCGTGTCGGGTTGCACGGCGCCGGACCCGCGGGCATGCTGAATTACTCGAGCTACCAGTGTGGTTGATCGGACGGAGGCGTCGCGCGGAGGTCGAAAATGGAGACTGGGTCTGACCGCCCGATAGGGGTTTCCCCTTTCCATGCTCGTGGTGCCCTGAAAGGGTTCGTGATCTCCGGGCGTTGGCCCGATTCGACCAAAGAGTGGGCCCAGTTGCTCATGGTCGCGGTCAGGGTCGCGTCATTACCCGGATTGCTTTCCACCACAACGGTTTTCGGGGCCCGCGAGGAGTTGCCCGAGGAACCCGAGCCGGGCACCGTCGGCCTGGTGCTCGCCGAGGGCACGGTCTTCGGTGATTCGCCGATTCAGCCAGGCTATTTCGCCGACCATCAGCCCCCCGCGCTCCTGATGTTGCACCCGCCCTCGGAGACCACCCCGTCGCTGCCGGAGTGCAGCGGGGCGGCCTCGGGATGCGTCCTGCTCCCCGGGTTGCCATACCTGGGACTCGAGCATCGGGCCGCCTGGGTGGAAGCGGAAGCCGACGGCACCATCACCTCCATGGTGAGCCGCGTCGGCGTCGACCCCATCAGTCATCCTGATACCGCAATTCTGGCGATGCTGCTTGCGGCATGAGCAATTGGCCCGGCGCTCGAATCGGAAAAGCGGACTAGCGAACTCGATCGCGTTACTTCTCCAGCCGGCCATCGTTCGAGTACCGGCGGACAGCGCACCCCCGTCCACTCCCGGGCTCCACGCCGGCGGCTCGCCCCAACGGTGCGCGGCAGGCCTGGCCGAGGACGGGTTTGCCGACGGCCAACGGACCATTTTTCGTATTTCGGATAGGTCCACGAGCGGCGTTTTCCGGCCTCGGAGCACATCCGGCAGCAAATAAGGCGTTAAGCGAACATAAATTGCTGCCCGGTTGCAGTGCGACCGCCCAGCACGTTCCCATCCTACCCCTCGCCGCTCCCGGGGAGGTCACCCCGCCACCTAGGCCCCGGAGCCGAATTCTGCGGATAACCTGTGAGTTTCGCTGATTTAGTGGACACCCCAGCGAATCAGTTAGACGCTCGTCAAGTGTGGCATCGGCACGCCCCAGCTACGCCTGGACCCCAACCGCGGGGGTTTGCACCTAGTTAGGGGAACCAACCCTCGCTACCATGATCAGCAAATACACCTAGGTAATAGTTCACTTCTACAGCCAAGTGGAGGTCATATCCAATGAGCACGACGTTCGCTGCTCGCCTGAACCGCCTGTTCGACACGGTGTATCCCCCGGGACGGGGGCCGCACACCTCCGCGGAAGTGATCGCGGCGCTCAAGGCGGAGGGCATCACGATGTCGGCTCCCTACCTGTCGCAGTTGCGTTCGGGGAACCGCACCAACCCGTCGTCGGCGACAATGGCCGCATTGGCCAACTTCTTCCGCATCAAGCCGGCCTACTTCACCGACGACGAGTACTACGAGAAGCTCGATCAGGAGTTGTCGTTCCTGGCGACCATGCGCGACGACGGCGTGCGTCGCATTGCCGTGCGCGCCTCCGAGTTGTCCCCCGAGGCCCAACACGAGGTCATGCAGCGGGTCAACGAGCTGCGCCGCGCGGAGCACCTGGACGTCTAGCGGACGCCCGGGCTGGCAACCGGTTGGCCGGGGCCGACCTGGAGGGCTTGCGCCCGCCCATTCCGATTAGGGTTGGCTCACGGATCGCGCACGCGCGAAAGCGATAGCCACGAGAAACCGGGGAGGCGGCCGGGAATGGCCCTGTTCCGCAAGCGAAAGAGTCGCGCGACGCGTCGCGCCGAAGCCCGTGCGATCAAGGCCCGCGCGAAGCTGGAGGCCAAGCTCGCCGCCCGAAACGAGACTCGCCGGTACAAGGCCGCCCACCGGGCGGAGGCCAAGGCGCTCAGGGCGCAGATCAAGGCCCAACGGGACAGCGACCGGAACGCCCTGAAGGTGGCCGAGACCCAACTCAAAGCGGCGCGCGAGGGCAAGATCTTCTCGCCGACGCGGATCCGCCGGGCACTCACGGTGTCCCGGCTGGTCGCGCCGATCCTCACTCCGGTCGTCTACCGCGCCGCCGTCTCGGCCCGCGCGCTGATCGACCAGCGCCGCGCGGACCAACTCGGGATACCGCTGGCCCAGATCGGGCAGTTCTCCGGTCACGGCGCGCAGCTGTCCGCCCGGATCGCCGGAGCTGAGAAGTCCCTGCGGACCGTGCAGGAAAAGAAGCCGAAGGACGCCGAGACCAAGCAGTTCGTGTCGGCCATCACCGAGCGGCTGACCGATCTGTCCGCGGCCGTCACCGCCGCCGAGAACATGCCGGCCGCGCGGCGCCGGGCGGCCCACGCCGCGATCTCATCGCAGCTCGACGGCATCGAGGCGGACCTGATGGCCCGGCTCGGGTTGAGCTGACCAACGAATGTGGCTGCCCGGCATCTCGACCCGCGCGCGGCGGACGGCGCGCCTCCCCATCGCCGTGGTGGCTGTTCTCGGTCTCTATCTCGGCTCGGCGGCGCAACTCCCGGCGGCCTGGGCGCACGTCCACGCCAGCAGCGACAGTGCGGTGCGCGGCGCCATGGCGATCGTCACCTTCCAGGTGCCCAACGAATCGAACACGGGCGCGGTAACCACCGGGCTGAGCGTCGCCCTGCCCAACGTGGCCTCGGCGCGCACCGAGAGCATGCCGGGCTGGACGACCAAGCTCGACCGCGACGCGGCATCGGGTGCGGTGCACTCGGTCACGTGGACGGCCGCGCCGGGCGCCGGCATCGGGGTGGACCAATTCGCCCTGTTCCGGATTTCGGTGAAGTTGCCCGACGCAGAGACCGTCAGCTTCCCGGCCACACAGACCTATTCCGACGGCACCGTCGTGAAGTGGGACCAGCCGCCGCAGCCCGGTGGCGGTGAGCCGGAATACCCGGTCCCCACGCTGACACTTGCCGCGGGACCGATAGCGTCCCACGGCCATCACCCGCCTTCGATGGCACCGGCCGACCAGGCGGCCGCGCCGCCACCGCCGAGATCCGCGGACAACACCGCCCGGGTGCTGGGCGGTGCCGCCCTGGTGGTGGCCGCGCTGGGTATCTGCCTTGCGCTGATCCGCCGACGGGCATGAGGCGGTTGGCGATCGCCGCGTGCGTCGGTGCCCTGTTGGTGATCGCACCGTTGACGGCGCCGGTCGCGTCGGCGCACGCAGCCCGGGTAGCCACCGATCCGGCGGACAACGCGGTTCTCGCGACGGGTCCCGGGCGGGTGAGCGCCACCTTCAACGAACAGCTGCAGACCACGTTCGCGGCCATGACCGTCATCGGGCCCGACGGCAACGTGTGGTCCACCGGCGACCCGACGGTGCGTGGCGCGGTGGTCGGCATCGACCTTCGGCCGCTGGGACCGGCCGGCGTCTACACGGTGAACTACCGGGTCACCTCCGCGGACGGCCACGTGGTCTCCGGATCCTGGTCGTTTCGGCTGAGCGTGCCGGGCACGGGCACGCCGGGACCCCCGGCGGGTGGCGGCCCCGCCGGCGGCGATGTCCCGGTCTGGCCGTTCGTCGTGGTGGCGGCGGTGCTTGTCGCCGGGGGCGCCCTGTGGGCGGTGCGGCGCAGACCGTGACCGGCGGCCGAGGCGCCCGCGCTCGTGCTGGCATGATGGGTTCGAAGAACCCGCGTGGGCTAGATAACTACTGAAAGATTGCTCAAGGAGCGGCCGCATGGCAGACCCGCAGGATCCACCCGGCAGCGAACCCGACGGCGCGTCGACCCCGCCGCCGGAAAAGAAGCCTCCGGCCAAGGCCGCGAAGAAGGTAGCGAAAGCACCCGCCAAGAAGGCGCCCGCGAAGAAGGCGCCCGCCAAAAAGGCGCCAGCGAAGAAGGCACCGGCGAAGAAGGCTCCCGCAAAGGCCGCCGAGCCGCCGGCAAAGGCCGCCGAGCCGCCGCTAGAGGTGCGGCAACGAATCGAAACCAACGGCGACCTCGCGGCCGCCGCCAAAGACGCAGCGGCGCAAGCGAAATCCACTGTGGACGCCGCCAATGACCCGGTTTCTCCGAACGCTCCGGCGGCGGCGGCACTGACCCAGTCCCCGCTCCCGTTGATCGTCGCCCTGGCCGTCAGCCTCCTGGCGATCCTGTTGATCCGGCAGCTGCGCCGCCGCTGACCGCCGCCGTAGCCGCTACCGTGTCAGACGTGACCGTGTCATTCCAGCCGACCGCCGACCTGGTGGACGACATCGGACCGGACGTACGCAGCTGCGACGTCCAGTTCCGCCAGTTCGGCGGCCGCGCCCAATTCGCCGGACCCATCAGCACGGTGCGCTGCTTCGAAGACAACGCGTTGCTGAAATCGGTGCTCTCGCAGCCGAGTGCGGGCGGGATACTGGTCATCGACGGCGGCGGCTCCCTGCACGCGGCCCTGGTCGGCGATGTGATCGCCGAGCTGGCCCGCTCCAACGGCTGGGCCGGGATCGTCGTCAATGGCGCGGTGCGCGACGCCGCCGCGCTGCGCGGACTCGACATCGGCATCAAGGCGCTGGGCACCAACCCCCGTAAGAGCACCAAGTCCGGCGCCGGCGAGCGCGACGTCGAGGTCACGCTGGGCGGGGTGAGGTTCGTCCCGGGCGAGATCGCCTACTGCGACGACGACGGCATCGTCGTCGTCGAGCCCTAAACCGCTACCGGCGCACGCTGTTTCGCGAAGCGCAGGCCCTCATCGGCAACCTTGCCGCGCCGGATCGTGCGCATGTCGAACAAGTAGTTCTGCTTGAGCCGCCACGGTGCGCGCGACCCTGACTTGGGCAGCATGTCCATCGCCCGCTGGAAATAGCCGGGGCTGAAGTCCATGAAAGGCAGCTCGTCGACGTCAGGGCCGGGATGCTGCGGCTCCACGAAGTCAAAACCGTTGTCGTCCATGTAGTTCAGCAACCGGCAGACGAATTCGGAGACCAGGTCGGCCTTCAGCGTCCATGACGCGTTGGTGTAGCCGAAGGTGATTGCGAAGTTCGGGACGCCGGAGAACATCAGGCCCTTGTAGGTCATCAACGACGTCAGCTCGATCGGCTGACCGTTCCGGGTGGGCCGCACCCCACCGAGCAACTGCATGTTCAAACCCGTTGCGGTGACGATGATGTCGGCTTTCAGCTCCTCACCCGAGGTGAGCCTGATTCCGGTCTTGGTGAACCGGTCGATGGTGTCGGTGACGACGTCCGCCTTGCCGTGCCGGATGGTCCGGAAGAAATCGCCGTCGGGCGCCAGGCACAGCCGCTGGTCCCATACGTTGTACCGGGGCCCGAAGTGCTTCTCGACGTCGTAGCCCTGCGGCAGGCGGCGCTTGGCCATCGTCATCAACGTCTTGCGCATGTAGGCCGGACGCTTCCGGGACAGCTGGTACTGGAAGGTGCTGAACGCGATGGCTTTCCAACGATTGGCGATGTGCGCCAAGCGGTCCGGTAACCACTGGTTGAACCGCACGGCGAAGGGGTCGACCCCGGGCAGCGAGCCGATATAAGTGGGCGAGCGCTGCAGCATCGTGACGTGGCCGGAGCCCGAGTTCACCAGGGCCGGGATCAGCGTGATCGCGGTGGCGCCCGACCCGATCACGACGATCTTCTTGCCCGTGTATTCGAGGTCCTCCGGCCAGTGCTGCGGATGGACGATCCGGCCCTCGAAGTCGTCGGCGCCGGGGAAGGTGGGCGAGTATCCCTCGTCGTAGTTGTAGTAGCCCGTGCAGGCGAAGAGGAAGGAGCAGGTGAGCTCTCGCTGCTGGCCGTCGGACTCGACGGTCAGGGTCCAGCGGTTGTCGGCGTCCGACCAATCGGCGGCGAGGACGCGCTGACGGTAACGGATGTGCCGGTCGATCTTGTTCTCGACCGCCGCCTCCTTGATGTAGGCCTTGATGTCGGGGCCGTCTGCGATCGATTTCGCCGACCGCCACGGCTTGAACCGGAAGCCCAGGGTGAACATGTCCGAGTCCGACCGGATGCCCGGGTACTTGAACAGGTCCCAGGTGCCGCCCAGGTCCTCACGGCGTTCGAGGATCGCGTAGCTCTTGGTCGGGCAGCGCTCCTGCAGGTGCCACGCCGCGCTGATGCCCGAGATGCCGGCGCCCACGATGATCACGTCAAGGTGCTCAGTCATGGGGCCACATTATCAACGGCCTGTCGACGCAGTCAACAGGGTGTTGAAACTTTCGACACGGTGTAAAGTAACGGTCGTGACTAGCGTCGGCCAGACCCGTGCCCTGCGTGGCCGCCGCGCCATGCGTCCCTCGGGTGACGACCGTGAGCAGGCGATCCTCGCGACCGCCGAGCGGCTGCTCGAACAGCGCTCGTTCGCCGACATCTCGGTCGACGACCTGGCCAAGGGCGCAGGATTGTCGCGCCCGACGTTTTACTTCTATTTCAAGTCGAAGGATGCGGTGCTGCTGTCGCTGCTGGAGCCGGTGATCGCGCGCGCCGACTCCGAGTTCGACGGCGCGGTGCAGCGGCTGCCCGCGGATCCCCGCCGGGTCTGGCGAAACGGCATCAAGGCTTTCTTCACCGCGTTCAGCACCCACCGCCGGCTGGCGCGCGCCGCCACCGAAGCGCTGGCGACCAGCTCCGAACTGCGCGTCGTGTGGTTGGGCTTCATGCAGAAGTGGATCGACCAGACGGCCGCGATAATCACCGCCGAACGCACCCGCGGGGCCGCGCCGGAGACGATCCCGGCGGTTGACCTGGCGACCTCGCTGAACCAGATGAACGAGCGGACGATGATGGCCGCCCTGTCCGCGGAGACGCCGGCGGTGGATGAGGACCGGGTCGTCGACACCCTTACCCATATCTGGGTCACCAGCATCTACGGCGAATCAGGCTAGTGGCGATCGCAAGCGCGGCGTAGCCGGGCGAAGCGGGTCGCCACCACCGGCTAAGTGGCGATCGCAAGCGCGGCGTAGCCGGGCGAAGCGGGTCGCCACCATCGGCTGTCGTCACCGGCGCGTGCGAACATATGTTCGTGCGGTGCGATGCGTCCATCCTGCACGCGGACCTGGATTCGTTCTACGCGTCCGTCGAACAGCGCGACGACCCGACGTTGCGCGGCCGCCCGGTGATCGTCGGCGGCGGGGTCGTGCTCGCGGCCAGCTACGAGGCCAAGGCCTACGGCGTGCGGACCGCGATGGGCGGGGCGCAAGCGCGCCGGCTGTGCCCGCACGCGGTGGTGGTGCCGCCCCGGATGAGCGCCTACAGCCGCGCCAGTGACGCCGTGTTCGAAGTGTTTCGCGACTGCACGCCGATCGTGGAGCCGCTCTCGGTGGACGAGGCGTTTTTGGATGTCGGCGGGCTGCGCCGGGTTTCCGGGACGCCGGTTCAGATCGCCGGCCGGCTGCGGGCCGACGTGCGCGACCGGGTTGGTCTGCCCATCACCGTGGGCATCGCGCGCACGAAGTTTCTCGCCAAGGTCGCCAGCCAGGAGGCCAAACCGGACGGGCTTCTGCTGGTACAGCCCGACCAGGAGCTGACCTTCCTCCACCCGCTGCCGGTGCGGCGGCTGTGGGGCGTGGGCGCCAAGACGGCCGACAAACTCCACGCCCACGGACTCCTGACCGTCGCCGACGTCGCCGAGCTGAGCGAGTCGACGCTGGCGTCGCTGCTGGGCGGCGCCATGGGCCGCCAGCTGTTCGCGCTGTCCCACAACGTCGACCGCCGCCGGGTGACCACCGGTGTGCGTCGTCGGTCGGTGGGCGCGCAACGGGCGCTGGGCCGCGCCGGCAACACCATGTCGGCCGCCGAGATCGATGCGGTGGTGGTCAACCTGATCGATCGGATTACCGGCCGGATGCGCGCCGCCGGACGCACCGGGCGCACGGTGGTGCTCCGCCTGCGGTTCGACGACTTCGGGCGGGCGACACGGTCGCGGACGCTGCCCTGGGCGACGTCGTCGACGCAGCCGATCCTGGGCGCGGCGCGGCAGCTGGTTGCGTCGGCCGCACCCCTGATCTCGCAGCGCGGGCTGACGCTGGTCGGTTTCGCGGTGTCGGGGATCGACCGCAGCGGCGCCCAGCAATTGGCGTTGCCGCTTGACGGGGAATCGCTTGCGGTGGACGTCGCGGTCGACCAGGTTCGTCAGCGCTTCGGCAGATCCGCCCTCACGCGCGGGGTGTTGGTCGGCCGTGAACTGGGTATCGAGATGCCGCACCTTCCCGACTGACCGATGCGCGGTATCGGCTAATTCTTCTCTGCCCCAACTGTTTTCGCGTAGACGGTGCAGGTCTGAGGAGTCTCAGTTCGAGCCCGTCCACTCCAGCAGCTTGTCGGCCGGCCAGGTGTTGACGATCCGGTCGGCGGGCACACCCACGTCCACGGCGCGCTGCGCGCCATAACCGAGGAAGTCCAGCTGGCCTGGCGCATGTGCATCGGTGTCGATGCTGAAGACGCAGCCGATCTCCAGCGCCAGCTGGAGCAGCCGGGTCGGCGGGTCCCGGCGTTCGGGTCGCGAGTTGATCTCCACCGCGGTGCCATGCTCGCGGCAGGCGGCGAAAACCGCTTCGGCGTCGAACTTGGATTGGGGTCGGACGCCCCGATTGCCCGATACCAGCCGGCCGGTGCAATGGCCCAGCACGTCGGTGTGCGGATTGGAGACGGCGCGCACCATGCGCCGCGTCATCGCCGCGGCATCCATCGACAGCTTCGAATGCACGCTGGCCACCACGACATCGAGCCGCTCGAGCAGCTCGGGCTCCTGGTCGAGGCTGCCGTCCTCGAGGATGTCGACCTCGATCCCGGTGAGAATGCGCATCGGCGCGAACTGCTCACGCAGCTTGTCGATGACGCCGAGCTGTGCGCGCAACCGCTCCGGCGACAGCCCGTTGGCAATCGTCAGCCGCGGCGAGTGGTCGGTCAGCGCGCAGTACTCATGCCCGAGCGCGGACGCGGTCGCCATCATCTCGTCGATCGGCGCCGACCCGTCCGACCAGTTGGAGTGCAGGTGCAAGTCCCCGCGCAACGCCGCACGGATGTCACCCCCACCGAGATCCTCGGCGGCGGAACGCAATTCGACGAGGAGGTCGGGTTCGCGACCGGACCAGGCCTGGTCGATGACCTTCGCGGTCTTGGGCCCGATCCCGGGCAGCGACTGCCAGCTGTTGGCCTGGCCGTGCCGCTCCCGCGCCGCGTCGTCGAGACCCTCGATGATGTCGGCGGCGTTGCGGTACGCCATCACGCGCCTGGGGTCCTGACGGCTCCGGTCCTTATAGTAGGCGATCTGCCGCAAGGCTGTTACCGGGTCCATGACTCCAGTGTGCCTGGCTGCTTTACCAGAACTGCCCGGCGACGAAACCGGCGAGCAGCACGCTGAAGCCCCCGATCTCGCCGGCGATCAGCAACGCCATGAAGAGTCCCGTTCCGGGCGCGGGATCCTCGAATTGGTTGACGGTGTCGCGTCGCGCCCCGTGTGCGATGTAGCTCAGGATGGCGCCGACGAAAAAGAAGACGACCACGCCGGCCGCGGCCAGGTTGACCAACGTCGGCCAGGCGCTGAGCTCGACGAAGACGGCCAGCAGCAGCGTCGCGAAAGAGTAGAGCAACGCGGCCCGGTGCGCGATGTCGACATAGGGATGGGCGCTATGGTCGGCGGCGGCCATGATCTGCCGGTACTTCCACACCCCGAGCACCAGGGCGAGGAGGAAGATCAGCCCGGCCGCCAGCAGGGTGACCTTGGTGTCGAGTCCGAGGGAGTAGCTCATCGCGCGGTCGAGTTTAGTTGCCCTTCATAAAGATCGGCTAACGTCGATTTCATGCGATTCGCCTTCAAGACCTCCCCCCAAAACACCACCTGGGCAGCCATGCTGGCCGTCTGGCAGGCCGCCGACGATATCGACGTCTTCGATTCCGGGTGGACCTTCGACCACTTCTACCCGATCTTCTCCGACGCCGGCGGGCCCTGCCTCGAGGGTTGGACGACGCTGACCGCGCTGGCTCAGGCGACCAAGCGGCTGCGGCTGGGCACCCTGGTCACCGGGATCCATTACCGCCACCCCGCCGTGCTGGCAAACATGGCCGCGGCACTCGACATCATCTCGAACGGACGACTCGAGTTGGGGATCGGCGCCGGCTGGAACGAGGAGGAGTCGGGCGCCTACGGCATCGAGCTGGGCAGCATCCGGGAACGCTTCGATCGGTTCGAGGAGGCGTGTGAGGTGCTGACCAGCCTGCTCAGTCAGGAGACCACGGACTTCGACGGGAAGTACTACCAGCTCAAGGGCGCCCGCAACGAACCCAAAGGCGTGCAGCGTCCCCATCCCCCGATCTGCATCGGTGGCAACGGGGAGAAACGAACCCTGCCGATCACCGCGCGCTACGCGCAGCACTGGAACTTCGTGGGCGGTCCGCCCGAGCTGTTCGCCCGCAAGCGCGACGTGCTTGCCGCGGAGTGCGAGAAGATCGGGCGCGACCCGAAGGAGATCACGCTGTCCGCCCATCTGCGGTTGGACGAGGAGCGCAACTACCAGAAGGTCGTCGAAGAGGCCGCCGGGCTTCAGGCCGAAGGACTCGACCTGGGCATCGTGTACATCAACCCACCGCACGACCCCGCCGTCTTGGAACCGCTCGCCGAGGCCATCCGCGATTCG
This sequence comes from Mycobacterium sp. 852002-51613_SCH5001154, assembly GCF_001667425.1. Lineage (NCBI taxonomy): Bacteria > Bacillati > Actinomycetota > Actinomycetes > Mycobacteriales > Mycobacteriaceae > Mycobacterium > Mycobacterium sp. 852002-51613_SCH5001154. The sequence goes on along the minus strand of NZ_LZII01000045.1, from coordinate 48,061 downwards.
GGGCTGCTGGGTTGATGGGGCCGGGTTAACCCCTTTGTCGCGACGAGCAAACCCCTCCGCGGCGCGCGAAGGGGTTCGGTCGGGCGGTTATGCCCCGAAGATCAGCAAATCGTCGGCGGTTACCAGGCGCTCGTGCTTAGCGGGGAACTCGCGGCTCTTGACCGGGTGACGAAACCAGGACCAGGCGATTCGCCCTATCCGTGATCGAGGTACGGGATTGATGTGCACAGTGATCACTCCTGCGATCGTTCCGTTCAGCCGGGGCCCCGATCCGATGCCCGTGTGACCGAGCCCACAACAGGCAATTAGACACCACCGTCTGGCAAACGGGGGGCGACTCGCCGACAGTTGGTGCTTCTGTTTCTGGTGTGGCTTCTGTGACTACTGGAGCGGGACCGCGGTCGGCTTGACCGGCGCTGGCAGCGCGGTCGCACCCATCAGGTACCGATCGACGGCCGCGGCAGCGGCCCTGCCTTCAGCAATCGCCCAGACGATCAGCGACTGGCCGCGACCCATGTCCCCGGCGACGAACACACCGGGGACCGACGTGTCGAAGTCGGCACCGCGCGCGACGTTGCCGCGGTCGGTGAGCTTGACTTCGAGATCGGTGAGCAGGCCCTCCTTTTCCGGGCCGACGAATCCCATGGCCAGCAGCACCAAGTCGACCTCGAGCTCGAAGTCGGAGCCGTCCACCTTGACGAACTTGCCGTCCTGCATGGTGACCTCGTGCGCTTTGAGCGCCGTCACCCGGCCGTCTGCGCCGATGAACTTTTCGGTGTTCACCGAGAACACCCGCTCGCCGCCCTCTTCGTGCGCCGACGACACCCGGTACATCAGCGGGTAGGTCGGCCACGGGGTCGATTCGGCGCGCGTGTCCGGTGGGCGCGGCATGATCTCGAACTGGTGCACGACGGTCGCGCCCTGCCGGTGCGCGGTACCCAGGCAGTCCGCCCCAGTGTCACCGCCGCCGATGATGACCACCTTCTTGCCTTTGGCGGTGATCGGAGGTTCCCCGTCGGCCCCTAGGACGTCGTCGCCCTCCTGCACGCGGTTCCCCCACGGCAGGTACTCCATCGCCTGGTGGATCCCGTCCAGGTCCCGACCGGGAACGGGCAGGTCTCGCCCGGCGGTGGCGCCGCCGGCCAGGACCACCGCGTCGAAGTCGGCGCGCAGCTGTTCGGCGGTGATGTCGACTCCGACGTTGACACCGGCGCGGAATTCGGTTCCCTCGGCCCGCATTTGGTCCAGGCGCCGGTCGAGGACACGCTTCTCCATCTTGAATTCCGGAATGCCGTAGCGCAGCAGCCCGCCGATCCGATCCGCCCGCTCGAAAACGGTGACCGTGTGGCCGGCGCGGGTCAGTTGCTGAGCCGCGGCCAAACCTGCCGGACCCGAACCCACCACGGCGACCTTTTTCCCGGTCAGCTTGTCCGGGGGCAGCGGCACCACGAAGCCTTCCTCGAAGGCGTGGTCGATGATCTCCAGCTCGATCTGCTTGATGGTCACCGGATCCTGGTTGATGCCAAGCACACACGCCGGTTCGCACGGGGCCGGACACAGCCGCCCGGTGAAGTCCGGGAAGTTGTTGGTGGCATGCAGCCGCTCGATCGCGTCGCGCCAGCTGCCCCTGCGCACCAGGTCGTTCCATTCCGGGATCAGGTTGCCCAACGGACACCCGTTGTGACAGAACGGGATACCGCAATCCATGCAACGGGTCGCCTGCTCACGCAGCGTGCCTTCGTCGAAGTCCTCGTAGACCTCGTGCCAGTCCTTCAACCGCAGCGGGACAGGCCGGCGCTTCGGCAGTTCCCGGTGCGTGTACTTCAAGAAGCCGCTCGGGTCAGCCATGTGCGGCCGCCATGATCGCCTTGTCCACGTCGACTCCGTCGCGCTCTGCTTCGGCGATCGCTTGCAGCACCTTCTTGTAGTCGCGCGGCATCACCTTGACGAAATGGCGTTGTTGACCGCGCCAGTCCGCCAGGACGCGCTGGCCGACCGCGGAATCGGTGGCGTCCACGTGGGCCTGGATGATGCCGTGCAGGAAGTCGACATCGTCTTCGTCCAGGGTCTCCACATCGACCATCTCGATGTTGAGATTGTCCGGAAGTTCCTCGTCCGGGTCGTACACGTAAGCCACACCGCCTGACATTCCCGCCGCGAAGTTGCGGCCGGTCCGGCCGAGAATCACAACCCGACCACCCGTCATGTATTCGCATCCATGGTCACCGACGCCCTCGACGACGGCGTGGGCCCCGGAGTTGCGGACCGCGAACCGCTCGCCGACCACCCCGCGTAGGAAGGCTTCCCCGCTGGTCGCGCCGAACAGGATCACGTTGCCGCCGATGATGTTGTCCTCGGCCACGTAGTCCTGCGGGGCGTTGTCCGACGGACGCACCACAATCCGGCCACCGGACAGCCCCTTGCCGACGTAGTCGTTGGCGTCGCCGTAGACCCGCAACGTTATTCCCTTGGGCACGAAGGCGCCGAAGCTGTTACCCGCGGATCCGTCGAAGGTGATGTCGATGGTTCCATCCGGAAGCCCTTGGCCGCCATACGCTTTCGTCACCTCGTGGCCGAGCATAGTGCCCACCGTGCGGTTGACGTTGCTGATGGTGGTGGAAAAGCGCACCGGCTTGCCGGAATCGAGCGCCTCCCGGCTCATCACGATCAGCTGCTGATCGAGCGCCTTGTCCAGGCCGTGGTCCTGCCGGGAACTGCAGTACAGGTCCTGGTTCATGAACGCCGACTCGGGCTCGTGCAGCACCGGCGCGAGATCCAGCTTGTGCGCCTTCCAGTGCGCGCGGGCCAGCGTGGTGTCCAGCGCCCCCACCTGGCCGACGGCCTCGTTGAGGGTGCGGAAACCCAACTGCGCCATGTACTCGCGGACCTCTTCGGCGATGAACATGAAGAAGTTCTCGACGAACTCGGGCTTACCGGTGAACCGCTCGCGCAGCACCGGGTTCTGGGTGGCCACGCCGACCGGGCAGGTGTCCAGGTGACACACCCGCATCATGATGCAGCCGGCCACCACCAGCGGCGCGGTGGCGAAGCCGAATTCCTCGGCGCCGAGCAGCGCGGCGATCATCACGTCGCGGCCCGTCTTGAGCTGACCGTCCACCTGGACCACGATCCGGTCACGCAACCCGTTGAGCAGCAGGGTTTGTTGTGTCTCGGCCAGGCCCAACTCCCAGGGCGCGCCCGCGTGTTTCATCGACGTCAGCGGGGTGGCGCCGGTGCCGCCGTCGTGGCCGGAGATCAACACCACGTCGGCGTGCGCCTTGGAGACGCCGGCGGCGACCGTCCCAACCCCGTTCTCGGAGACGAGCTTGACGTGCACCCGTGCGGACGGGTTGGCGTTCTTCAGGTCGTGGATCAGCTGTGCGAGATCCTCGATGGAGTAGATGTCGTGGTGCGGCGGTGGGGAGATCAGGCCGACGCCGGGTGTGGAATGCCGGACCTCGGCGACCCACGGATACACCTTGTGTCCCGGGAGCTGGCCGCCCTCGCCGGGTTTCGCGCCCTGCGCCATCTTGATCTGAATGTCGGTGCAGTTCGTCAGGTAGTGCGACGTGACGCCGAAACGCGCGGAAGCGACCTGTTTGATGGCGCTGCGGCGCCAATCCCCATTGGGGTCGCGGTCGAAGCGCTTGACGTCCTCGCCGCCTTCCCCACTGTTGGAGCGCCCGCCGAGACGGTTCATCGCGATGGCGAGCGTCTCGTGCGCCTCGGCCGAGATCGAGCCGTAGCTCATCGCCCCGGTGGAGAAGCGCTTGACGATCTCGCTGGCGGGTTCGACCTCTTCCAGCGGGACCGGGGGACGCACACCGCCGCGGAACTTGAGTAGGCCGCGCAGTGAGGCCATCCGCTCGCTCTGGTCGTCGATCAGGCGGGTGTAGTCCTTGAAAATCTTGTACTGGCCGGTGCGAGTCGAGTGCTGCAGCTTGAACACGGTCTCCGGGTTGAACAGGTGATACTCACCTTCCCGGCGCCACTGGTACTCGCCGCCGACTTCGAGTTCGCGGTGCGCGCGCTCGTCGCGGCGATCCAAATAGGCCAGCCGGTGCCGAGTTGCGACGTCGGCGGCGATGTCCTCCAGGGTGATGCCACCGATCGGGCAGCTCAGCCCGGTGAAGTACTCGTCGAGCACATCCTCGGAGATGCCGACCGCCTGGAACAGCTGCGCGCCGGTGTAGGAGGCCAGCGTCGAAATGCCCATCTTGGACATCACTTTCAGCACGCCCTTGCCGGCGGCCTTGACGTAGTTGTTCAGCGCCTTCTCGCGGTCCTGCCGGTCCGAGAAGCCGTCGATCGCGCCGCGGTCGAGCATGTCCTCGATCGACTCGAACGCCAGGTAAGGGTTGATCGCCGCCGCCCCGCACCCGATCAGCATCGCCATGTGGTGCACCTCGCGGGCGTCACCGGTCTCGACGACCAGACCCACATGGGTGCGCGTCCGGTCGCGCACCAGGTGGTGGTGGACTCCGGAAACGGCGAGCAACGACGGGATCGGCGCCATCTGCTCGTCGGACTCGCGGTCCGAGAGAATGATGACCCGCGCGCCGTCCTCGATCGCGGCCGATGCCCGCGCGCGCACCTCATCGAGCGCCGCCGCCAACCCGGCGCCACCCTCGGCGACCGGGTACAGGCAACGAATCACCTTGGACCGCATGCCATGCGGGCGCCCGTTGACCTCGTCCTCGGGATTGAGGTTGACCAACTTGGCCAGCTCGTGGTTGCGCAGAATCGGCTGCTGCAACGCGATCTGGTGACAGGAGTGTTCGGTCGGCGTGAGCAGGTCGCGCTCGCCGCCGGTGGTGCCCTGCAGGCTGGTCACCACCTCTTCGCGGATGGCGTCCAGCGGCGGGTTGGTCACCTGCGCGAACAGCTGCTGGAAGTAGTCGTAGAGCATCCGGGGCCGCTGCGAGAGCACCGCGACCGGGGTGTCGGTGCCCATCGAGCCAATCGGCTCGGCGCCCGTGCGCACCATGGGCGACACCAAGAGGTTGAGCTCTTCATAGGTGTAGCCGAATGTCAACTGCCGCTTGACGAGTCGTTCATGCGGCATCCGCACGTAGTCGCCCTGTGGCAGCTTGTCGAGCGGGACCAGGTTCCGGTCCAGCCATTCCTGGTACGGGTGCTCGGCGGCGAGTTCGGCCTTGATCTCCTCGTCGGCGACGATTCGCCCTTGGGTGGTGTCCACCAGGAACATCCGGCCGGGCTGCAGGCGCATCCGGCGAACCACCTTCGCCGGGTCCAGGTCCAGGACCCCGGCCTCGGAAGCCATCACCACCAAGCCGTCCTCGGTGACCCAGATCCGGGAGGGGCGCAAGCCGTTTCGGTCCAGCACGGCGCCCACGATGGTGCCGTCGGTGAACGTGATCGACGCCGGGCCGTCCCAGGGTTCCATCAACGAGGCGTGGAACTCGTAGAACGCCCGCCGCGCCGGGTCCATCGACTCGTTGCGTTCCCACGCCTCGGGAATCATCATCAGCACCGCGTGGGCGAGGCTGCGGCCACCCAGGTGCAGCAGTTCGAGCGCCTCGTCGAACCGCGCGGTGTCCGAGGCGCCCGGGGTACAGATCGGGAACAGCTTCTCGACGTCGGCTTCCGTCCCGAAGACCTCGGTCTTGATCAACGCCTCGCGGGCACGCATCCAGTTCTCGTTGCCGGTGACGGTGTTGATCTCGCCGTTGTGGGCCACCCGACGGAACGGATGGGCCAGCGGCCACGAGGGAAAGGTGTTGGTGGAGAACCGCGAATGCACGATGCCCAGCGCGCTGGTCATCCGATCGTCTTGCAGGTCAAGGTAAAACGCCTTGAGCTGCGGTGTGGTCAGCATGCCCTTGTAGACCATCGTCTGGCCGGAAAGGCTTGGGAAATAGACGGTTTCGCGACCGGGTCCGTCCTGCCCGGGCCCCTTGGTGCCGAGTTCGTGCTCGGCGCGCTTGCGCACCAGATAGCAGCGGCGCTCCAGCGTCATGTCCGATGCGCCGGCCATGAACACCTGCCGGAACGTGGGCATCGCGTCGCGGGACAGCGCGCCGAGTGACGAGTCGTCGATGGGCACGTTCCGCCAGCCCAGCACCGTCAGGCCCTCGGCTTCGGCGATCTTCTCCACCGCGTCGCAAGCGGCCGCGGCGTCCTTGGACGACTGCGGGAGGAAGGCGATACCGGTGGCATAACTGCCAGCTGGGGGCAGCTCGAAATCCACGACCTCGCGCAGGAAGGCATCCGGGACCTGGATCAGGATGCCGGCACCGTCACCGCTGCGCGGCTCGGCGCCCTGAGCACCGCGGTGTTCGAGGTTGAGCAGCGCGGTGATGGCCTTATCGACAATGTCGCGGCTACGACGGCCGTGCATATCGACGACCATGGCTACCCCGCACGAGTCGTGCTCGAACGCGGGGTTGTATAACCCGACGCGCTTGGGCGTCATATGCACCTGACCCTTCGCCTGAACGTTGAGCTGTCCGTTAACAGCTGCTCCGATGGAGTCGCACCCGGAGGTTGCGGGCTTAAGACCCCTCGGTCTTGTCTCGATAGGCTGTCCCCCAGGTGGAGATGATCCTGTTAGGGATGCGTCCGTGCAGCGCTGAACGGTGGCCTGGAAACCGGTCTCGACAAGTCGTAAAACGATATGACAATACCCGCCTGACATGCCAACTTCGTCAAGTCTAACCGCCAGCTGGCAGCACCGTAAATTTCGCGGCGGCCGTAGTGCGACAACAGGGCGGACGTGCTGTTTTGGCGTTGCAGCCTTCGTCACAGCAGCGCCGTCCGGTGCGCCGAATCTGCTGCCGGTAGATGTTTGCTGACGCCGCACTGGCGCGTGCCGACCGCCCCCGCATCGGCTCGCATGGTCGTGCTCAGCGGGCGGCCAAAGCCACCGCGGGCAGGCCAAAGCGAGCGCTGCTAAGTTTGCACGGTAGCGATGGGCGGCACGGCGGAGATACTGGACGGGTACTGGTCCGCATCCGGCGCCGGCGGTGAGCCGTGGCGCTTATCACTAGCCCAGGACGCACCCCACCAGCGCCGACCGATCGCCCGGCACCCGAGGAGCCCATGAACGAGCGCGACGAATTCCTGCGGGACCGTCTGCAGCCGCCGCCCGGTACGGCGGCGGCGCGCCCGCCCGGCCCCCCGCCCGGGAGTGTGCCGCCTGCGCCGCAGCCTCCTGTCGGCCAGCGCCTCACACCGCGGCCACCGTCGGGGACCCCGGTGCGCCCGCCGGCGCCTCCGCAGCGTCCGCCCGCTCCGTCCCAACAGCCCGCCGTCGCCGCGCCCGCTTTCCCGCGGCCGCCCGCGAGGCCGGCTCCACAGGAGGCCCCCGCACCCGCCGCTGCGGTACCGCCGATCACCGCAACGCCGGCGCGGTCCACCAGCCCCGTCGGCGCAACACCCGACCGCGGTTGGCGACGCATCCTCCGGCTCATCACTTTTGGTCTCGTCAAGCTGGGTCCGTCATCCGCGCAACAGCAGGACGCCCAATTCGAGGCGGCGATCCGGGCCCGCCTGCTCGGCAACTACAAGGTGGGCATCCTGGGCAAGGGTGGCGTCGGAAAAACGTCGGTGGCCGCCAGTGTGGGCTCGCTGTTCGCCGAACTCCGAAGGCAGGACCACGTCGTGGCGATCGACGCCGACACCGCCTTCGGCCGACTCAGCAGCCGGATCGACCCGCGGTCGTCCGGATCGTTCTGGGAACTCACCGCCGACAAGAACCTGGAGTCTTTCAGCGATGTGGTCGCCCGGGTGGGGCGCAACTCCGCCGGCCTGCACGTGCTCGGTGGTGAACCGGCGGCCGGGCCGCGCCGGGTGCTCGACCCCGCGATCTACCGGGAGGCCGCGTTACGCCTCGACCGTCATTTCGCGATCTCGGTCATCGACTGCGGTTCCACGATGGACGCGCCGGTCACCCAGGAGGTGCTGCGCGATTTGGACGCGCTGATCGTGGTTTCCTCGCCGTGGGCGGACGGGGCGAATGCCGCCGCCAGGACCATGGAGTGGCTGGCAGATCAGGGCTTCGACACACTGCTGCGGAACAGCGTCGTCGTGCTCAACGATTCAGATGGCCACGCCGACAAGCGCACCCGGGCGTTGCTGGCCCGCGAGTTCATCGATCACGGCCGGCCGGTGATCGAAGTGCCCTTCGACCCCCACCTGCGGCCGGGCGGTGTCATCGATGTGAGCCGCGAAATGGCGTCGGCGACGCGGCGGAAATTCCTCGAGGTCACGGCGACGATCGCGGGCTATTTCGTGGCCCGTCACGACGACCAGCCGGGCTAGCCTCGTTCGGCCGGATTTCCCATCCGCGCGGCCGGGTCCGCGATCGCCTCGATCTTGGCCACGCGGGACCCGCGGATCGTCAGGACAATGACGGCGAACAGCCGGCGATCGGTGAATGCCAACAGCACCGGTTGCCCGACGGGGCCGCTGACCAACGTCACGTCCGGCCACAGGTAGCGCAGCAGGTTGGTGGCCACCGCGTCCGGCCCGTGGTTGATCTGCTGCGGCGGGGGCGGGTCGGCGAGGATCGTGCCCACGCCCCACACCGTCGGGTCCAGCACGGCGGCCAACGCCGCAACGTCGCCGTTGGCGCATGCGGTGATGAACTTCTCGGTGACCAGCTGGTGCTCGGCCGTCCCCACCTCGTTGATTTTGGGTTGCGCGGCAACGAATTTCGCCCGCGCTCTCCGCGCCAGTTGACGGCAGGTGCCCACCGGGCGGCCCACGGTTTCGGAGATCGATTCGAACGGGACGCCGAACACGTCGTGCAGCACGAAGGCGACCCGTTCCCCGGGACTGAGCCTGCGCAGCACTTCGAGCAACGCGGCGCGGATCTCGTCGTCGAGGGTGACCCGGTCGGCAGGGTCGGAGCGGTGCGGCGCCGGCCGCTCCTGGACCTCGCCCGGTCGTTCGTAGCGGGCGCGTGCCGAGCGGACCTGGTCGAGGCAGAGCCGGCTCGCCACCACCGTCAGCCAACCTCGGACGTCATCGATCTCGCCGACGTCGGCCCGCGAGAGCCGCAAAAATGCCTCCTGCGCAACGTCTTCGGCGTCACCGACGTCGCCGAGCATTTGGTAGGCGAGGTTGACAAGATACGGTCGGTGACGACGCCAGGCCTCGGCGACCTGGTCGCCCGCTGGCTGCGACTGGTTCATGACTCTTCGACGATCCGCTGCGGCAAAAAGTTACAGGTTTTCCACGTGTAACTTTCCCACCTTTCGCCCCGTCCTTGGAACACCGCAGAAAATTCCGAGAAAGGGGCCTTCCCATGACCATTGTGATAACCGGAGCGACCGGCAACGTCGGACGCCCTCTCGTCGCCGCCCTTGCCGCCGCGGGGGCGCCGGTGCGCGCGGTGACCCGTGCGCCGGAGACGGCCGGGTTTCCGTCCGGCGTCGAACCGGTCGGGTCGGCGACCGCGGCGCTGCCCGGCGCGTCGGCGGTGTTCCTCAATTCCCGGGCGCTGGGTGAGGACCTGCAGCGGGTGGTAACCGAGTGCGTGCGCGCCGGGGTGAGGAAGCTGGTTGCGCTCTCGGCGATCAACGCCGACGACGACTTCTCCCGGCAGCCGTCCCGCTTCCGCGGGGACCGCAACAAGGAGGTCGAACAGCTCGCCGTCGACTCCGGCCTGGCCTGGGTGAGCCTGCGGCCGACGGTATTCGCGACGAACTTCGCCGGCATGTGGTCACCGCAGATCCGCGCGGGCGACGTGGTTTTTGGGCCGTACGCCGCGGCTTCGACGGCACCCATCGTCGAGACCGACATTGCGGAGGTGGCAGCGCGGGCGTTGCTCACCGATGAGCTTGTCGGGCAGCGGATCCCGCTGACCGGTCCGCAGGCTTTCACCAACTCGGAGCTGGTCGAGGCCATCGGCGCCGTGTTGGATCGGCCGCTGCAGTACCGCGAAATCCCGAATACCGCGGTGCGCCAACGATTCCTCGCGTTGGGCTTCACCGCCGACTTCGCGGATGCCTACATCGCCATGCTGGCCGCGACACTCGATGCACCCGCGCTGGTCACCCACGACGTGGAGAAGATCCTCGGCCGGCCGGCGCTCCCCTTCGGCCAGTGGGTCGCCGGGCATCGCGACGTTTTCGCCCGTGCGAGTTAGCAAAGGAGCCGCACATGTCCGAACCGCGTCCGCCGCGCTACCTCAAGCCGATGAACAGGGTGATGATGGCGGTCCAACGCCTCGGGATCCCCACCGGTCCCGCGATGGTGCTGACGGTCCCCGGCCGCAAGTCGGGCCGGCCTCGCAGCACCCCGATGACACCATTCAAGTTTCGGGGTGACCTCTATGTCGTGGCGGGTTATCCCGGCGCCGACTGGGCGGCCAACGCCCGGGCGGCGGGCACCGGCACGCTCAGCCGGGGACGGCGGTCACGGCAGGTCCGGATCGTCGAACTCTCCGCCCGAGAAGCGCGGCCGGTGCTGCGGGCGTTCCCCGCCCAGGTGCCCGTCGGTGTGGCGTTCGCGAAACGGTCGGGGATGGTGCGCGATGGGACGGCCGACGAATTCGAAGCGCTGGCGGGGCGACTCGCCGTCTTCCGCTTCGAACCGACGTAAGGGCAATCGCGGATCCCTGGCCGAGGCCTACCAGACGATGGCCGCCATGTCGCGGTTGTCCGAGCACACGCTGCGCACCGCGGCCTCGATGTCGGGCGCGGTGATGATCTGCAGATCCTCGACCGTCACCGTTTGGCCCGCACGCTTTTGCGCGACCACGCGAGTATCCCGAAACCCCTCGGCACGTTCGATGACGTTGCGGGCGAACCGGCCGTTCTGCATGGCATCGATGCCGTGCCGCCCGCCCGGCGTGGTGTAGTTGCGGATGGTCGTGGCCGCATCCAGGAATGCCTCCCGCGCGGCGTCGTCGAGCTTGCTGGCGCGCGGCGCCGCGTAGCGGTGTCCGATCTCGACGATCTCGGCCGGCGAATACGATTCGAACCGCAGCTTGCGGTTGAAGCGGCCGGCCAACCCCGGGTTCACGGTGAGGAACTCGTCCACCTGATCCTCGTAACCGGCGCCGATGAAACAGAAGTCGAAGCGGTGGGTTTCCAGCGCCACCAGGAGCTGATTGACGGCCTCCATGCCGATCATGTCGGGTGTGCCGTCCTGGTGCCGCTCGACCAAGGTATAGAACTCGTCCATGAAAATGATTTGGCCAAGCGACTTTTCGATCAACGCGTTGGTCTTGGGTCCCGACTCCCCGATGTAGTGGCCGCAGAAGTCCGACCGACGGACCTCCCGGATTTCGGGGTTGCGCACGATGCCCATGCCGGCGTAGATCTTGCCGAGCGCTTCGGCGGTGGTCGTCTTCCCGGTGCCGGGCGGGCCAACCAGCAGCATGTGGTTGGTCTGTCCCTCCACCGGCAGGCCATGCTCGAGGCGCATCATCCGCACTTCGAGCTGATCTTCGAGCGCCGACACGGCCTGCTTGACCGCGGCCAGTCCGACCTGCTTGGCCAGCAGTGCCCGGCCCTCGGCGAGCAACTCGGCGCGCCGCTCCGAGGTGGCGTCGTCGTCCAGCTCGTCACGGCTCTTGGCCGTCGACACGTCCCACCGATCGGTGCGGCTGGCGATCGTTTCCTCGTCGGTCACGACCAGGTGCAGGTTCGGGTCGGCCAACGCGGCCTTCGCGGCCTCGGTCAGGACGCCGTTGATGGTGGCCTTCGACAGCCAGACCTGGGCCTTGTCCTCCTCACGCAGTTGGCGGTGCACCATCCCGCGCACATACGCCAAATCGGCGACCAGCAGCGGGATATCGGCCGGCCCGATCGATGCGGTCAACACGTCGGCGTCGAAGCGGCCCGACGCGTTGGTCTGCCCGATCACGTCCACGCGGTCGAGCCAGTCAAGCGCGACCCGGCCCTGCCCCAGGTGCGCCGCGGCGTGAGCCGCCAGCGCGCAAATCGACGCCGTCACGGCCGACATGATGATCGCCTGCGGGGGAAGTTCGTCGGCGGCGGCCAACAATACGTCCGGCCAGCGCTGCGTCGTGTACATCAAGAACGCCCGGGCCAGCTGGTGCCACTGATAGTTGGCCCACGAATCGAGCAGGTCGCGATTGGACAGCAGCCTGTCGGCCTCGGCGTATTCGCCGGCGATGGTCAGCGCAGACGACAACGCCAACCCCACTTGCGATGCGTCGGTCACCGTGATTCCGATGTAGGGCCCCAGCTGGATCTCCGCGGCGAGCCTCTGCCCGATGCGGGTCGTTTCACGGTGCAGCCATTCGCTGGTGGCGTAGAGCCTCTTCAGCGAGGCGAGATCGTTGTCGCCACAGGCGATGCGGCCCAGCCACGCGTCGGCCATCGACGAATCGGCGTCGGTGGCCGCGACGAACTCCGGCAGCGCCGCCGCCCGGCCCTGCCTGCTCATGACCGCCATGGCCCGGTCGAAATGCCTACGGGCAGTTTGCAAATCACCCATCGCGTGTGCCTTAGAATCCTCGATGTTCTACATGACCGACATGGTGACCGGGTCGAGACTCACGTAGCGGTTCTCGGCGCGGAACATGTCCATCTCGACCAGCCAATCCTTCCCCGCCGCGCTGACCCGCACCGTCGCTGGGCCAACCTGCTCGATGATCACCTCGAAGTTGTGCCGGTGTCCCTCGGGCAGCCTCGTGCCGGACGGGGCGATGGTGATCACGGTCGCGGGGCGCGGGGTGGGTGAGATCGGCGCGGCGTGCTCCACGACGCTGACGGTGGTGCGCGGCGCGGGCCGCGCCGTGCTGACGACGCCGATCTCCGGCATCCGCACGCTGGCCCAGCGTGTCATGTCGCGGGTATGCACGCACACCCGCTCGCCCGCGCCGGCGGTGCGGATCACGATCCGCTTGGCGACCGGATCGTCGGCGGCAACGAAAACCCTTGACAGCTCGCCGGCATCGGTGACGGGGATCAGCAGGCGGTCTCCGTTGCTCAGTTTTCCGACCAGCACGCCCGAAGGGCCGATCTCGGTGAGCAGTTGCTCGGGCAGCGGGCTGGGCCGCAGTGCCCGCAGGTAGGGCCGCGGGCCGCACATGTTGGCCGCGGCGGCCGCGGCCTGTTCCCCGTTGAGCCGGCGCAAGATCACACTCGGCGGGGTGGGGGCCGGCGTCGGCGTGCGGACGGTGATCGTCGCGGTGCAGGTCGCATCCGGATACACGGTCACGTTCTGGATGACCTCGTCGGCGCGCAGCGTCCACGCCTGCGACAGCACGCGCGAGTCGATCGCGTCGGCCGGATACGCGTAGGTCGTCATCCAGCCCGCCTCACCGCGGATGGCCTTCCACCTCTGCGTCTCCCCCTCGACGGCGTCGCACCCCAGCCGCCGATCGAGCTCGGCCAGATCGGTGGCGGTGGCCACCTTCGCCCGCAGCCCCTGGCAACGCAGCAGGCCCGCGATGCGCTGCGCCGCCGAAATGGCCGCGGCGCCAACGGTGGTGCGCCAGCGGAGCGCTTGGGTGTTGTCGATGATGGACAGCCGCATGATCAACCAGGTTTCCCGGCGGCCCGCATACGGCGGGGTCCCGATCTCCGAGTCATACACCCGCGGGTAGTCCCCGATATTGCCGTGCCGGGACCCGAGTGAGACGACGCTGATCGAGTCGAGCTGTAGGCCCAGCGCCTGGTGCATCATCGGCACCAGTTCGACGACATCGATGACGTTGTCGGTATCGACGGTCACCGAACCCGTCACCAGGGTCGCTTGGTGCGCCCGGCCGAGCAGCTGCACCGCCACCACCGCGACATCGTCTTGCACGCGGACCCCACCGCCGGATCGGTTGTTGGCCACCGTGATCGGGGCGTTCCAGCGGATCGGGCGCCGGCCCCGCCGCCACAGCACCAGCCATGACCACGCCGGCTGACCCCACCAGCGGACGAACACCGCCGCGACCCCGACCGCCACGGCGATCGCCGCACCGATGTAGCCGCCCACCGCCCAACTCGCCGCCGCGAGTAAGAACACCACCCACACCCCGAGGACCCGCCGATTGCTACCCCGGCTGAACCCGGTCAGGGTGGAGCTCACCGCGCCCTCCTCAGCCGCGCCGCGATCGCGGCCACGAGCACACCGGCGGCCACCGCACCGATGAACCCGATGGCGATGTTGCGCGCCCGATGGTCCGCCGGTGGGGGCGGCGGTGCCGGCCTGATGATGCGGCTCTGCGCGCCCGGCGGCATCCGGTCACCCGGCGGGATGTTGAACGTCAGTGCCGCAACGGGATCGACCAACCCGTACCCGACCTTGTTGTCCACTCCCGCAGGCGGATTGTGCGCCGACTGCACGATCCTGTTGATCACCTGATGGGCGCTCAGGTCGGGGAACTTCGCCCGGACCAGCGCCGCGACGCCGCTGACGTAGGCGGCCGAGAAGCTGGTGCCCCAGAACGGCATGTTCTTCTCGCCGGGCCTCGACGGCGGGTACGCATTCACCGGCCCACCACCCTGGGGCGAGAGACCCATGATGTGGGTGCCCGGCGCGGCCACACTCACCCATGGGCCCGACATGCTCTTGTCGAGCGCGGCGCCGGTGGCATCGACCGCACCGACCGACAGGACGTAGTCGGAAAACCACGACGGCGACGAGACAACCTTGACCTGATGCCAGTCACGCGGATCCGACGGTTCCAGCGGGTCGTACATCGGGTTGTTGTTGCAGCCGGCTTCTCCGTCGTTTCCGGCCGCGGCCACCACCACCGCGTCCTTGACGGTGGCGGCGTACCACAGCGCGGCGCCCAACGCCCGCTGGTCGGCGGGGGCCGCCGCCGGCAGGCAGGCGGTGACGGAAATGTTGATGATTTTCGCGCCCATGTTGGCCGCGTGCACCACCGCGCGCGCCACCGTGTTGAGCGTGCCGGCTTTGACCTTCTCGTCGGAGTTGGGGTCCCCCGGCCCGGGGTTGACCGGCTCAAAAGCCCTGGAGGACTGGCGAATTGAGATGATGGTCGCGTGCGGGGCCACGCCCACCACCCCGTCGGGCGCTCCCGGCGGGGGCGGGGGCACCGCGGGTTCGTCCTCGGTCTGCGGATCCGCCGGGCCGTTGGAGCTGGCGGTGGCGCGACCGGTGGCGGGACCTCGACCGGCGGCGGTGGGGCGCCGTTGGCCGGTGGGGGTCCGGCCGGCGGAGGGAACGCCGGTGTCGACGGCATGGGCCGCGGCATGGGCAGAGTCCCTTGCGGCGCAGCGGCGATGATCGAGCCCACGATGGTGCCGTGCGCGTCGCAATCCGACAGGCCGTCCTCACCCATGATGTAGTCACCACCGGGCACGGCCGGCAGCCGCGGGTTGGGCGAAATGCCGGTGTCGATGACCGCCACCGGTACACCGTTGCCGGTGCTGTATTGCCAGGCCTTGCTG
This sequence comes from Mycobacterium sp. 852002-51613_SCH5001154, assembly GCF_001667425.1. Taxonomy (NCBI): domain Bacteria; kingdom Bacillati; phylum Actinomycetota; class Actinomycetes; order Mycobacteriales; family Mycobacteriaceae; genus Mycobacterium; species Mycobacterium sp. 852002-51613_SCH5001154. Next base: position 32,711 of record NZ_LZII01000045.1, on the reverse strand, counting down.
ATGTTGAGCAGGTTGAAGCCCGGTGCCAGCTGCCCCACATCGGGATTGCGCACAGTGATGGGCGTCGAGCAGCTGTTGGCGCGCCGCATCGGTTGGTCTGGCTTGGGCGGTCCGTCCGGGGGCACCAGTCCGGGATCCACCTGCGGGGGCGTAATAGCCTGCGCGGCGGGAACATTCGCGGATAGCGCGACGAGGGCCACGGCGGCAGTCACCGCCGCGACCCTCTTTAGTGGCGAATCCACGTGAACAGCCCTCCCAGGGCCGCCGCCGCGGGCAGCAGGACGATGAACGCCAACACTTCCACCCATTCCACGGTCAACCGGATGAAGGGCCTGAACCGCACCGTCGGCACAAGAAGCGCCGCGGCCAGACCGCACGCCGCGAAGGCGGCGATGGCCACTGCGGGCCAAAGCAGGCCGCTCACAACGTCTTTCGGTTCGTAAATGGCGTATTTGACCACTCCGGCGCATACCGCGGCCGCGGCCCCGCAGGCGAGCGCGACGGCCTGGTACTTGGCAGCGAATCCGCGGCCCTGGGTGATGAAGATGCCTACCACCAGTCCCGCGACCACCAGCGCCAACCACGCCCAGGGACGCCCCGGCGTCAGCACCCCCCATACGGCGGCGGGCAGGACGATCGACACCCCGACACACACACCGACCTGCACCGCGTTGACCAGCCGCGCCGAGGCGGCGATCGCTGCGCCGCGCGCGGTGATGTCGGTCAATTCGTTGTCCTCGTCCTCGGATTCGTCCTCGCTGACCGGGGAGACCGTGTCGACGGGCATGCCCTCGCGGCGCGCGAACAGGTCGCGTCCGGTGATCGATCCGAAGTGAGGCGGCCGCACCCGAGCCACCCACAGCGCAATCAGGGGGGTCATCCTGACCAAGATCAGCAATCCGACCAGCACGCAGACGGCCAGTACCTGCGCCGAGGCCGGCCGGAACATCCGGACGACGGCGACGGCGGCGAGGATTCCGCTCACCGTCACCACCGCGGTGACGGCCGCGGTCTGCCACCGCTTGCGTGTCATCACGCCGATGGCGATGGCACCCAGGATCACGATCACGAGGCCGATCACCCCGTGCGCCGCCCCCAGCGTGCCCGGGGGCGCGCATGCGCCCGCGACGGCCAGCAACACCACGGCCAGCCAACCGAATCCGCTGAACAGGTCGCGCCGCTCCCGCCAGCCCCACCAGACGACGGCGGCCCCGACCACCAGCAAGGCCCCGACGGCGCCGGACACCGCGGCCGGGACGGGGTTGTCGGTGAATGTGCGGGCCCGCAACGTCAGCGCCACCACCACCCCGGCCGCCATCGCGATGATCGCGACCGCGGTGTGCGCGGCCGTCAGCGGCGTCACCGGGGCGAACATCCGGTCGCCGCCGTCGCGGCCCAGCCACTTGCCTATGGCCGCCAAGCCGGTCGACAACGACTCGTACTGCGGTTCAAAGGATTCGCCGGCCACTCGGGGCACCAGCACCAGGGTGTCCCCGTCCTGCACGCCCAGCTCGTCCAGGCTCTTGTTGATGTCCAGCCGGACACCGTTGATCTTGTGCAGTTCGTAGCTGCCCGCCGGCAGCGTAATGCCGTCGAAACCCTTGCGCTTCAGGTCCGCGTCGAAGAGCTCGACCATTCCCTCGAAGAATCCCTCCACCGGAATTCCGGCCGGGAACACTTGGGAGCAGAGATGCTTCTCGTAGGAAATATTGACCGCACAGCGCGCCGGGAAAGCGACCTTATGCGCTGATGTCACGGCGCCGTCCGCTCCGCATCCGGAATGTATTTGTCGGCCAGGCCGGCGGTGATTTCAAAAAGCCGCAACCGCGTCTTTTTCTTTAATTCATGAACCGTGTCGATGAGCCCGCCTTTGGCCAGGTGCGGATCGAACGGCATCTCTTCGACGGTCGCGCCGACCTTGCTGAAGCGCTCGGTCAAGTACGCCAGCGCATCCTTGTCGGCGATCTGATCGGTGTGGTTGATGATCACGGTGCTGCGCGAGACCAGCTCGTGGTAGCCCTGCGAGCGCAGATAGTCCACGGCCCGCAGCACCGGCCGGGACCGGTCCGCGGTTATCCCGGAGACGAACACGAGCGTGTCGGTGTTCTCCAAAACCGGCTTCATCACCTCGTGTTCCAGATCAGGCGAGGTGTCGACGATCATCACCGTGTGGGTTCGCCGCAGCCGCGACAAGACCCCCGAGAACATCGCCGGCACCAGCGGCCGGGGCTGGTCCGACGTGCGATTTCCGGCCAGCACGTCGAGTCCGATCGGGTTCTGCCCCAAGTGTTCACGGATGTCCGCGTAGCCCTGGACGTCGGTGTCGTTGATGATGGCGGTGTAGTCGCCGGGCGGCGACTCATCGATGCGGTCGGCCAGCGTGCCGAAGCCCGGGACCGCGTCAATCGCAATCACGTTCTGCGGGCGGCATTCTCGGAACACCCCACCGATGCAGGCGACCATCGTCGAAACGCCGACCCCGCCCTTACCGGACACCACCGTGATGACGTACTGGCGCCGGATGTGGCGCCGGATGCGGTTCTGCAAGTCCCGGTAGTGCCGCTCACTGGGCGATTCACCCGGGTTTATTTTCTTAAAAGAGATGACGTAGACGAATTTCCGCCAACCCGAGCCCGGAGGAATCTTTCGAGGCGCGGCCAGATCGGTAATGCGCATGGTGTCCGACACCGAATCCGGGAAGTTGCGGCCCCCTGACGGATCCCCCCGTCTGAGCGCCCCTTCGTCCGACATATTCGGGTCATTCCAAGGGCTTGTCACGTCGCGATGCTAACACGCTCGGCGATACCGCGTTTACCGATCAAGAAACCCTTCAAGAGCGTAAGGGGTTGCTATTCCACGGCATTGGTTAACTGACTTATCTTGCGTCAGTTGAGAAATCGTCCTCCTCCTCAGACCACCCGCCGATACGAGTACCACTCGTCGCCGGCGGGCAAGCGGCGGATGAGCCGCTGCACGGCGCCACTGATGTCGCTGCGCGAACCGGGCGAGACGATCTGGTAGCGCCGCTGCCCCGAGATGACGCACTCGATGCAGACGCGGCCCGACGGGGTGTCGACGATGGACACCGACGAATCGCCGACCGCCACGCGCGCCAATTCGTCCGGCCCGACACCGGCTTGCAGCGCGACGATGGACGCACGCGCCGAGCGCGCCGGGTCGGCGGCCGCGAGCACGAGCTGCAATTGATCGGCGTCGAGGCGCTGGGCGAGCAGAAAGGTCCGCAGACTGGCCGAATCGCGCACCGACGAGAGCAATTGTTCGGTGTCCAGGGTGACCGGCCGCAACGGCGCCGCCTCCGCCACACCGCACAACCGCTCTACCTGCCCGACCACGAGCTCGCTGGCCCCACCCTCGTCGCTGGCGGTACCGGCCGGGTACATGCGGATCAGCTCGCCGTGGCGTTCCAGCACCACCCACCAGCTGGCAAAGCGGCAGATAGACACCCGCGTCGGTTCGCGTCCGGGCACGTCGATGTTGACCATCAACGCCAAGTCCCGCCGCAACAGCACGGTGAGCCATTCGCGGATCATCGGGTCGACATTGTCGGCCTCGTCAAGGGCGCCGGCAGTCCTCAACTCGGCCGCGATCGGGTGGCTCAGCGCCCGCTCGGGGGTGTCGAGCCTCGGCAGCAACGGCCGCAACCCCAGTTCGGGGCAGGTCTGCTCCACCCCGGCCACCGCCTGCAACACCCACAGGCCATCGAGCGTCGTAGTCAGCATGTCACTTCGCTTTCCAAGCAGCGCCCATCAACCGGCGGCCCAGACACCGAAGGGGGGCACATGCGTCGCTCACGCATCTGCCCCGCCTTCAATCGTGGCGGTGAACCGATCTCAGCCGAACAAGTTGCCGATGTTCTGGTCGGTCGCGAGCGCGTTGTCCAGCACGTGCGAGGTCGTCGTCCCGTGCTGGCTCACGGTGTCGATCAACCCCTGCAGCCCGGACAGCATCTGCGCTTGCGCCTCGAAGAATTGCTTCGCACCATGACCGGCGAAGAATTCTGTCAGCTGGTTGGTCCGGTTCGAGGTGTCGTCATAGATTCCCTGCAGCTGGCCGGCGCGGGAGCCGATGTCGGAGGCGAAATCGGCTACGGCGCCCGGGTTATAAGTGATCGGGTTGGACATTTGCGAGCTTCCTTTCAAAAGACCATTAGTGAAATTAAGAGTGAGTGGGCCGGTTAGGAGCCGTGGCCGCCGAATAGCGCGCTGAAGGCGTGCGTGGAATCCGCCTCGTGGTGTTCCATCAAGGCCGCCGCCTGCTTGAGACCCTCGGCCAGGCGGGTTCCGCCGGACAGGACCTTGTTCAGGTCGTTCTGAATTTCGATGGCCGTCGCGTGTGACGCGGTGACCGCTTCACCGGACCAGGTCGACGGGTTCATCACGTTTTCGTGATTCGCGATGTAGCCCTGAGCGATTGCGATCGCGTGCTCCATGTTCGCCTGAATATGGTTGGAAGCGTCGCGTAGCACCTGCGACGATACTTGGATTGTTGAACTGTCCACTTGCGGTTTCTCCTAACTACTGCTGCCCTCCCCCGGGGAATTACCTGGGGCATGAAACGAAGTGTATGAGGGCTATTTGGAACTGTCGATTCACCCTTGGCCGGGCCGGCTTCACACTCTGGTGTCGACAACCCGCACCGTCGCGGGCTGTTCGGATTTGTCTCGGGATCCGCGCTCTCCTCCCGCCCCATGCCCCACCGGCATGCCGCCCATCGGTGTGCCGCCGCCGACCGTGGTGGTCTGCGGACGGATGGCCTCGGCCCCCAACGCCCCGCTCGGCCGCAGCCCCACCGGCCGGCCACTGCTGACGGGCTCGAACGCGCTGACGGGACGGGTGAAGCTGGTCGCGGGCATGCCCCCACTGCCCAGGGATGCGGCCCCGCCGCCGCCCGATGCGCCGACGGCCGACACCTCGGTCGCCGAGACCGCCGAAACTCCGGGTGTCGCCCCGGCCATGGCGCCGGGATTGGCGAACATGCCCATCATCGATTGCAGCGGCGACATCATCTGCATCGGCGCCTGCATCATCTGCATGGGAGCCTGCATCGCCTGCGGGACCGCGCCCATCATCGATTGCACCGGCTCCATGAAGGAGCCGGCCTGGCTCATGAAGTCCTGTCCGCCCGACGCCGCCTGGCCGGCCCCCTGTGTGCCCGTCTGCGCGCCCTGAAATGCGGAGCGCATGCCGTCGCCGGCCGCGACCTGGGCGGCGGACTGACCCACCGCCGAAGCCGCCTCCGCCGGCGCCGCCGGCGATGCGCCCATGGTTGCCAGCGGCGGCGGAATGGCGAGGCTTTGGGTCAACGCGGTGAGGATCGTTCCGTAGCTGGCGCCGACGGCGGAGTTGTTCGGCCACATCGATCCGAAGTATTCGAGCTCCAGCGACGTGATGCGGGGCGTCAAGGCCCCGAGGACGAGGGGGTTGATGCCGTAGTCGGTGGCGCATTCGGTGCGGTTCTCGATGCATTCGGGCGCTGGGCGCATCGAGCCGTACGCCATCTGATACGCCGAGACCGCGGTGGAAACCACCGCCGGCTTGACGTCCACCCACCCGGCAAGCCCGTGCAACGACGCGTTCAGCGCGGTGGCATTGGCTGCGGAGGCCAGGGAGCCGGTACCGACCCAGCTCGCCGACGTGGCCACGGTGTTGATCGTCGAGGCGATGCTCGAGCCGTGGTGGGTGGCCGCGAGTGCGGTCCAAGCGGCCTGGTTGGCCAGATGGGTGATGACGCCGGCGCCCGCCTTGAGCAACACATCGTTGTCCTCAGGCGTACGCGCGGCCCACCCCGGATCGGCCATGCGTACTTCCCCCTTTGTGCGTCGCTGGTCTCAGGCGCCGATGGCCAACGCCAAACTACGCATGAGCTCGGTGACGACGTACGTTCCCGACGCAAGGCTCTGCGCACCGGAGAACAGGCCGCGCTGGGCGGCGTGTTCGGAAACCACTCCCAGGTAGCTTCCGCCGCACGCGTTCAGCGCCGCCGCGAACATCGCCGAGTCGGGGTCTGCGCCCATCGGCAGCACTCCCAAAAGCACCGGCGCAGCAGCCGAAGCCGCCGCCTGAGTTTCCGCGCTGATGGCCGCCTCCGCGGATGACGACGCCAGCACTGCCTCCGATTGCACCTGCAGCACCATGATTTCCCTCCGATTGCTCAGCGTCTAAAAGACGGGCTTGGCGCATCAGTCTAGTGCGGTTCGACCGTTCGTGTATTCACTTGCTTTCCCGCCGGCCGTCGGCCGGAAATTTCGCGTTTGTCCTGACCGGCGGTATTCCCTTTATAAGTCATCCGTCAAACAACCTCGTATGCCACTGCAGACACAGTGGTCACGAAGTCAACGCCCAAAGCTTCAGCGCGAGTGGGTCATGCGAATGCGTGGCAGTAAAGGCACCCGCCTAAAAGGCGGCCCAAGAAGAGAGCACCGCGGTGGATATTGTTGCCGGCTTAACGGAAAATCGGCCAACTGTTCCCGTCTGATTTCCCGGGTCAGAAAGGGCGCCGCAAGCTATGCGGGACCGCGCCCGTCGCCGGCCAGGTTCAGCAGCAGCCGGGTCCCCCCGAGCGGGCTGGTCTGCAACGCCGCCGTGCCCCCGTGCAGTTCGGCCTGCTGGGCGACCAGCGCCAGACCCAGACCGGATCCCGAACGCGACGCCGTCGAGCCGCGGGCGAAACGCTCGAACACCGTGGCCCGCTCCGATTCCGGCACGCCGGTGCCGTCGTCGTCGATCGCTATCTCCACGCCCTCGCTGGAGCTGCTCACGGTGAGCTGGATCTTGCCGGCGTTGCCGTGCTTGACGGCGTTCGCGATGGCGTTGTCGATCACCAGCCGCAGCCCCGTGGGCAACCCCACCATCAGTACGGTCGGCGAGGGCACCAGCGACACCTCCACCTCGGGGTAGATGCGCAGCGCGTCGTGCGCGGCCCGGTCCAAAAGTTCGGTGATGTCGAACGGGACGAAATCGTCGACGGTGGTGAGCTCGCCCTGCGCGAGCCGTTCCAGCGCCGTCAGGGTGCCCTCGATGCGGCTCTGGGTCCGGATGACGTCGCCGATGACCTCCTGACGCTGCTCACGCGGCAGGTCCAGGGTGGACAGCACCTCCAGGTTGGTGCGCATGGCCGTCAACGGGGTGCGCAACTCATGCGAGGCGACCGCCGCGAAGTCACGGGCCGACTCGAGCGCGGCCTTGGTGCGTTGTTGCTCCTTGCCGATGCGCGCGAGCATCCCCTCGACGGCTTCGGCGATCTCCACGGCCTCACGCACCCCGCGCACCTGGACCTCGTCCGGGCTGGACTGGGCGTTGATGGCGCGGGCCTGCTGGGCCAGCAGCAGGAACGGATTCACCATGATCAACGAGATCACCCAGCCGACGACCACCGTGCCGCCGATGACGCTGGCGCAGATCAACAGCACTCGCAGGTGCAGCTCGTTGATCCGGTGCTGGGCTTCGGCCAACGGTGCGGCCAGCGCGATCGAGGCGGGCCCCGCGGAGAAGGTGCGGACGCGGTATTGCACCCCGTCGATCGTCGTGTTCGCGTATCCGTTTGGCAGCTTGGGCAGCACGATATTGCTGGGCGCCGATACGGTCTCGTCTCCGATGCGCGCGGTGCGCACCAGGTTTCCGTCCGGCATGGGCTGATCGGGGCTGGCGTGCTGCACGTTGTTGAGCAGCGAGTTGATGTCGCCCAGGCTGCTGACCGAGTCGAGCCGACGGTCGAGCTGGCTGTACTGATCGTTGGTGACACCGACCCACACCCAGGTGCCCAGCAGCACCACAAGGGTGATCACCGACAGTGCCGCGACGACGACGATGGTGCGCAGCGACAACACCCGCATCGGCAGATCTACGTGCGGTAACACGCGAATGTCAGCTCCTCAATGCAGCTCGCGGCGCGGGCCGGGCGGCGGTATCGACCACCTGACCACAACCTTCACACCGATATCGATTCGCCGCGCTCAGGCCTCGTGGCGTTTCGCAGAGAATCTAACGCCAATCATCGAGCCGGTTCCCGCGCCTGCGACTGGCGCCATTTTGCCTGGGCGGTAGTGAGTGAGTACTCTCTCACCATGCTCGCCTCCGGACGCGATCGGCTGCTGGCCGCGGCGCTGAAGCTCTTCGCCGACAAGGGCTACGCGGCGACGTCGGTGGCCGACATCCAGCGGGCATCGGGGCTGGCGCCGGGGTCGGGCGCGCTGTACAAGCACTTCGGCTCCAAGCGGGAGTTGCTCGAGGCCGCCGTCGCGCACCGGATCGACAGCATCGTGGCGGCGCGGGAGCAGTACGACGCCGGGCAGCCCGGCGGCGTCGAGCAGGGGGTGCGCACAGCGGGCCAGCTGATCTGGAGCAACCTCAAAGAAAGCGAGGACCTGCTCAAGGTCATGCTGCGCGAACCAGACGAGCTCGGCGATCTCGACGAGAAGACCTGGCAGGTCATCACCGACAACGCCTATCAACGCTTCGCCGACGAACTGGCCGCGTCGAACCGGTCCGGCCGCACCCGGATCCCCGATCCGCAGGCGGCCGCCGCCGTCGCCATCGGGTCGTTGTCCTACGCCGCAACGCTGCAGGCGCTGACCGGCCGCCTGCCGGGCAACATCGACGAGGAGCGCTACTTCGAGGCGTGGGTCAGCCAGACCGTCAGCGTCCTCGCCCAATACGGAAACCGTTGAGAACAAAGACAATCCAGGAGTGAAGCCGTGACTTTCTCATTGCAACTGACCGACGACGTGATCGAGGTGCGCGACTGGGTGCACAAGTTCGCCGCCGACGTCATCCGTCCCGCCGCCTCGGAATGGGACGAACGGGAGGAAACCCCGTGGCCGGTGATCCAGGAGGCCGCGAAGGTGGGCCTGTACTCCCCCGACTTCTTCGCGCAGCAGGCGGCCGAGCCGACCGGCCTGGGCATGCTCACCGCGTTCGAGGAGATGTTCTGGGGCGACGCCGGCATCGCGCTGTCCATCATGGGCACCGGCCTGGCCGCGGCGGCCTTGGCGGGCAACGGAACTCCCGAACAGCTGGGCCGCTGGCTGCCCGAGATGTTCGGTACGGCCGACGAGCCGAAGCTGGGCGCGTTCTGTTCGTCCGAGCCCGACGCGGGTTCCGACGTCGGCGCCATCCGCACCCGGGCCCGCTACGACGAGGCCAGCGGGGAGTGGGTCCTCAACGGCACCAAGACGTGGGCGACCAACGGCGGCATCGCCAACGTGCACATCGTGGTGGCATCGGTCTACCCCGAGCTCGGCACCCGCGGCCAGGCCACCTTCGTCGTCCCCGCGGGCATCAACGGGCTGGCGCAGGGCCAGAAGTTCAAAAAGCACGGGATTCGGGCGTCCCACACCGCCGAGGTGGTGCTGGACAACGTGCGACTTCCCGAAGACCACATCCTCGGTGGGCGGGAGAAGTTCGAGGCGCGGATCGCGCGCGTCAAGTCGGGCACCTCTGCTCGGAGCCAGGCGGCGATGAAGACCTTCGAGCGCACCCGGCCCACGGTCGGCGCGATGGCGGTCGGCGTTGCCCGGGCCGCCTACGAGTACGCCCTCGACTATGCCTGCCAGCGTGAACAATTCGGCCGCAAGATCGGCGAATTCCAGGCCGTGGCGTTCAAGCTGGCCGACATGAAGAGCCGCATCGACGCCGCCCGGCTGCTGGTGTGGCGGGCCGGGTGGATGGCGCGCAACAACCAATCCTTCGACGCGGCGGAGGGGTCGATGGCCAAACTCGTGGCGAGCGAGACGGCCGTCTACGTCACCGACGAGGCGATCCAAATCCTGGGCGGCAACGGCTACACGCGTGACTATCCCGTGGAGCGGATGCACCGCGACGCCAAGATCTTCACCATCTTCGAGGGCACCAGCGAGATCCAGCGTCTGGTGATCTCGCGGGCGTTGACCGGCTTGCAGATTCGTTAGCGCCGCAGCCCGCGGTCCACGCCGCGGCGCGCACGCGACATGATGGCCGGATGACCACCGAGATCCGGGTCCTCGACAGCGAGGACGAGCTCCTGGCGGCCGCCAACGTCTTTCGCGTCGCCATGATCGGCTTCCCGCCGCTGCCAGACCTGCCGCCCGGCCGCATCGCCGCGTTGCTCGAACCCGGCCGCACCGTCGGCGCGTTCGCCGGCGGTCACCTGGTCGGCACCGCGGACGCGGTGACGAGCCGGATGACGCTGCCCGGCGGTGCGCTGGTCGGGCACGCCGCCGTCACGCATATCGGGGTGCTGCCGTCGTTCACCCGGCAGGGCATCGCCACGGAGCTGATCCGTCATCAGTTGCGGGACATCGCGGCCCGCGGTGAAGTGGTCGCGTCGCTGCGGGCCTCGGAGGCGACGATCTACGGCCGGTACGGATACGGCGTCGCCAGTTCGTCGCAGACCGTCGAGGTGCACACCGCCCGGGCGGCGCTGCGGCGCGACGTCGGGCCCGGCGGTCCTGTGCGGTTGATCGACGCCACGCAAGCATGGGAGCTGTTGCCCCGCATCTATGCCGAGCATCGCCCGTCACGTCCGGGCACCATCGACCGCCCGGACGTGTGGTGGCAGAGCCTGCGGCTGCGCACCGAGTCGTCGCCGCAGCCTTCGTACGTCGCGGTGCACGGTGCTCCTGGAGCCGAATCGGGGTTCGCCCGCTACCGTCCCGTCGACACCGAGCGGTGGTTCGTCAGCGACCAGCGCACCATCGCCGTGGAGGACTTCTTCGCGCCCACTGCCGAGGCCTACCTCGGACTGCTGCGATTCCTGCTCGGCCTGGATCTCATTGACCGCGTGGTGTTTTGGATGCTGCCCCTCGACGACCCGCTGCCCTGGCTGCTGGCCGATCGGCGGGCGGCGCGGGTCACCGCGGTGCACGACGAGACGTGGCTGCGGGTCATCGACGTGCCGCGGGCGCTGGCGGCACGCCACTACAGCGGCGACGGTGCCGTCACCATCGCGGTGAAAGACGCTATGGTGCCGGACAATTCGCGTCGCTTCACCGTCACCGGCGGCGGTGCCGAACCGACCGATCGGCGGGCACAACTGGCGGTCGACGTCGAGGGGCTGGCCGGTGCCCTGCTCGGCGGCACGACCTGGCGCGACCTCGCGATCGCCGGGTTGGTCCGGGCCGACGACCCGTCGGCAATTGCGGTGGCGGATCGGTTGTTCGCGGTGCCGGACGCGCCCCACGCCGGGTTCTTTTTCTAACCGCGTGGGTATGCCGGTCGCGTGATCATCATCGTCGGCGCGGGGGTGTGCGGGCTGGCCGCCGCCTACGAGCTGGCGCGGCACGGTGAGCCCGCGATCGTGCTGGAGCGCGGCCAGCCGTTCGGCGAGCAGTCCACGGGACCGGGCCGCATCTTCCGGATCGCGCACCGGCGCCCGGCGCTGTGCCGCCTCGCCTTGCGGGCTCGCACCGGTTGGCAGCGCTGGGAAGCCGAACTCGGCGTGGGCCAGCTGCTGGGCTCGGAGGGGTTCATCGCCGCCGGCGCCTGCGACGAAACCGCCGCGGCGATGACGGCGGCGGGCGCGGAGTTTCGCTGGGTGGACGCTGCGGAAATCGCCACGCGGATCCCGTTCGCGTCACCTCCGTGGGAGGGCGGTGTGCTCGATCCGCTCGGCGGCAGCCTGTGCGCCGGCAGCGCACTGTCCGCGTTGGCGCGGCGCGTCGAGATCCGGCGTGGTGACGTCGCGTCCGTCGCCGACGACGGTGAGACGACACTCGCGGACGGGACGGTGCTGCGGGGCGCGCGCGTGCTGATCTGTGCCGGGGTGCGGACGCCGGAACTCTTCGGCCCGCTCGGCGTCCAGTTCGCCCCGCACACTCGGTTCTCCTACGAGGGCGCCGACGCGACCGGCGCGGCGTGCCTGTCGGCGCCCGAGGGTTACGGGTTGCCGCTCGGCACGACGGGCCGGTGGGCGTTCGGGCAGGAGGTGCCGGACCCTGTGACGGTACGCGCGCTGTTCCCGTCGCTTTCGCCGGTGAGCCGCGTGGACTGCGTGACGGTCCGCGCGCCGTGGCTCGACTCGGGCGGTGACGGCTGGACCGTGGCGCGCCGCGGCCGCGTCACCGCGTTCGTCGGCAGCAACCTGATGAAGTTCGGTCCGCTGCTGGGTGAACTGCTCGCGCAGGCTGTCCTGGAGGACGAGCTGCCCAATTCGCTTCAGACAGTGTCGGATTGATGTCTACCACTCACGGGTCAGCGGCCAACGCCACCTTGTCGCCAGCGTTGGGAAAACTTCCGTCGGCAAATCTAGTTGCGCTGCAGCATCATTCGCTTTTACATCGCTCTCGGCACGGCGCGCGTTCCGAAGCTGCGACTGAACCCGTCGCAGTGACGGTCAGCCGTGGGGCGCCTCGGAAATCTTGGTGTCCGGCTTGCCCAACGTCTGGCAATAGGTCAGAGCCGACAGTCGGGTGGCCGAGATCTCAGCATTGGCGGGGTCCGTGCCGTTTTTGTCCTTCAGCATCTTGCTGACCTCGTCGTTCTGCTTCTTCTCGTCCTGCGAGGTGAAGTCCTTGCACTTGGTGTCGCCGCCGGTGTTGATGACCTGTGAGGCCGAACACGCGCTGGACAGCAGCACGGCGGCGATCGCGAACGTGGCAGCCGCGATTTGCTTCATCATTTGCCTTCCTGGAGCCGAGTAGTGGTATCAGTACACCAAATCGACCGATTTGAAACCCCGCCGTGCGATTGCCCCGATGACCCAGCCGTTTGCGCCGCGTGCATCTCGCCGGCGAATGGGAATAACTGCCACGTCCAAGTCGTCGTTTAGGGTTTGTCGGTTCCCGCCGCGCCGAGACCAGAGGGGAGGAACGCCCGGTGCCCGCGTCCAAAGGGTCAACTCCAACGTCGACTTTGGCCGCGATGGACAAGGGTGACAGCCCGGATGCGGCCCGCGGCGCGTTCGCCGGCGTCCTGGTGTTGTTGCTGTCCATCGGCTGGGTGGCCAACCACTTCGTCGCGTTGATGCCCTTGCTCAGCGTTCGGCAGCACCTCAGCTCGGCCACGCTCGAAGCGATCTTCGGCATCTATGCGCTGGGATTGCTGCCCGGTCTGCTCGCCGGCGGGCGCGCCTCGGATGCGTTCGGCCGTCGGTCGGTGGCACTGGCGGGGTCGGCGACCGCTGTGGCAGGAACCGTGGCCATGTTGTGTTCGCAGCAGTACGACGTTCTGCTGCTGGGACGCCTGGTTGTCGGGCTCGGGGTCGGGCTGGCCATGAGTTCCTGCACCGCGTGGGCCTCGGATCTGAGAGGTCCCGCCGGTGCGGCCGCCGCAGGCGCGGTCTTGATGGCCGGCTTCGCGATCGGCCCATTCGCGGGAGCGTTGATCGCGCGCGCCGGTCCGGTCGGCATCCGGCTGTCGTTCGGGATCGCGGCCGCCATCGGACTGGCCGCGATGGCCGTCGCGGTCGTCGTGGCGGGGCGCGCGGGGGCCACGGGGCCGGAGACCACACAGGTTTGGGAGCCGTCGAGCACCGCCGGGCAGGGTGCTGCGCGGGCGATGAGTTGGGCGATGCCGCTGGCGCCGTGGGTGTTCGCCTCGGCGACACTCGGATTCATCACGATCCCCGGCCGCGTGCACACCGGGCTCGCGGCTCCGATGGCTGCCGGCATCGCCACGCTGCTGGTCAACGGGGTCAGCGGGCTCATCCAAGTGCTCGCCCGCGCGCGCCGGTGGGGGCCGCAGGCCGGCACCGCCGGCGCCGTGCTCGCCGCGCTCGGCTACGCGGTCACCGCGCTCGCCCCGCCGGCCATGTCGCCGGCGTTGGGTCTGCCGCTGTTCCTGGTGCTGGGCAGCGCGTCCGGTCTGTGTCTGCGCGAGGGCTTGATCGACCTGGAGGCGGCGGCGCCGAAACGCTTGCGCGGTGCGCTCGTTGGCGCGTTCTACGTGGTGACGTACCTCGGTTTCGGCCTGCCGCTGATCTTGACGACGGTCGAGCCGGCGGTTTCGACGGCCATCCTCGCCGTGATGGCGGCGCTGGCGTTGCTGACGGCCGTGAGTCGCGCGGTTCGACTCCGCCGAGACGCCCATCGCCAGGGCTGACCGCCGCTGATCACAGGAGTTCGCGCAGAGTCTCGATCAGCTTGATCCGCTCGGTGGGTGTGGACGCGATGGGCGAGACGTTGAGGGTGGTAACCCCCGCCTCCCGGAACGCGGCCAGGCGATCCTTGACGAATTCGCGGCTGCCAATGAGGTTCACGTCTCGCACGAGTTCGTCGGGCACGACCTTCGCGGCGCCGTCCTTGTCACCGGCGAGGTAGAGCTCTTGAATCCGGTCGGCCTGCGGGCCGTAGCCGTACTTGGTGGCCAGGGCGTGGTAGAAGTTCTTGCCCTTGGCGCCCATTCCGCCGATGTACAGGGCCAGGTGGGGTTTGACGAATTCCCTTAGTGGTTCTACGTTTTCGCCGATGGCCAGCACCGGTCCGGCATAGATGTCGAGCTCACCCAGATTGGGGTCGCGCTTGGCCCGGCCGGTGGCCAGCGCGTCTCCCCACACCTCCCGCGCCTTCTCGGGCAGGTAGAAGATCGGCTGCCAACCCTCGGCGACCTCGGCCGCCAGCTCGACGTTCTTGGGCCCCAGCGCCGCCACCAGAATCGGAATGCGTTCCCGGACAGGCTGATTGATGAGCTTGAGCGGCTTGCCGAGCCCGGTGCCCTGCCCGGCGGGCAGTGGAATCGTGTAGTACTTGCCCTGGTGTTTGAGCGTCTCGCGTCGCCACACCTGGCGGCAGATGTCGATCACTTCGCGGGTGCGTGCGATCGGCGCGTCGTACGGGACACCGTGGAAGCCCTCGATGACCTGCGGGCCGGAAGCGCCCAGGCCGAGGGTGAACCGACCGTCGGAGACGTAGTCGAGACCGGCGGCGGTCATCGCGGTCAGCGTGGGCGTTCGGGTGTAGAGCTGCAGGATCCCCGAGGCCAGTCCGACCGTGTCGGTACTGGCGGCCAGGTACCCCAGCGCGCTCACCGCGTCGAACGAATATGCCTCGGGGACAAAGACAATGTCGAGTCCGGCCCGTTCCAGGTCGGCCACTTCGGCGGCCACGTCCTTGAAACCGCCCGCGTAGTTGATGCCCAATCCGATTCGCATGATCGTTTGCTCCTAGGCGGTGGCGAACTCGTCGGCCAGCTCGAGCGCTTCTTGCTGGATTCGGTCGAACTGGGCGCCCATGGCCTCCGACAGCGCCTTTGCGCCCGATAGCGGTCGGACCATCACCACGAAGTCGTCGATGAGACCGTCGTCGTTGAAGTGCAGGAAGTCGCAACCGGTGACCCTCACCCCCGGCGCTCCGGCGATTCCGGTCTCGAACACGAGCGCATGGTCGCGACCGCTGCCGTCGTGGATCTCGCGGACGTAGTGAAAGTCCTCGAAGATGCGCATGACGCCGCGCAGGATCGCCGCGGTGATCGGCTTGCCGACGTAGGGCTTGAACGCCACCGGGCTGGTGAACACCACGTCGTCGGCCAGCAGGGCCTGGATGCCCTTCTCGTCACGTTCTTCGACCGCCTTGCGGAACGGATGCATCCGACACCTCACCTAGTGAATTCGTTTCAGGAGTGCCGTTGACGCTATGCCGCCGGCCCCGTCATGTCCATAGTGCGATTAATCACTTTGTTGATTACTCACCTCGTTGTAGCCTGGGTCGATGTCGCTACGGGATGCGGTATTGGCGGCCCTCCTCGAGGGGGAGTCATCCGGGTACGACCTGGCTAAGGAATTCGACGCCTCGGTCGCGAACTTCTGGATGGCCACGCCGCAGCAGCTGTACCGCGAACTTGACCGGCTCGCCGAGCAGGGTCTCATCGCGGCGCGGGTGGTGCACCAAGAGCGGCGGCCCAACAAGCGCCTGTTCTCGCTGACCGCTGCCGGTCATCAGGCGATCCAGGAGTTCACCGCGCGGCCGCCCAAGCCGTCGGTGGTCCGCGACGAACTGTTGGTCAAGGTCCAGGCCGCAGACGCCGGCGACACGCGCGCGGTGCGTGAGTCCATCGTCGAACGGCTGCAATGGGCCACGGCCAAACTCCAACGCTACGAACGGTTGCGTGCGCGCGTGCTCGACGGACGCGACGAGGAGGACTTCCTGGCCCACGCCCCGCGAATCGGCCCGTACCTGACGTTGCTCCGCGGAATCGCGTTCGAGGAGGAGAACATTCGGTGGGCCGAGCGCGCGCTGGCCGCCCTCGACCGACGGCTGGCCGCGCCGGCCAGGAAAACCCGTTCCCGTCGTCGGTGATCCCGGCAGCTCGGCCGGGGTCGCCGTCAACGCGGGGCGGTCCAGCGCTCCCTATCTCCAGGCGAAGACCGGTTGCTCCAGCTCGCCGACCGGGTCGTGACGGCCTTCCAGACACCACCACCGCAGTTGCAGCAGCACGGCGCCGGTCGGTGCGTGAATGAGGTCGTTCCCCAGTGGGATCTGCACGACCGGGCGGGGGCTCTCCGGGATGGTGATGAACCGCGGCGAATCGGCGCGTTGCAGTTGGTGCAGCCCCACCCGGTACACCGCCACCACCTCGTCGGGCGCCGGCCGGGGGTCGAGCCGGCCGCCACCCCAGATCACCACCGGGGTGATGACGTACCCGGAGCGGGTCGGGTAGTCGTCCAGGAGCCCCAGCACGGTCGAGTGGGGCAGGGTGATGCCGACTTCCTCGTGCAGTTCCCGCAGTGCCGCATCGACGGCGGTCTCACCCGGGTCGACCCGCCCACCGGGCAGTGCCCACTGCGCAGCATGTGCGGTGAGGCGGGATGCCCTGCGGCACAACAGGAATGCCGCGCCGCCGGACACGTCGACCATCCGGCCGTCGAGGCCGGCCTCCGGTAGCGGGCGGTCACCGTTCCACTCGTCCACCGGCGCCGGGTCGACCCGGTCCTCGCCGAGGGTCGAGTCCACCAGCACCACGGCAACCGCCGCGTGCCGCTTCGTCGGGTCGGTCACCTCGCGACGGTCATGGCCCGCCAGATGTCCCCGAATCCGCTCACACAGCGCATCGTCATACGGGATGGTCACGGGTTCGAGACTATGCGGGGGCCGCCCGCGGTCGACGATCCACCGCCGCAATGACAATCCTGGTACCCGATGAACGCCCAGCGCGCCGGCCTCGTAGGTGTCCATGAACGGGAGGAGACGGATGAAGGTCATCGGTATCGAGGAGCACTACAGGTTTGCGGCCATAGCCGAAGAACACCAGGGCCTGGATTCGGCGACCGAACTGCTGACGCACGCGGGCTACGGCTCCCCCGGAGCGGATGGGGAGTGGCCGCCGGGCATCAACGACCTCGGCGAGGGCCGGATCGCCGCGATGGACGCCGCGGGCATCGACGTGCAGATCCTCTCGCACGCCGTCCCGGGCCCCGAGACGCTGGAACCCGCGGTGGCGGTCGAGCTGGCGCGGCGGGCCAACGACGAGGTGGCGGCGGCGATTGGCCGCTACCCGGATCGGTTCCGCGGCTTCGCCACCCTGCCCATGCGCGACCCGGCGGCGGCCGCCGGCGAGCTCGAGCGCACCGTCCGCGACCACGGCTTCGTGGGCGCCCTGATCAACGGCCATGTCAACGGCCGCTACCTCGACGACACCTTCTTCTGGCCGGTTTTCGAATCCGCCGAAACGCTCGGCGTGCCAGTCTTTTTGCACCCCACCGTGCCGCCGCAGGCGGTCATCGACGCCTACTACGCCGGCTTCGATCGCAAGATAACGGCACGGTTGGCGGCCGCCGGGGTCGGCTGGCATATCGACACCGGGGTGCACTGCCTGCGGCTGATCCTCAGTGGGGTGTTCGACCGCTTTCCGCAGCTGCAGATCATCGTGGGCCACCACTTCGAGGCGCTGAGCTGGATGGGATGGCGGACCGATTACTCATTTCCGATAGCCGAGACGGGCCTCAAGCGCACGGTGAAGGAGTACCTGCGGGAGAACTTCTACGGCGGCATCCTCGCCGGTGACTTTTTCAGCCAGCCCGGCGCGATGGATCCCAGTTGGAGCCTGTCGTTCAACGCCTACCTGGCGATGGTCAACGTCATCGGGATCGACCGCGTCGTCTTCACCGCCGACTATCCCTACGGAAACATCAAGGCGTGCCGGGAGTTTCTCGATCGGATGCCGATCAGCCAAGCCGACCGCGAGAAGATCGCCCACCGCAATGCCGAGCGCCTGCTGAGGCTTTGAGCACCGGCAACCCTCGGGGTGGTTAACTACGACCATGCAACGAGAACCGGTGCTGGCGCGACGTTTCTTCGACCGGTTCGAGCCGGTGCACGCGGTGACGTATTTCGCGCCGGAGGCGCGGGCCGCGTTGGACGGGCTGGGCTACCGCGGTTTCTGGATGGGTTACTTCGCCGCCCGGTCGGCACCGCTGGGGATAGTCCCCCGCGAGGTCATCACCGCGATCTTCTACAACTTCGCGCCCGAGCGGGTCGCCAAGGCCCTGCCCGCGGCATGGCAGATCGCGGGGCCCGACGCGGCGTCGCGCGCCCGGCAGGAGTCCGCGGTCGCCGCACTACGCCGCTACGGACTCGACTCGAACGAAAATGTCCGCACCGCAGCGGAATTGGCGGGCAAGGCGGCGCGGCGCGCACCGCTCGACGCGCGGCCGCTGTTCGCCGCGAACCTGGCACTGCCGTGGCCGGACGATCCGCTCGCCGCGCTGTGGCACGCGACCACGTTGCTGCGTGAGCACCGTGGCGACGGGCACGTCGCCGTGCTGGCGGCCGCCGGCATCTCGGGCCGCGACTCCAATGTCTTACACGCCGCGGCGGGTGGGGTTCCTCGCGAATACATCGCCCGCACCCGCGATTACGACGAAGCCGCGTGGCGGCACCACGAGCGGCGCCTGGCCGAGCGCGGGCTGCTCGACGACGACGGGGCGCTGACGGCGGCCGGCCGGGAACTCAAGGATCACATCGAGCGGTCCACCGACACGCTCGCCCTGTCGGCGCTCGATGCGCTCAGCGACGACGAGGTGGAGACGCTGTTTCGGGCTCTCACACCCCTCACCCGCGCCGTGGTCGCCGGAGGGGACGTCCCAGACCTCACGCCAATGGGCCTGCGCCGCGACGAATTGTACGACAACAGCGCACATTTGAGCGTGACCGACGGGTTAGCCTAAACCTTATGAGCAGCCAGCGAATCCCCGGCGGGGTGGTGCACAAGCTTCCGGCGGACCTGCGCGAGTCGTTGATCGGCAACACCGCGGCCCTCGCCGCGTGGAAAGACATCACGCCCCTGGCCCGCAACGAGTTCATCTGCTGGGTCGAGGACGCCAAGCAGAAAACCACGCGGCAGCGCCGCATTCGCCGGACGCAGGAGGAGCTGGAAGAAGGCAAGCGCCGGCCATGCTGCTGGCCGGGGTGCAAGCACCGCGAGCGCACCGGCAAGTAGCTGTCAGCGGGCGAGCGGTTTGTAGAAGACCAGGCCGTTGCCCTTGTTGTCGTAGACCACCGCGCGGCGTTCGTGTGCGTCGTCGTACGGGGCCTTGACGATGCCGCCGCCGCTGGCCTCCACCGCCTTCGCCGCGGCGTCGACGTCGGCGGTCTTGATGCCGACAACGACGTGACCCGGGATCGGATGGTCCACGGGGGTCGCCAGTGCGAGAGTGACCGACCCGCCGTCGAGGGCTGCGAAGTGCGCCCCGTCGCGGAATTTCAGCGGCATGCCCAGCGTCTCGCCGTAGAACCGGATCGACTCGTCGAGGTCGTCGGTCGACAGGATGATCATTTTCACTTCGTGCTCGCTCACGGTGCCTCCTCTGGCTGGATGGCATAGAGACTAGGCCGGGAGGGCTGCTCGGGGAAGGCGCCGAGCGGCAGATTCATTGCGCAGGGCGAGATTCAGGTGCGGCCGGCCGGAACAATCTGCCCGTCAAGGTAATCCATCGGCGGCCCGTCCCCGCGTCCGGCGTCGCGGTCGGCCACCGCGGTGGCCAGGACAGCGCCGTCCTGAATGGTTCCGACGATCTCGACCCGGTCGTTGACCGTGAAATGCGTAGCGGCCGCAGCGGATTGGCCACCGTGACCAATAAGCGTCGTGTTGGGGGTGACAAGGTAGGTCTGGGTGTAGCCGTTGGCGCTGCGCGCGGTGACCGAGCCCGCCGACACCGCAATCACCGTGCCCACTTGCCGCACCGGCTGCGCAGCCGCCGGCGGCTCCTGGCTCGCCTCGATCGTTCGCTTTTCGCTGTGCGGGACGTTGAGCACCAGCGCCGCACACGCCGCCGCACACAGCATCGCAGCCGAAGCGACTTCACATACCGTTGCGACACCCGACCGGCGCAGCGCACCCGCCCGCGGTCTTTGCTCCGGGGTCACGCTCATCCGATGCCTGGCACCCACGATCAGTCCTTCCCTGCGGTTTTGCGCCGACGAAGGTCGGCGCGTACCGAATCAGGTTGTTGCTCGTGGATTTACCCCGGGCGGGGTGCCGATAAACCGGCCCGGCGGACCACTTGTGGGCCGGCCGGATCAGTGCCGGGGTGGTCAGCCCTTGGTCAGGGTGAACTGCGCGACGTCGGTGTAGCCCTCGCGGAACAGGTCGGCGCAACCGGTGAGGTACTTCATGTACCGGTCGTACACCTCTTGGGACTGAATCGCGATGGCCTCGTCGCGGCGCGACTCGAGCGCGGCCGACCAGGTGTCGAGGGTGCGCGCGTAGTGCAGGCGCAGCGGCTGGACGAGCTTGACGCCGAAGCCGGCGCGCTCGGCGTGCTCCACCACGGTCTTCGCGGCGGGCAGGTCACCGCCCGGGAAGATCTCGTCCATGATGAATTTCATGAACCGCAGCTTCGTCATGGTGATGGGCAGCCCGCGCTCGGCGAACTCTTCCTGGCTGGGCTGGATGATGGTGTGCAGCATCATCACGCCGTCGGCGGGCAGCGCCTCGTAGGCCATCTTGAAAAAGTCGGGGTAGCGGTCGCGCCCGAAATGCTCGAAGGCGCCGATGGAGACGATGCGGTCCACCTTTTCGTCGAACTGCTCCCAGCCCTGCAGCAGCACGCGCTTGCTGCGCGGGCTGGGATGCTGGTCCAGCCGCTGCTGCACATGCGCCTGCTGGTTGCGGCTCAGGGTCAGGCCGACGACGTTGACGTCGTACCGCTCGAGCGCCCGGACGATGGTGGTGCCCCAGCCGCAGCCGATGTCGAGCAGCGTCTGGCCCGCTTGCAGCCCGAGCTTGCCGAGCGACAGGTCGACCTTCGCGAGCTGCGCCTCTTCCAGGGTCATGTCGTCGCGCTCGAAGTACGCGCAGCTGTAGGTGCGCGTCGGGTCCAGGAACAACGCGAAGAACTCGTCGGACAGGTCATAGTGGGCCTGAACGTCGTCGAAATGCGGCTCTAGGCTCACGGGCTCGCTGCGGTTCTCAGGCACAAACAACCTCTGACTGTGGTGGATTTTTGCGGCGCGCGATCGAGGGCGATCAACACGCTGGTGCCCTAGTGTATCCGGACGGTGTATGCACCCCTTCTGGAGTGTTCCCGGCCGGTTGACTGGCCCGCCGCTATGGGACACCATGGCCGCGAACCGCTGCGGTGAGGGAGGTGGGGCGGCGCGATGGCTGACATCACCATGTTGATCCTCGCCGACCACGAGTGGTTCCGCGAACAGTTCGCCCAGCTGGACTACCTGCAGGCGCAGGATCCGACCGACGAAACCGCCCTGACGCGGGTGTGGCGTCCCCTTGCCGACAAGCTCGACGTGCACGCCTATATTGAAGAGAAGATCTTCTACCCGCAATTGCTGAAGCGGGGCACCGACGACGCCGAGGGCGAGACGCTCGACGCCATCGGGGATCACAACGACATTCGCGACGGGGTGCGCGACGCCAACGCAGCCCGGGTCGGCAGCGAGCAGTGGTGGGCGGCGGTCGGCCGCACCCGGGAGGCCAACGACGAGCACATGGGCGAAGAGGAGCGGGAAGGGTTGTCCGACTTCCGTCGCGCCGCCCCCATCGGCCTTCGCGAAGCGCTCGGGCGGCAATACAGCGACTTCATGGCCGAGCACCCCACCACCGAGGGGTTGCCGATCGTCGACCGCGACCCTGAGCGCTACGTCGAGGATATCGAGGCCACCACGCAGTCGAAGCCGCAGGAGCAGTCAACCCCCCAGGATTTCTCGCTTCGCATCGGCAGCCTGAAAGGTCAGTGAGTTCCCGCCGACCTTGCCGCGGCCGCTACGATCGGCCACCGGTCGATGGACACTATAGAGCCGGTTGGGAGTGCGATTTTGTTCGGCCCGCGAGACTTCTGGGTACGCAATTCGTCGATGAATGCACGGGGCCGCCGGAGGAAATGGGCACGCAAAGACATCAGGGTCGCCGACCCGGCCATGCGCCAAACCATCATGGGGACCGCGATCGGCAACTTCATGGAGTGGTACGACTTCGGCGTCTACGGCTACATCGCCACCACCATCGCCCAGGTTTTCTACCCGGGTAAGAGCGTCAGCGGTGTCCACCTCATCGCCACGTTCGGCACGCTGGCCGCGGCGTTCGTGGTGCGCCCGCTGGGCGGGTTCATCTTCGGCCCGCTCGGTGACCGGATCGGACGACACCGGGTCCTTGTCGTCACCATCCTGATGATGACGGTGAGCACCACCGTGACCGGTTTGCTGCCCGGCTACAGCACCATCGGCATCTGGGCGCCGATCCTGCTCGTCATCGCCCGCATATTCCAGGGCTTGTCGACCGGCGGTGAGTATGTCGGCGCGATGACCTATCTGGTCGAGCAGGCCCCCGACCACAAACGCGGCATGATGGTCGGGTTTCTGCCGATGGGCAACCTGGTCGGCTTCGTGCTTGCCGGGATGATGGTGACCGGGCTGCAGACCTGGCTCCCCGACGACGCCATGCTGGCTTACGGCTGGCGGATCCCCCTGCTGCTGGGCGCGCCCTTCGGCCTGTTCGCGCTGTTCCTGCGGCTACGGCTCAAGGAGTCATCCGCCTACCAGAACGCGACGGAGGGGGCGTCGCACTCGGGCGGGCGTAAACAACAATTCCGGCGCACCGTCGTGGATCAGTGGCGGGGGCTGCTGATCTGCGCGGCTCTGGTGCTGACCTCTCAGGTCGCCGACTTCATGCTGACCGGCTACCTGCCGACGTACCTCAAGCTGTTCGTGCGCGTCGGCCACACCGCCGGGCTGGTGATGATCGTGGTGACGCTGGCGATCCTGATGGTCACCGTGGTGCTCGTCGCCGCGTTGTCCGACCGCATCGGCGTCAAACCCATCATGTGGACGGGCTGCGCACTGCTGGTCGTGGGTTCCATTCCGGCGTTCCTGCTCATCCGCTTCGGCGCCATCTACCCGGTGATCTTCCTCGGGGTGCTGCTGATCGGGCTGATGGAGCTGTGCTTCGACAGCACAGCTCCCGCGATGCTGCCGGCCCTGTTCCCCACCAACGTGCGCTACGGATCGCTGGCCATCTCGTACAACATCTCGATATCGGCGGTCGGCGGCACCACGCCGCTGATCGCCCAGGCGCTGGTGTCGGGCACCGGCAACGTCATGGCACCCGCCTACATGTTGATCTTCGGTGGGCTGGTGGGCGCCGTCACGCTGCTGTTCACGCCCGAGGTCGCCAGGAAGCCGCTGCCCGGGTCCGGGCCCGCGGTGGAAAGCGAGCGGGAGGCGCGCGAGCTGGCCGACGACGTCAGGTGATCTAAAGGCATTGGGAAAGAAGCGCTTTCAACAGGCGCGCACCACGACGTTTATTTCGCGCATTCCGGCCTACTCCTAATGCATGAGAACCGCTTTTCACCATCGGTTGGGGACGCTCACCGAACAACTCGGGGCGATGTGCGCGATGGCCGGGGAGGCGATCGGACAGGCCACGGTTGCGCTGCTGAAGGCCGACCTGGCCCTGGCGGAACGGGTCATCGCGGGCCAGGAGGACGTCGTCGCCGTCAACGCTCGCGTCGAGGAGACCGCGTTCACCCTGCTGGCATTGCAGGCGCCGGTGGCCACCGATTTGCGGGCGGTGGTCAGCGGCATTCGGATCGCCGCGGATGCCCAGCGGATGGGGGCGCTGGCGGTCCACGTGGCCGAGATCGCCCGCATGCGCCATCCCCGCAATGCCGTACCCGAAGACGTGCGCCGACAGGTCGCCGAGATGGGTGAGGTGGCCGAGCTGTTGGCCGGTGTCGCCCGAGAAGTGTTGCTGGACCGGGATCCTCGCCGAGCGGCACAGATTCGCCGCGACGACGACGCGATGGACGAACTGCATCGCCAATTGCTGGCGGCGCTGGTGGATCCCGGATGGCCGTATGGTGTCGCCGCCGCGGTGGACGTCACCCTGTTGGGGCGCTTCTACGAGAGGTTCGCCGACCACGCCGTTCAGATTGCTCGGCGGGTCATCTTCCAAGCCACCGGGTATTAGGCCGAAACCCGCTGCCACCAAACGGGTTTCGGTGGCCTGTGTGAGAAGCCCCGGCTTGGGTATATAAGCGATGTGCTTCCTCGTCATCGTCGTCCCATCGCCCCCGCCGGCTCCCCAACCGGGCCGGCGCGCTGATGGCGAATCCCAAGCCGGTTCCCGACGACCTGCGTCGATTGGCCGCGGCACACGGGGTGGCCACCTCTTACCGCAACGAGCGGCGCGAGCCCGTCGAGGTCGACGCCGACGTCGTGATCCGCGTGCTCGGCCTGCTCGACGTCGACGCCGCCAGCGAAGCCGACCGTCGTCGCGAGTTGGCCAAGCTGGCCGAGCGCGACCGCGCCGGCGCCCTGCCCCCCACCGTTTCCCTCCGCCTGGATGGGCGGCCCCGGCCGCTGCCCGGCGCGGCCCTCCTGGTGAGCGAGGACGGCGACCGCACCGAGGTGCGCGACGAGCTGCCCGACGACCTGACCCCCGGCTGGTACCGGCTGCAGCTGCGCGACGGGCAGGAGGCCACCCTGGTCGCCGCGCCACCCCGGGTGCCCGCGGCCCCCGCCACCTGGGGCTGGATGCTGCAGCTCTACGCCCTCCGATCGGCCCGCTCCTGGGGCATCGGCGACCTGGGCGACCTGCGGGAGTTCATGAACTGGACCGTCGCCGAGCACGGTGCCGGCGCGGTGCTGCTCAACCCGCTCAGCGCGCCCGGGCCGACCCATCCGGTGCAGCCGTCGCCCTACACCCCCTCCAGCCGACGGTTCGCCAACCCGCTGGCGCTGCGCGTCGAGGACCTCGACGCGTACCGCCGGGCCGACCCGGACACCCGCGCCGAGGTGGATGCGCTGCGGGTCTCGGCAACGACCGAACGCATCGACCACGACCTCGTGTGGGCGGCCAAGCGGTCGGCGCTGGAGCTGCTCTGGCGCGCCGAGGGCCGGCCCAGTCCGCTGGACGGATCGGCCGCCGGCACGGGCCTGCGCGACTGGGCCACGTATTGCGCACTGGCCGAGCGGCACGGCGGCCGGTGGAGCCGCTGGCCCGAGCCCCTGCGTGACGTCGCCGGGCCGGCCGTCGCGGCGGCGCGGCGAGAGCTGGCGCCCCGGGTGGCGTTCCACGCCTGGGTGCAGCAGCGCTGCGCCGAGCAGCTGGTCGCCGTGCGCGACACCGCCCGAAGCGCGGGGATGGCCCTGGGGGTGTTGCACGACCTCCCCGTCGGGGTCGACGCCGAGGGCGCAGACGCGTGGGCGCTGGCCGACGTGCTCGCCACCGGGGTCAGTGTCGGGGCGCCACCGGACAACTTCACTCCCCGCGGACAGGACTGGGGGTTGCCGCCGTGGCGGCCGGACCGCCTCGCCGCCACCGGCTACGCCGCCCTGCGCGACATGCTGCGCGCCGTCGTGACCTACGCCGACGGCCTGCGGATCGACCATGTCGCCGGCCTGTGGCGGTTGTGGTGGATTCCCCCGGGCGACGGTCCGGATCGGGGCACCTACGTGCACTATGACGCCGACGTGATGCTCGCCGTCCTCGCCCTGGAGGCACACCGGGCCGGAGCCACCGTGGTCGGCGAGGACCTGGGCACCGTCGAACCGGAGGTGACTGAGGCGCTGGCCGGCAACGGGATGCTCGGGTGCGCGGTGTCCTGGTTCACCCGCGACGAGTCCGCCCCCGGGGAGCCGCTGCTGACGCCGCCACAATGGCCGTCGCGGGCGGCCGCCAGCCTGTCCACCCACGACCTGCCCACCGCCGCGGGCTTCCTGCGCGCCGAGCACGTGCGGGCCCGCGCCGATCTCGGGCTGCTCGACGACGTGGCGGGCGAGCAGTCGGTGGCCGACAAGGAGCGGGCCGAATGGTTGGAGCTGCTGCGGTCCGAGGGCCTGCTTGACGGCCCGGATCCGGATGAGGCGGCGATCATCACCGCGATGCACCGGTTGCTGGCGGCGACACCGAGCCGCCTGAAGTTGATTTCGCCTTACGACGTGTTGGCCGAACCCCGGCAGCCCAATCTGCCGGGCACGATCGACGAGTACCCGAACTGGCGGCTCCCGCTCGCGCAGACACTGGAGGAGCTACGTGCCGACCCCAGGGTCGCCGAGATCATCGCCGCGTTCCGCGAGTCGCCGTAACCGAGTCTCACGCGTGCCGCAGCACCAGCAGCTCGCTGGTCAGTGTCCCCTCGTCGAGCAGCCGCCCGATCTGTGCGCTCTGGCGTTCGGCCAGTTGCCAGGCCTCCGTGTGCCCGTGCCGGTCGCTCAGGGCGTCCGTCACGGCGTCGACGCGCTCGTTCCACGCGTCGGAGATCGGCGGAAGGTCCGCGGTGCCGAGCCGCTGCTCGACGTGCAGCGACGCGCGCCGAACCAGGTCGAGTAGCCCGCCGGGCGTCGGGAAATGGTTGCCGTCCAACGTCTCGTTCGCTTTGTCGCCGTGGGCGAGAAAGACGAGCAGGCCGATCCGGCCGCCCGGCCGGACGACACGGCGCAGCTCCTCGAGGACCGTGAGGTGATCCGGTGTCGTGCTCAACACGCCAAGTGCCCACGCGGCGTCGAAGCTCGAGTCCGCCACCGGTAGGGCCGACCCCAGCGCGCACGCCACCGGGAAGCCGAACAACTTCTTCGCCGCGCGGCACGCACCCGTCTCCGGCTCGATGAGCACCGGCCGCACCGAGCGCTCTCGCGCCGCGTAGGCCGCGGGGCCCCCGACGCCCGCCCCGGAGTCCAGCAACGTGGAACCGGGCGCCAGGCCCATCTCCGCTATCAACCAATCGAGGGCGGCCGGACTGCCACTGCCCCGGCACCCGGCGGGCACGTAATAATCCGGCCCGAGGTCGGCGGCCACCTGCGCGGTCCACTCGGCGACGGTGTCGAACTCTGCCTCCATCGCTTCCGTCATCGACGGCCCTCCACTCGTATTCGGCGACCGACCTCCGCCTTGATTTCCGCACCGATGCGCCCGCCCGCCGCTGACGCCAAACCCGACACGTTGACTCCCTCGACGCCTTCGATCGAGAGCAGCGCGCGCGCCTCGGCCACCGCTGCCTCGATTCCGGCGGACACCGGATCCGGCGCGCCCAAAACCTGTTCCGTCACGGCCCGATCGAGTTCCAGGCCGGGCAAGCCTTGCAGCACCGCCGCGGACACGGCGTCGGTGAACACCGCCACCGCCGCGATCACCGGGATCGCCAGACCCGCCGCCCGGGCCGCCCTCACGAAGTCGGCCACCATCTCGGGACGGGGCACGTGGTTGAGGACCGCCAGGCTCGCTCCGGCCCGTTGCTTCTGGACCAACCGGGCGGGCCGGTCTGCTACGGGCGGGGCGGTGGGCGTTTCGGGCGCCGCGGCGACCATTCCCGTCGAAGCGGCCAGCGAAACCAGGCGCGGCCCGTCGAGGTCGAAGGTCTGCGTGACGTCCGGACGCACGTCGTAGCCGCGCCCGTCGCCCGTCACGCACAACACCGTCTCCACGTTGATGCTGCGCAACCCCCGCAGCTCCTGCTCGAGCACCACGCGGTTGCGGTCGCGGCACGACAACGTGATCCAGGGCGTCACGCCGGCGTCGAGGAGCAGTGACCCCATGAGCGTCGGCGGAAAATCGGGCTTGTTCTGGTGCTCCCCGACCAGGACGGCGTCGCACCCCGGCGCCAGCACGGCCGCGGTCGCCGCGACGTCCTGGCGATCGAACGGGGTGCAACTGAAATCGGTGAGCACCAGTGGCGCGCGAGCGGGACGCGCCGCGTGCTGACGGCCAGACCACGCCACCACGCCGTCGAACGCGCACGCGCCCGGGCGCATCTCGCATTGGCCGTCGGGCCGCACCCCGCCGCACGGTCCGAACTCCATTCGTTTCGGACACTCCAAACCCGCCGACATCTCACTCCCCGTGCGCCAGTGTTCGCATCGATGTACCCCAACGACCGCGCCCGCAAGCCCTCGGGCCGGGACCGGATTCGGAGTGCTGTTTCGGGATTAGCAAACGTTCCCGGCGGCTACTAGGAGATGGGCGTGTACCGCGCGGACGGTGCAGCGAAACGAACGGGGTTGACCATGGAACCGATATCGCCGACTGATGCGCTGTTCCTCATCGGCGAGTCCCGCGAGCACCCGATGCACGTGGGATCGCTTCAGCTCTTCGAGCCGCCCGAGGACGCCGGGCCCCATTTCGTCCGCGAGGCCTATCAGGCCATGCTCGAGTGCACGGATGTGCAACCGCTGTTCCGCAAGCACCCGGCCTTCTTCGGTGGTCTGACCAACCTCGCGTGGTCGTTCGACAACGACGTCGAGCTCGACTACCACCTGCGCCGCTCGGCCCTCCCGGAGCCCGGGCGGGTCCGCGATCTGCTGGAGCTGGCGTCCCGGCTGCACGGCAGCCTGCTCGACCGCCACCGCCCGATGTGGGAAGCCCACCTCGTCGAGGGCCTCCAGGACGGTCGGTACGCCGTGTACACGAAGTACCACCACTCCCTCATGGACGGCGTGTCCGCGATGCGGCTGGTGCAGCGCGCGTTCACCCCCGACCCGGACGACGACGAGGTGCGCGTCCCGTGGACCCTGGGGCCGCGCAAACGCAGCAAGGAACACAAAAGTCAGTCACTGCTCGAGCGCGCCGGCCGCACCGCGGGGTCGGCGCTCGCCCTGGCGCCATCCACCCTCAAACTGGCCCGGGCGGCGCTGCTCGAACAGCAACTCACACTCCCGTTCCGCGCGCCGCGCAGCATGTTCAACGTCCGGATCGGCGGTGCCCGGCGAGTGGCCGCACAGTCGTGGTCGCTGGACCGGATCAAGGCGATCAAGTCGGCGGCCGGAGTGACGGTCAACGACGTCGTGCTCGCCATGTGCTCCGGGGCCCTGCGGGCCTACCTCTTGGAGCAAGATGCCCTGCCCGACGCCCCACTGACCGCGATGGTGCCGGTCAATCTGCGCAAGACCGACGACGACCGCGGCGGCAACCTGGTCGGAACGTTCCTGTGCAACCTGGCGACCGACCTCGACGACGCGGGGCGGCGCCTCGAGATCGTCAGCACGTCGATCCGCGACACCAAAGACGTGTTCCAGCAACTGCCACCGGTGCAGCAACTGGCACTGTCGGCGTTCAACATCGGCGGCCTGTTCTTCGGGCTGATCCCCGGGTACCTGTCGGCGGCCTCACCGCCCTTCAACATCGTCATCTCCAACGTCTCCACCGGTCCCTCCGAGCCGCTGTACTGGCGGGGCGCCCGGTTGGACGGCAACTATCCGCTGTCCATCCCACTCGACGGGCAGGCGGTCAACATCACGGTCACCAACAACGCCGACAACCTCGACTTCGGTCTGGTGGGCTGCCGCCGCAGCATCCCGCACCTGCAGCGGCTGCTGGGCCACCTGGAGACCTCGTTGAAAGACCTCGAGCGCGCCACCGGCGTGTGAGCGGGTGACGGCTAGGGCCTGGTGGTGTAGTCCAGGCACACCGTCGTGCCGTTGGGCCGCGCGTTGATGGTGCAGTGGTCGGCGAGCGCGTGCATCAGCAGGAGGCCGCGGGATCGCCGGGGATCGTTGAGCCGCTGCGGCGCGGGGGGGTGCCAGGATCCACGATCGCTGACGCACACGCTGATCGATTGGGCGGCGGGATCGTAGCTGGCCTGCAGTTTCATGGTGCCGACCGTGGTCTGGGCGCGGTACGCGTGCTCGACGCAGTTGGCCAGCGCCTCATTGACGCCCAGAATGATGTCGTCGCGCACTTCAGCCGGGGCCTCCGTCACTTCCTGGAGCCACCGGCGCAGGGCGCGGCGCAGTTCCGCCGCCGTGACGGCGTCGGCGGCACCAGCGCAGGTCAATCGCGCGGGCGTGACGACCCTGGGTGGAAGTAGTGAGGTCATGCTAAGGACATACCCCGGTGCGGGTGGGGTGCTAAACCCCTTCGCGTCTCGCTTTGGCAACGGGCGGGTACACGTTCGGAATCGGGTTGCCGTACAACGACATACAGAGGGATCCTATGGAATTCCGTGCCTTCATCGAACCGCAACAGGGCGCCCGTTATGCCGACCAGGTCGCCGTCGCCCAAACCGCTGAGCAGCTGGGCTTTGCAGCGTTTTTCCGGTCCGACCACTACCTGGCGATGAGCGGCGACGGCCTACCGGGTCCCACCGACTCGTGGGTGACCCTGGGCGCAATCGCGCGGGAGACGTCGAGCATCCGGCTCGGCACCCTGGTGACCTCCGCAACGTTTCGCCATCCGGGTCCGCTGGCCATCGCGGTGGCGCAAGTGGACGACATGAGCGCGGGGCGTGTCGAACTCGGACTGGGCAGCGGCTGGTTCGAGAAGGAGCATCAGGCGTACGGGATTCCCTTTCCTCCGCTGCGGGAGAGGTTCGACCGGCTCAGCGAACAGCTCGCCATCGTCACAGCGCTGTGGACGACGCCGCCCGGTGAGACCTTCGACTACGCCGGCAAGTACTACACCATCACCGGCTCGCCGGCGCTGCCCAAACCGACGCAGACCCCGCATCCGCCTATCGTCATCGGCGGTCTCGGCGCCAAACGCACTCCGCAGCTGGCGGCGAAGTACGCGGCCGAGTTCAACATTCCCTTCGCGCCGATCGACGTGGCCGAGAAGCAATTTCAGCGGGTGGCGGACGCGGTCACCGAGGCGGGCAGGCCGGCCGACTCGATGGTCTACTCGAGCGCATTCGTGCTCTGCGCCGGGCGCCGCCACCGCGAGGTGGCCCGCCGCGCCGACGCGATCGGCCGCAACCTCGACGAGTTGCGCTCGAACAGCCCGCTGGTCGGCACTCCCGCGCAGATCGTCGACAACTTGGGCGGGTGGAAACACCTCGGCGTGCAGCGCGTCTACACCCAGCTGCTGGACCTAACCGATCTCGGGCACCTGGAACTACTGGCGAGTGAGGTTATGCCGCAACTGCTTTGAGGCTCACACGGACTCGGCCTCGGCGCGTTCCTCCTCGAGCCGATCCTTGCTCCTCAGCAGCCGCAGCAACGTCACGAAGAGCAGCCCGCCGATCATGTTGCCCACCACGGTGTAGCCGAACCAGCCCAGCCATGTCAGATAACCGAACGGCGCCTTCCCGGTAACCAGCGCGCCGAAGATCAGCAACGAATCCAGAATCGAATGGAACAACCGCAGCCCGGCGAGCAGGAACGCTGCGGCGACGGCGGCCGCGATCTTGGCCGGCACGGAATCGGTGCCGTGTTGCATCCGGGTCATCAGCGTGATGACCATGCCGCCGAGGATCGCCAAAACCATGCTCTGCGCCGACACCGGCGCGGTGGCGAAATGGGTGCCGGACTCGATCGTCTGGGCGTGCAGCTCTGGGAAGCCCGTCATGATCAACCACATGATCACCCAGCCGCCGACGAGGTTGGCGAACATGGTGCCGCCCCATAGTTTGGCCAGCTGGCGGAGGCTGGCGCGTTTGGCGGCCACGGTCACGACGGGAATGATGAAGCCCTCGGTGAACAGCTCGCTGCGGCCCAGCAGCAGGGCCAGGAAACCGATCGAGAAAGCCAATCCGGCCAACAGCGGCCGGTGGGTGGCGTCCAACACCGACAGGTAGGCGAGCACCCCGATTCCCACCTCGGTCCCGCCGAAAAAGCCGGTGACCAACACGCCGCGCCAGGTGCGGTGCAGACGCTGGGTGCCCTCGCTCAGCATCCTGCTGAACGCGTCCTCGAGCTCGTCCTCGATGGGACTGTTGGTGTCTCCGAGCTCGCGTTGGGTCGTGTCACTCATGGTGGATGGCCTAGTACCCGTTAATCGGGGCTGGACCATCCGGTGTGAGGCATCTGACAGGGGCGGCCCCGCTGTCACTTGCGCGGTCGCAGCACCGGTGTCACCAGCGCACCGGTGTCGAGGTAACTCTCCAGGTTGCGGATCGCCAGCAGCGCCATCGCCCTGCGAGTCCGGGCGGTGGCGCTGCCGATGTGCGGGAACAGCACCACGTTGTCCATGCCCAGCAGCTCGGCCGGCACGTGCGGTTCGTCGACGAAGACGTCCAGACCCGCACCGGCCAGGGCGCCGCCGGCCAGCAATTCCACCAGCGCGTCCTGGTCGACGACGCTGCCGCGCGCGATGTTGATGAGGTAGCCCTCGGGGCCCAACGCCTCGAGGACGCGCCGGTCGACCAGCTGGTGCGTCTTGGAGTCGCCGGTGGTGGCCACGACGAGGACGTCGACCGATTCGGCCAGTTCCACCGGCGAGTCGGCGTAACGGTACGGCGATCCGTCGATGCGACGACGGTTGTGATACGCGACGGCACAGTCGAATCCGACCAGCCTGGTCGCTATGGCCGAACCGATGCGGCCCAGCCCCAAGATTCCGACCTGCAGGCCGCTGACGTCGCGGGCGTAGGGGGAATGGCCCCTCGCGCACCCACCGGCCGGC
>NZ_LZII01000044.1:0-15964 GCF_001667425.1 Mycobacterium sp. 852002-51613_SCH5001154 | reverse complement strand
GCGGCGGTGAAAGCCCCCTGCGGGGCGTTGGGGTCCAGCGGCACGTTCTCGGCGCCGTCGGACTCCAGCACGATGCGCGCCGGCGGCGGGCCGTCGCCGCCCCCCATCACCGACCCGACCGTCGCGATGGCCTGCAGCGCGGTGAAGAGGCCTTCACCCGTCGCGGTCTTGGGGGCCGGTTTCAGGTTGTCGATCGCCGCCTTCACGGCCGCACGGTTGGTGGTCGGGGAGACCAGCAGCGAGGCGTTGGCCGCGAACTCCACCAGCCCCAGGTTGATGGCCGGCGTCAGCTCGTCGGCGAATTGCTTGCCGGCCTCCTTGGCGGCGGTCAGCCGGTCGGGCGGGACGTCGGTGGAGGCCATGGACTCCGACACGTCGATGACCAGCACGATGACGGCCCGGTTGCGCGGGATGCGCATGTCATGGGTCGGCGTGGCCAGCGCGATGGTCAGCAGGACCAGGCTGAGCAGTGATACGGCGATCGGAATGTGCCGCGTCGGCGACTGTGGCACGTTCGCCTCGGTGAACCGACGCAGCCGGCGCCGGCGGCGGGCCTGGACCAGGACGTAGACCGCGAGCAGGGCCAGCGGGAGCAAACCGAACAACAGCATGCCCGGCCGTTGAAAGCCGTACAGCGGTAATGGGCCGATCCCGGGAAGCGACACCCGCCAGTAAAGAGGAGACTCGTAGGCCCGTCAAACGGGGGCTATTCGCGCCTGAGCCGCCCGTCGACGAATTGCTCCAAGTTCTCCCATTCCCGCACCGCCGCGGCGTACGGCGCCGAGGGCTTGCCGACCGAGCCGGGCTCGAGAACGTAGGCCACCAGCTTGCCCAGTGGGCGGCCCGTCTCCAGCGCCTTGTCGACCGTGCCCTCCTCCGAGTAGTCGCCGATGTCGCGCAGCAGTTCTACGGCAAGGTCCAGCTGGTCGCGGTCCACGGCGTCCGGCCCGTCGGCGATGTCGTCGGCCAGCCCGCTGAGCACGTAGATGTTGTCCTCGGTGACCTTGACTTCCAGCGAACCGTCGGTGGCGGCGGTGCGGATGTCGTCGTAGGTGCTCAGGTCGGCCAGGTCGTGGTCGTGCTCGTCGGCGAGGTAACGGGCCAGCGCCCGTTCGGAGGTGAACACGCTGATGCGCCCGTTGCGGCCCAGGAAGATCGGGCGGTCGTCGAGGTAGCAACGCAGGGTGTAGAAGGTGCCCGAACTCGTCATGATCCGAATCGGGTCGATGCCCACCTGCTGCCAGAAATCCTCGTCGCTACCCAGGATCACGGTGTCAGCGGCCGCGCGGGGTTCCTCGGCGTCGGCCTCCACCGGCTCGTCGGCCTCGTCGTCGGCCTCGTCTTCGGCCTCCTCGGGCACGGCTTCGGTGTCTTCTGCCTCTTCTTCCTCGGGCTCTTCGGCCAGCTCGTCGGCGGCCTTGGTCGACAGCTTGGTGTCTACCTCGGGGGTGGTGACGATGTCTTCGATCGCGCCGAGCACGTCGTCCCAGCTGCGCCCGATGATCTCGCCGAGCGCGTTCCAGCGTTTGAGGCCGGCCTTGCCGCTGAAGTGGTCGATCCCGCCCGACACGGTGCCCAACGTGGGATTGCCGTTGAAGAACTTCGACACCGCCGCGAGCTCGCACACCGACCCGATGGACGAGACGAGCGCCAGCGTGCGGGCCAGCCCGCTCACCGACTCCTCCGTCGGCTTCTCCGACACCAGCTCCTCGACCGCGACCAGATCGAACTGCTGGTCGGCGGCCGGTGAGAACTTGTGCGCGTGCGCCGCGGTCAGGTCCTTCCACGCCGGGTGGTCAACCAGGTCGTTGTCGTTGTCGGAGCGCACGAACGCGACCAGGTCGGCGACGGAAGAGAAGACATACAGGTCCTCGTCCTTGCCCAGGAACGCCTCCCACTCGTCGCCGGCGTCCCGCCAGCGGGGCGCCCAGACGGTGTAGCGGTCACCATCGGAGAGGCTCAGGCGGATGGGCACGAGGTCAGCAGCCATGCGGCACACAATAGCGACGGCCACCGAAGGTGCTTGCCATCGGACCTAGCCCGGTGACGGCGAGCGCCGGGACGGGGCGAGTAAGGAATCGGGCGATCGGACCTAGCCCGGTGACGGCGAGCGCCGGGACGGGGCGAGTAAGGAACCGGGCGATTGGACCTAGCCCCAGATATCGGTGACCGGTGGCGCGCTGGCCGCGTATCCGGTTTTGGGCAGGCCGTACATCTGCTCGATCGTGGACAGCACGTTGTAGTGGTTGATCTGTTCGCTGTAATTGCCGGGACGGACGTGGGCGCCGTAAAAGATCGTGGGGATCTGGTTTCGGTTCCCGCCGTCGTCCTCGTCGAACGTCACGATCAGCAGGCTGTTGTTGGCCGCCGCCCAATTGGCGTAACCCGACAGCTCGCGGTTCAGCCAGGCGTCGGCCTGCGCAATGGAGCCGTCGTGCATGTTGTCGTCGTTGTTGGGGATGACGAACGACACGGTGGGCAGGCTGGCGTAGTTGCCCATCGGGAACGCCGAGAACGGCAGCGAGTTCGCCGGCGGCACATTGGTGAAGTTGGCCCAGGGCACGTGTTTGCGCGCGTACTTGCCGGCGCTGCACGCGGGCGAGCCGACCGCGGGCAGGCCTTCGGCGAAGCCGACGAATGTGTAGCCCGCGGCCAGCAGTTCGGAACCCAGGTTGGGGGCGGCGCCGCCGTTGACCGGGCATTGGTCCGTGGTCACCCCGAAGGTGTTGCCGGCGAACAGCGCCAGGTAGTTCGGCTCGCTGGGGTGTGTTTCGGCGAACGACTGGGCCATGTTGGCCCCACCCGCGGCCAGCGCGGTGATGAAGGGCGCCGACTTGTTGCCGATGATGTGCGACTCGGAACGGTTCTCCTCCACCACGATCACGATGTGGTCGGGCTTCGGAATGGCCGCTGCCACAAGGCCGATCCGCGGAGTCAACGGGCTGGCCGCCAACGCGATCAAGGCCATCGCGCCGAGCAGTTCAAGGACTCGAAATGCCCTGCCCGTCAACCCTGTTGAACCCGCGATTCCGCTCAGCACTACGGGAGCATATGGGTGGACCCGGCACACCGTCCGCGGCGACGCGGGCGGCTTCAGCGGGGCGTTAGCGAACTGCGGCCGGATCGTTATATAAGGTCAAGCACCGTGGAGGTGCGCGTTGTCGATCACCCGCTGGCGGTCGCCCGGCTGACGACGATGCGCGACGAGCGCACCGACAACGAGGGTTTCCGGGCGGCGTTGCGGGATGTGACCGCGATGCTGGTCTACGAAGCCACCCGGGACGCGCCCCGAGAGACCTTTCCCGTCCGCACGCCACTGGCGGAGACGCAGGGAGTGCGGCTGGCCAAACCGCCACTGCTGGTGCCGGTGCTGCGGGCCGGGCTGGGCATGGTGGATCAGGCGCTCGCGCTTCTGCCGCAAGCCCGGGTCGGATTCGTCGGCGTGGCCCGCGACGAGGAAACCCATCGCGCGACTGGGTATTTCGAGTCGCTGCCCGACGAGCTGGCCGGCCTGCCGGTGTTCGTCATGGATCCGATGCTGGCCACCGGCGGGTCGTTGCAGTACACGGTCGGCCTGCTGCTGGAGCGCGGTGCGACCGACATCACGGTGTTGTGCGCGGTGGCCGCGCCCGAAGGCGTTGCCGCGCTTGAGGAGAAGGCTCCCGAAGCGCGCCTGTTCACCGTGGCGGTCGACGACGGGCTCAACGAGAACGCTTACATCGTGCCGGGTCTCGGCGACGCGGGCGACCGTCAATACGGGCCGCGCTAGCCCGGTCACCAGCTCTGCGCCGCGGACACCAGCTCGTCGCGCACCGCCCTGGCCCGCTGGCGGGCGTCGTCCAGTTCGCCGGTCGCCGCGCAGCGAACCTCGATGTAGCACTTCAGCTTCGGCTCGGTCCCGGACGGCCGCACCACCAGCCTGACCGACGCGTCGTCGTCGCCGCCGGTGAAGATCAGCGCGTCGGCGATGGCGGTGACGGTCGCGGTGAACCCGGCCAGCGTTTCCGGTGGCGTCTCGCGCAGCCGCCGCATCAGCTCGGCGGCCTCGGCGGCGTCGGCGACGCGGCGCGACACCGCGGCGACGTCGTGCACGCCGTATCGCCGGGCGAGGTCGTCGAGCGCGTCGGAAACCGAACGGCCCCGGTCTTTGAGCGCGGCCACCAGATCGCACACCAGCACCGCGGCGCTGATGCCGTCCTTGTCGCGCACGGCGTCCGGGTCGACGCAGTGCCCGATCGCCTCCTCGTAGGCGTACATCAGCGTGCCGTCCGGCACGCCGGCGTCGGCGCGCGCCAGCCACTTGAAGCCGGTGAGGGTTTCGACGTGGGTGGCCCCGTACCGGCGCGCGATGGCCGCCAGCATCCGTGACGACACCACGGTGCTGGCCACCACCGCCGTTCGGGGATCGGCGGCCCGCGACAAGATGTAATCGCCAAGCAGCCAACCGGTTTCGTCCCCGGACAGCATCCGCCAGCCCGAGCCGGCCGGGACGCCGACCGCGCATCGGTCGGCGTCGGGGTCCAGCGCGATCGCGACGTCGGCCGTGACCTCCGCGGCCAACGCGAGCAGCGCGTCGGTGGCGCCGGGTTCCTCGGGATTGGGGAAGGCGACGGTGGGAAAGTCGGGGTCCGGTGCGAACTGCGCTCCCACGGTGTGCACCTGCCCGAAACCGGCGCGCTGCAACGCTTCCACGGCCACGCCGCCGCCCACCCCGTGCAGCGGGGTCAAAGCCACCCGCACCGAACCGGTGCCGCGCCGCACCGCGGCGGCGCGCGCGATGTAGCGCTCGACCAGATCGCTGACGGCGGGCTGCACCGGAGCCCGGTGGATTTCGTCGGCCGGGGGAGCGGCGGAGATCGCGGCCTCGATCTCGCGATCGGTCGGGGAGACGATCTGGATGCCACCGTCGGTGTAGACCTTGAAGCCGTTGTCGGTCGGCGGGTTGTGCGAGGCGGTGATCTGTATGCCCGCGGCGGCGCCGGTGTGGCGCACGGCGAACGCGACCACCGGCGTCGGCACCGGCCCAGGCAGCAGCAGCACCGAGAAGCCCTGGGCGGCAAGCACTTCGGCAGTAACCGTGGCGAAAACGGCGGAGCCGTGCCGGGAGTCGCGCCCGACGATGACCGGCGAGCCGGCCAGGCCGCGTCCGTCGAGTATCCGCGCCACCGCCCAGGTGGCGCGCGACACCACCGCCACGTTC
Organism: Mycobacterium sp. 852002-51613_SCH5001154; assembly: GCF_001667425.1. Lineage (NCBI taxonomy): Bacteria > Bacillati > Actinomycetota > Actinomycetes > Mycobacteriales > Mycobacteriaceae > Mycobacterium > Mycobacterium sp. 852002-51613_SCH5001154. The sequence continues at coordinate 10,764 of NZ_LZII01000044.1, read as the reverse complement.
ATGGCGTCGGGGCCGCCGCGCACCGGACCGCGCAGGCCGGCGGTGCCGAACGTGAGCGGGTGGGCGAACCGCGCGGCGAGCTCCTCGGGACCGCACGCCGCGAGCTCGGCGGCCGTAGCCGGGTCGGGATCGTGTGCGATCCACTCCGCCGCGGCGATCCGCTCCTCGGGCGTCATCTCACAACCGGGCTACGACGTCGGCCAGCAGCGCGCCCATGCGGCTGGCCGACGCGGCGCCGGCGGCGAGCACCTCCGCGTGGCTCAGCGGCTCGCCGCCGATCCCCGCGGCCGGGTTGGTGACCAACGACACCCCCAGCACCTCGGCGCCGGCCGCCCGGGCCGCGATGGTCTCGTGCACGGTCGACATGCCGACCAGGTCGGCGCCCAGCATCCGCAGCATGCGCACCTCGGCGGGCGTCTCGTAGTGCGGCCCGGGCAGGCCGGCGTAGACGCCCTCGGCCAGTCCCGGGTCGCCCTGGCGGGCGAGGTCCCGCAGCCGCGGCGAGTAGGCGTCGGTCAAGTCCACGAACTGCGGGCCGACCAACGGCGAACGGGCGGTCAGGTTGAGGTGGTCGCTGATCAGCACCGGCTGGCCTACCGCCAGGTCGGGCCGCACGCCGCCGGCCGCGTTGGTGAGCACGACGATGCGCGCCCCCGCCGCGCAGGCCGCGCGCACCGGGTGTACGACGTGGCACAGGTCGTGGCCCTCGTACGCGTGCACGCGACCGACCAGCACCAGCACCCGGCGATCGCCGATTCGCGTCGAGATCAGCTCGCCGGTGTGCCCGACGGCGGTGGGCGGCGCGAACCCGGGCACGTCGGCCTGGGGCAGCACGGCGGTCGGGGAGCCGAGCGCGGAAACCGCCGGGCGCCAGCCGGATCCGAGCACGATGGCGACGTCGTGCTCGGGTACGCCGGTGCGCTCCCCGATGGCCTGCGCCGCCCGCCGCGCGAGGTCGGCGGGGTCGAGCGGGGGTTCGGCCACAGTCGGGGAGCTTAGCGGCGGAGTGGCGCGCGCCGGAATATGTGAAAATCTGCCGCATGAATCTTCGTAGGTGGCCGGTTGTCGGCCTAGCCGTCGCCGTTGCGGTGGCGGTGCTTTCGATCACGACCGGTCCGACGGCGCCGGCGCGGGCCGACGGATGTCCCGACGTTCAGCTCATCTTCGCCCGCGGCACCGCGGAGCCGCCCGGCCTCGGGGTCGCCGGAGACGCGCTGCTCGCCGCGCTGCAGCCCGCCCTCGGCTCGCGCAGCGTCGACGCGTACGCGGTGAACTACCCTGCCAGCTACAACTTCCTGCAGACCGCCGACGGCGCCAACGACGCCCGCGACCACATCGCGCAGATGGTCGACCAGTGCCCGGCGACGAAGCTGGTGCTCGGCGGCTTCTCGCAGGGCGCCGCCGCGGTCTCGATGCTGGCGGGGGTGCCGCCGCTGGGCGAGCGCATCGGCAACTTCGGGTCGGCTCCCGCGCTGGACCCGGGGCTGGCCAACAAGGTCAGGGCGGTGGCGGTGTTCGGCAACCCCGGAAACCGGTTCAACACGCCCTTGTCGACCGCGGGCCAGTTCGCCGGCCGCGCCATCGACATCTGCGTTGACGGTGATCCGGTGTGCGTGGTCGGCGGCCGGGACCGGGAGGCCCACCACGATTACGGTGTGCCGCCCTACCCCGGACAGGCCGCCGGATTCATCGCCGGGCTGGTGTAACTGAGGCCGTGAAGGTCGCGGTGGGATACTGCGAGAATGCCCACCACCGCATTGGACAACGTCGAGGATGTCGTGCGGCGACGGGGCTCCGACCTGGTTGAGCTGTCCCACGCCATCCACGCCGAGCCCGAGCTGGCGTTCGCCGAGCATCGCAGCTGCGCCAAGGCCCAGGCGCTGGTCGCCGAACGCGGTTTCGAGATCACCGCGTCCGCGGGCGGCCTGGACACCGCCTTCCGCGCCGACTTCGGCAGCGGGCCGCTGACCATCGGGGTGTGCGCCGAATACGACGCGCTTCCCGAGATCGGCCACGCCTGCGGCCACAACATCATCGCCGCATCGGCGGTGGGCACCGCGCTGGCGCTGGCCGAGGTGGCCGACGACCTGGGCCTGCGGGTGGCTCTGATCGGCACCCCCGCCGAGGAGGCGGGTGGCGGCAAGGCGCTGCTGTTGCAGGCCGGGGTGTTCGACGACGTGGCGGCGGCGGTGATGCTGCACCCGGGGCCCGCCGACATCGCGGCGGCCCGTTCACTGGCGCTGTCGGAAGCGACCGTGCACTACCGCGGCAAGGAATCCCATGCTGCCGTCGCGCCGCATCAGGGGGTCAACGCCGCCGACGCCGTGACCGTCGCGCAGGTGGCCGTCGGGCTGTTGAGGCAACAGCTGGCCCCCGGCCAACTGGTGCACGGCATCGTCACCGACGGCGGCCAGGCGGTCAACGTCATCCCCGGGCACGCGACGCTGCTGTATGCCATGCGGGCGGTCGAATCGGACTCGTTGAGACAGCTGGAGGGCAGGATGTACGCGTGCTTCGCCGCGGGTGCGCTGGCCACCGGCTGCGACTACGAGATCGACAACCCGGCACCCCCCTACGACGAACTCAGGCCCGACGAATGGCTGGCCGACGTCTTCCGCGACGAGATGCGCCGGCTCGGGCGCGAGCCGGTGGCCCGCGAGTTCGAAGCGGCGCTGCCCATGGGCAGCACCGACATGGGCAACGTGACGCACGTGCTGCCGGGCATCCATCCGATCGTCGGGGTCGACGCCGGTGGCGCCATGGTGCACCAGCGCGCGTTCGCCACGGCCGCCGCCGGCCCCAGCGCCGACCGCGCCGTCGTCGAGGGCGCGATCATGCTGGCCCGCACGGTGGTTCAGCTGGCCCAGACGCCGGCCGAACGTGACCGCGTGCTGGCCACGCAGGAACGGCGGGCGCACGCATGAGCCTCGCCGACGCCGCTTCCTCCTGGCTGGCCGCACACCACGACGACCTGGTCGAATGGCGCCGGCACATCCACCGCTACCCCGAGCTGGGCCGCCAGGAGTACGCCACCACCCAGTTCGTCGCCGAGCGGCTGGCCGACGCGGGGCTCAACCCAAAGGTGCTACCGGGCGGAACGGGACTGGTCTGCGATCTGGGGCCCGAACACGAGCCGCGCATCGCGCTGCGGGCCGACATGGACGCGCTGCCCATGGCCGAGCGCACCGGCGCGCCCTACACCTCCACCATGCCCAACGTCGCGCACGCCTGCGGCCATGACGCCCACACCGCCATCCTGCTCGGCACCGCGCTGACCCTGGCGTCGGTGCCGCAGCTGCCGGTCGGGGTGCGGCTGATCTTCCAGGCCGCCGAGGAGCTGATGCCCGGCGGCGCGATCGACGCCATCGCCGCGGGGGCGATCACCGGGGTGTCGCGGATCTTCGCCCTGCACTGCGATCCCCGGCTCGAGGTCGGCCAGATCGCGGTCCGGCACGGGCCCATCACCTCGGCGGCCGACCAGATCGAGATCATCCTGCATTCCCCGGGCGGGCACACGTCGCGTCCGCACCTGACCGCCGACCTGGTCTACGGGCTCGGCACGCTGATCACCGGGCTGCCCGGGGTGTTGTCGCGGCGCATCGACCCGCGCAACGGCACCGTGCTGGTGTGGGGCGCGGTCAACGCGGGGGTGGCCGCCAACGCCATCCCGCAGAGCGGGGTGCTGGGCGGCACGGTCCGCACCGCCAGCCGGCAGACCTGGGTGGGCCTCGAGGAGATCATCCGCGACACGGTGTCGGCCCTGCTGGCGCCGCTGGGCATCGACCACACGCTGCAATACCGGCGCGGCGTGCCGCCGGTGGTCAACGAGGACGTCTCGACGCGCATCCTCACCCACGCGATCGAGGCCATCGGCCCGGACGCGCTCGCCGACACCCGCCAGTCCGGCGGGGGCGAGGACTTCTCCTGGTACCTCGAGGAGATTCCCGGCGCGATGGCGCGCCTGGGCGTGTGGCCGGGCCAGGGGCCGCAGCTGGATTTGCACCAGCCGACGTTCGACCTCGACGAGCGCGCCCTGGCGATCGGGCTGCGCGTGATGGTCAACATCGTCGAGCAGGCGGCCGCGTTTTCGCTGCCCTAGCTCGTGGCACGCACGACGTGCCCGGCGATGTGCGCATAGGTTCGACGGGTGACGTCGGTCGCCGCGCTCATGATGTTGTAGCCGTGGTCGACGCCGGCCACCTCGTGGTACTCCGCCAATGCTCCTGCGGCGTCGAGCTTTTCGGCGTATCTGCGGGCCTCGTCGCGAAGCCGATCGTGTTCGGCCGTCACGACCAATGCCGGTGCGATGCCCGCGATTGCGTCGGCGTTGTCGCCCCAGGCGGGAGAGGCGAGGCGGTCGCGCCGCTGTGCCGGGTCGGGCACGTAAGCGGTGTCGAACACCTCGCCCATCCACGGTTTCATGACCGCCCGGTCGCCCGCGCTGGACGGCTTGTCGCGGGTGGGCGTCACGAGGTCAAGCGGCGCGTAATGCAGCACCTGCAACGCGATGCGGGGCCCGCCGTTCTCCAGGGCCAGCCGTGCCGCGGCGGCGCTGAGGTTGCCGCCGGCGCTCTGGCCGCCGACGCAGAGCCGGCTGCCGTCCCAGTCGCGGTCGGGGGCCGCCGCCCAGCACACGATGTCGTAGACCTGATGGGGCGCCGCGGGAAAGCGGTGACGCGGCGCCAGCACATAGTCCGGATTGATCACCACGACGCCCGCGTTCGCGGCGAGGTATCGGCACCACGGATCGTCTTGTTCGGGGTGCCCGACCACGAAGCCGCCGCCGTGCACGTTGACGTAGACGGACGGGTTCGCCGTGCCGGCCGGCGGGCGGTAGACGGTTGCCGACGCCGCGCCGTGCCGGGTGGGGATGGAGACCTCAGAGGTCTGGCTCCGAAATTCCGGAAACCGCACGGCGGCCTTGGGAGCCGGCCTGACCGTGGCGGCGAACGTACGCGCCAGTGCGTCGGCGACCACCGGTGTGGAGAGAATCGACACGGGCCTTAGGAGCCCGTTCCCGGACCGACGTTGTGGGCCGGTCGAGTTCGCAGGTTGTGCACGTAATCGGCCGGCGCTCCGGCGATTTCGGCCGCATCCGCCATCACGCCGAGATACCGCGCGGACGGCAGCCCACCCTCCCAGGCGTCGAGCACATACAGCCACGCCAGCACGGGGTCGGTGCTGGTGTCCGACGAGATGCGCTCCACCCGGCAGCGGATCTTCTTGTGCACCCCGAACTCGGAGCCCTCCCACCGGTCGAGGTTGTTCTCGTCGGCCGGGGTCATGTCGTACAGGACGACGAACACCTTGGAATCCGGATCTTCGACGACCGTGGCCAGCGCGCCTTCCCAGCCGATGTCCTCGCCCCCGAACGTCAATCGCCACCCGTGCAACCAGCCCGTTCCGGCCATCGGCGAATGGGGTGCGCGCTTGAGCATCTGCTCAGGATCCATGTTCGACCCGTAGGCGGCGTAGATCGGCACGGGGAAAGCTTAGACGTCACACGCGCGCGCGGTCTTGTCCCGACGGCATCGTCGCCGCGCTGCGGTGGCCCGGGTCCCCCCGCTAGGTTGGGGCTGTGGCGACCCGCATCGTGATCCTCGGTGGAGGCCCGGCCGGTTACGAAGCCGCGCTGGTGGCCGCCACCTCCCACCCCGACACCACCCACGTCACGGTGATCGACTCCGACGGGATCGGCGGCGCGGCCGTGCTGGACGACTGCGTTCCGTCCAAGACGTTCATCGCGTCGACCTGGCTGCGCACCGAGTTGCGCAGGGCGCCGCGGCTCGGCTTCGACATCGACATCGACGACGCGAAGATCTCGCTGCCGCGGATTCACGCCCGGGTCAAGCAACTCGCCACCGAGCAGTCGGCCGACATCACCGAACAGCTGCTCGGCATGGGCGTGCACGTGGTCGCCGGGCACGGCGAGCTGATCGACCCCACACCGGGGCTGGCCTGCCACCGCATCAAGGCGACCGCCCCCGACGGCACCACCAGCGAGTACGAGGCCGACGTCGTGCTGATCGCGACGGGCGCCAGCCCGCGGGTCCTGCCGTCCGCGCAGCCCGACGGTGAGCGGATCCTGACCTGGCGGCAGCTCTACAACCTGGAGGCGCTGCCCGAACACCTCATCGTGGTCGGGTCGGGTGTCACCGGTGCCGAGTTCGTGCACGCCTACACCGAGCTGGGCGTACCCGTGACGGTTGTCGCCAGCCGGGACCGGGTGCTGCCCTACGAGGACGCCGACGCCGCGTTGGTCCTGGAAGAGGCGTTCTCCGAGCGCGGCGTCGAGCTGGTCAAGAACGCCCGTGCCCAGTCGGTGACCCGCACCGGAGACGGCGTGCTGGTCACCCTGGCCGACGGGCGCACCGTCGAGGGCAGCCACGCCCTGATGACCATCGGTTCGGTCCCCAACACCGGCGGGCTCGGCCTGGACCGCGTCGGCATCGAGCTGGGCCGCGGCGGCTACCTGACCGTGGACCGGGTGTCGCGGACCTCCGTGGCCGGCATCTACGCCGCCGGCGACTGCACCGGCCTGCTGCCGCTGGCGTCGGTGGCCGCCATGCAGGGCCGCATCGCGATGTATCACGCGCTGGGCGAGGGCGTCAGCCCGATCCGGTTGCGCACGGTGGCGGCGACGGTGTTCACCCGGCCGGAGATCGCGGCCGTCGGGGTGCCGCAAACGATGATCGACGACGGTTCGGTGTCGGCCCGCACGATCATGCTGCCGCTGCGCACCAACGCGCGGGCCAAGATGTCCGGGCTGCGACAGGGTTTCGTGAAGATGTTCTGCCGGAAGTCCACCGGCGTGGTGATCGGTGGCGTGGTGGTGGCCCCGATCGCATCGGAACTGATCCTGCCGATCGCCGTGGCCGTCCAAAACCGCATCACGGTCAACGAGCTGGCGCAGACGCTCGCCGTTTACCCGTCGCTGTCCGGTTCGATCACCGAGGCCGCTCGTCGGCTGATGGCCCACGACGATCTCGACTAGCCTTGGTCCGACACCGTCCTACTGGCGAGTAACCGACAGGAGTTTCCCGGTGAGGAGTCCTCTGCCGTGAGCAACCCGATACAGGCGCCCCAGAGCACACAGACCTGGGCGGCTTCCACGTTGGGACCTCAGCAGCGCGCGCTGGCGTGGGAGCGACTCGGCGCCGAGCAGTTCGACGTCGTCGTCATCGGCGGCGGCGTGGTGGGCTCCGGTTGCGCGCTGGACGCCGCCACCCGAGGGCTGAAGGTGGCGCTGGTCGAGGCGCGCGATTTCGCGTCGGGCACCTCGAGCCGGTCGTCGAAGATGTTTCACGGCGGGTTGCGTTATCTCGAACAACTGGAGTTCGGGCTGGTGCGCGAGGCGCTTTACGAGCGGGAGCTGTCGCTGACCACCCTGGCGCCGCATCTGGTCAAGCCGATGCCGTTCTTGTTTCCGCTGACCAACCGCGTGTGGGAGCGGCCCTACGTCGCCGCGGGCATCTTCCTTTACGACCGGATGGGCGGCGCGAAATCCGTTCCGGCGCAAAGGCATCTGACCCGGGCCGGCGCGTTGCGGTTGAGTCCTGGCTTAAAGCGGACGTCCCTGATCGGCGGAATCCGCTACTACGACACCGTCGTCGACGACGCCCGGCACACCATGACCGTCGCGCGCACCGCCGCCCACTACGGCGCGGTGGTGCGGACCTCCACCCAGGTGGTCGCGATGCTGCGCGAGGGCGACCGGGTGACCGGCGTGCGGGTCCGCGACTCCGAGAACGGCGCCGTCACCGAAGTCCGCGGCCACGTCGTGGTCAATGCGACCGGGGTGTGGACCGACGAGATTCAGGCGTTGTCGAAGCAGCGCGGGCGATTTCAGGTGCGCGCGTCCAAGGGCGTGCACGTGGTGGTGCCGCGCGACCGTATCGTCAGCGACGTCGCCATCATCCTGCGCACCGAGAAGTCGGTGATGTTCGTCATCCCGTGGGGCACGCACTGGATCATCGGCACGACCGATACCGACTGGAATCTGGACCTGGCCCACCCCGCGGCCACCAAGGCCGACATCGACTACATCCTGCAGACGGTCAACACCGTGCTGGCCATTCCGCTGACGCATGCCGACATCGACGGCGTGTACGCGGGGCTGCGGCCGCTGCTGGCCGGGGAGAGCGAGGAGACCTCCAAGCTGTCGCGCGAGCACGCGGTGGCGGTGCCCGCGCCGGGATTGGTGGCCATCGCCGGCGGCAAGTACACGACCTATCGGGTGATGGCCGCCGATGCGATCGACGCGGCGGCCCAGTTCGTCCCGGCCCGCGTGGCGCCCTCGATCACCGAGAAGGTCAGCCTGCTGGGTGCCGACGGTTACTTCGCCCTGGTGAATCAGGCCGAACACGTTGCGGCGCTGCAAGGTTTGCATCCGTACCGGGTGCGGCATCTGCTGGATCGCTACGGTTCGCTGATCGGCGACGTGCTGGGTCTGGCGGCCGGAAACGCCGACCTGCTCAGCCCGATCAAGGAGGCGCCGGGCTACCTGAAGGTGGAGGCCCTGTACGCCGTCATCGCCGAGGGGGCGCTGCACCTCGAGGACATCCTGGCCCGCCGGATGCGCATTTCCATCGAGTACTCGCACCGCGGCGTGGACTGCGCCGGCGAGGTCGCCGACGTGGTCGCGCCCGTGCTCGGCTGGAGTGCCGCCGACGTCGAGCGTGAGGTGGCGAACTACTCCGCGCGGGTGGAGGCCGAGATCTTGTCGCAGGCCCAGCCCGACGACGTGTCGGCGGACGAGCTGCGGGCGAGCGCCCCGGAGGCGCGCGCCGAGATCCTCGAGCCGGTGCCTTTGAATTGAGCGTCAGGTGAGAACGGCGCCGCTGCCGGTGCGCGACGGGCTCGGCCCGGCGCGGGTGCGGCTGCACGGCGGACCGGTCCTGGCCGAGCTGACCGAGCGGTTCGGCGCGCCGGCGCGGTCGAAGGTGCTGGCCGGGGAGGTGGTCGACGCCGACGGTGCGGTGGTCGACGAGGCCACGGTGCTGCCCGCCGGATCACACGTGTTTCTCTACCGGGAGCTGCCTCATGAAGTTCCGGTGCCATTCGACATTCCGGTGCTTCATCGCGACGCCGACATCGTGGTCGTCGACAAGCCGCATTTTCTGGCCACCATGCCGCGCGGCAGCCACGTGGCGCAGACGGCGCTGGTGCGGCTGCGCCGGGAGCTGGGCCTGCCTGAGCTGAGCCCGGCGCATCGGCTGGACCGGCTGACCGCCGGGGTGTTGCTGTTCACCGCGCGCCGCGAGGTGCGCGGCACATACCAGACGCTGTTCTCGCGGGGGTTGGTGCGCAAGACGTATCTGGCGCGCGCCGCCGTGGACCCGGCCCTGGTGTTGCCGCGCGTGGTGCGCAGCCGGATCGTCAAGCGGCGCGGGGTTTTGCAGGCCGTCTGCGAACCCGGAGCGCCCAACGCGGAAACGCTGGTGGAACTCCTTTCCCCGGACGGCCTGTACCGGCTCACCCCGCGCACCGGGCGCACCCACCAGCTGCGCGTGAGCATGGCCGCCCTTGGTGTACCGATCAACGGAGACCCGTTGTACCCCAACATCATTGACGTGCCGGCCGATGATTTCAGCACGCCGCTGCGGTTGCTGGCGCAGCGCATCGAGTTCGACGATCCGGTGACGGGGGACCTCCGCGAGTTCGTCAGCCGGCGAGCGGGGCCGTAGTTTCGCTCGGTCTGTCGTGCCGATGGCTTGCCGGGCGCGCGCTCTAGGTGGACAGTCGTATTGAAAACCTCGAACGCTTCGGAGGCCGCCGATGGAGATCGTCCCGTCGGGCCTGGGCTTCGCTGCAGAGGTGTGTGGGGTCAGCATTCAGGACGTCGCGGCATCGGAGGTCGCGCACGCAGCGGTACGCGCGGCGTTCGAGGAGCATTCGGTCCTGGTGTTCCGAGATCAGGACGTCACCGACGAAGCGCAGCTCGCCTTCTCCCGCTGCTTCGGTCCGCTCGAGGTCACCAAGGTCGGTTCGGACGGGCATGGCACCAACCTCGTCATCCTCAAGACCCTCGACGAGGCGGGCAACGTCGTGCCCGAAGGCCACCGGATTGCCCTAGAGAACAAGGCCAACCAGCTCTGGCATACCGACAGCTCGTTCAAGCGCGTCCCGGCGCTCGCTTCGGTGTTGTCGTCGCGCGTCATTCCGGGGCATGGAGGTGAGACCGAGTATGTCTCCACCCGGCTCGCCTTCGAACGCCTCGATCCCGGGTTACAACGGCGGCTCGAAGATTGCTTTGCCTGGCACGAGTACGCCTATTCGCGCGGCAAGATCGCGCCCGACCTGGCCGGCCCGGCCGAGCGCGCGGCGCTGCCGCCGCAATGCTGGCGTCTGGTGTGGCGCAATCCGGTCAACGGCCGCAAGGCGCTGTATTTGGCCTCGCACGCGTACGCGATCGAGGGTATGGCGCCGGCGGCGGCGCGGGAGCTGATCGCCGGGCTGACCGAGGCAGCAACTGCCCGTGAGGCCCGATTCGTGCACTCGTGGCGCGAGGGCGACGTGGTGATGTGGGATAACCGCGCGGTCATGCATCGCGGCCGGCCGTGGCCGGCGGGGGAGCCACGCTTCATGGTGCGGAGCACGATTTCCGCGACGGCCGCGGACGGGCTGGGGGCCATGCGGTTGTCGTAGCCGGGTGGCATAATCGAATGTATGTTCGAATCGAGGGGGTCGTCGCCCGCGGTGATCGCGGAGTTCGATGAGCACTTCGAGCGGCGGTATCCGTCTGCGACGGCGGAGTCGGCGGCG
>NZ_LZII01000043.1:0-184059 GCF_001667425.1 Mycobacterium sp. 852002-51613_SCH5001154 | reverse complement strand
GGTGCGGCACGCCATGCTGCGGCTACGCGCCGGCACCGACGATGCCGGCGACCCGTCGCCCCCCGTGCCCGAACCGGCCGCAGCGCCGATCGCCGAACCGGCCACGCCCGGTGAACTCAACGCGGCCGCCGTGCGGACCATGTGGCCGACGGTGCGCGACAAGGTGCGCCAGCGCAGCCGCACCACCGAGGTGATGCTGGCGGGCGCGACCGTCCGCGCGATCGAGGAGAACACGCTCGTGCTGACGCATTCGTCGGCGCCGCTGGCCAAGCGGCTGTGCGAACAGCGCAACGCCGACGTCATCGCCGAAGCGCTCAAAGACGCGCTGGGCGTCAACTGGCGGGTGCGTTGCGAGGTGGGCGCGGCAGCGCCGGTCGAGTCGGCCGCGCCGACCCCGAGGGCCGCAGAGCCGGCGCCCGACGTGACGCAGCGCGACGAAGAGGAACACATGCTCGCCGAAGCCGGCCGCACGGAGTCCTCGGCGCCGCGCCGCGATCCGGAGGAGGTCGCGCTCGAGCTGTTACAGAACGAGCTGGGCGCCCGCCGGATCGACGGGGGCTAGCGGCGGGTCGGCGCCCGAGGGCTAGCGGGCTAGGGCGTCCACCAGGGCCGCAGCGGCAGGTGGTCACAGCCGCGCTCGTCGACGTTGGCCGCCAGCACGTGGTGCAGCTGCAGGTTGTTCTGCTCGAAGGCGACCCGCGAGGCCGCCATGTACAGGCCCCACACCTTGGCGGTGGCCAAGCCGACCTCGTCGACCGCTTCGTCCCAGTGCTCGACGAGGTTGCGGCACCAGTCGCGCAGCGTCATCGCGTAGTGATGCCGGAAGTTCTCCTCGTGCAACACCTCGAAGCCGACGTCCTGGACCTCGGTGATGATGCGCCCCGAACCGGTCAGCTCCCCGTCCGGGAACACATACCGGTCGGTGAAGCCGCCCGCGAAGGAGGTCGACTTGTTGTCGTGGCGGGTGATGCAGTGGTTGAGCAGCAGCCCGCCGGTGCGCAGCTTCGACTTCAGGAACCCGAAGTAGGCCGGGTAGTTCTTGACACCGATGTGCTCGGTCAACCCGATCGAGGACACCGCGTCGAAACCGCCCTCGCGGATGTCGCGGTAGTCCGAATGCCGGACTTCGGCCAAGTCCTCGAGACCCTCATCCCGGATTGCCCCTTGCGCCCACTTCGCCTGCTCGCTCGACAAGGTGGCGCCGATCACCCGGACGCCGCGTCGCGCGGCGAAGCGCACCATGCCGCCCCAACCGCAGCCGACGTCGAGCAACCGGTCACCTTGCTGCAGCCGCAACTTCTCGAAGACCACCCGGTACTTGTTCTCCTGGGCTTCTTCCAGCGTTGCGTCGGCGTCGGGGTAGACCGCACACGTGTATGTCATCGACGGGCCGAGCACCCATTCGTAGAAGGCGTTGGAGACGTCGTAGTGGTGGTGGATGGCCTCGGCGTCGCGGGTCTTGGTGTGCATCAGCCCGTCGGCGATCCGCCGCCACCGGGGCGGCGTTTCTTGCGGCGGCGGGGCGATCGGGACCAGCCGCTCCAGCCCCATCGAGCGCACCACGTTGGCGAGCACCCGTGCCGGCGGCCGCTTGAATTGGACGCGGTCGGTCAGCGTCTTGAGCAGCTGGTAGGGATCACCGGGGTGCACGCCGTAGAGGTCCAGGTCGCCCGCCACGTATGCGCGGGCCAGACCCAGTTCACCGGGAGCGGTGGCCAGGTAGGTGGCGCCACGCGGGGTCCGAAGATCCAGGCCCAGTTCCGCGTCCTTGCTGCCGGCGGTGCTGCCGTCGTAGGCGGTGAACTTCAGCGGGTGTCGCCCGGTGGCGGCGAAGATCTCCAGGATCTCCGCCATGCTGAGTTTTCCGGCCGTGGCGCGGCGGGGTTCCTTGGTCTCGCTAATAGAAGTCATCGCCGTTGCACCGCCTTTGCGTAGAGGTCGAGTAGCCGGGAATCGGGATCGTAGGTTTTCTTGACCGTGTTGTAGGCCTCGCCGCCGTACAACTCGTCGAATTCCTCGCGGGCGTAATAGGAGTCGGAATACAGCGACTTGTGCCCGTCGAGCTCGCTCACCTTCGCTTCGATCGTCCGGTTGGTGGTGCCTTCCGTGGCGCCCGCCGGCACCGAAGACCAGAAGCCGATGTTGACGTACGTGTGGTCCGGCCGCATCGGATACAGCGGCCAGCGCCCATGGTCGCGCAGCCGTAGCGGACACAGCCAGATCGGGGTGATGGGCACGCTTCGCAGGAACCACTCCAGGAACTCGCAGGTCCGTTCGACCGGCACCTCGACATCCTGGACCACCCGCTCCCGCGGGGGACGGCCGTGGCGTTTCTCGATGCGGTCGGCGACGCCGAAGCGCTGGTCCATGGCGACGAGCTTCGAGTAGACGCTGCTGCGCCGGTAGCGGCGCGGCCACCAGCGCCGCAGCCGGGGGTTCTGCACACCGAACGCGCGCGAGCACCAGAACCAATCGGTGTCCCAGCGCCAGAAGTAGTCGTGCGTCGTCAACCGGTCGTCTTTGGTGGCTTCTTGTGCGAGTTCCGAGCCGGGGGAGTCGTGCCGGATCGACTGGTAGTAGATGCTGTTACCGGTGTAGTCGCTGACCGGCCCCGGGGTGGTGGTTCGCCGGCCCACGCACAGGTAGCTCTCCTCGGCGCTGAACACCACACCGTCCAGATAGTCGACCGGCGTCCCGCCCTGCCCGCCGGTATCGATGATGCGTTCCATCGCCGCGATCAGCGCCGGCAGCGAGCGGAACCGGACGTGCCGCAACGCGACAAACGGCGCGATTGGCTCCAGCTCGATCCGCAGCCGCGTTGAATACCCAAGCGTCCCATAGGAATTGGGGAAAGCGCGGAACAGGTCGGGATGCTGGGTGCGCGACGCGGTGAGCAACTCGCCGGCGCCGGTGAGGATGTCCATTTCCAGCACCGATTCATGCGGCAGGCCATTGCGAAACGATGCCGACTCGATGCCCAGGCCGCTGACCGCACCGCCGAGCGTGATGGTCTTCAATTGCGGGACGACCAGTGGCGAAAGGCCGTAAGGCAGCGTCGCGGCCACCAGATCCTCATAGGTGCACATGCCGGCCACATCGGCGGTGCGGGCCTCGGGATCGACGCTCAGCACGCGGGTCAGACCCGACGTGTCCAGGCCGTGGGCGTCGCGTTTAGTGCGGGCGCGGAACAGGTTTGAGGTCGGCTTGGCGAGCCTGACGGCGGACGTTGCCGGGATGGATCGATAACTCGCCATCAACCGGTCAACGCCCGCCTTGTGCGCCGAGAGTGCAGATCCAGGGACAGGCACCACATATACCCTAGTCTTCGACAACAGCCCGTGCACCCGCGCGCGGGCCGCATAGCTTCAGGAGTTGTTTTGGGACAGGTGAGTGCTGCCAGCACAATTTTGGTCAATGCCGAGCCGGCCGCCACCCTCGCGGCCGTCGGGGACTATCAGCAGGTGCGCCCGAAGATTCTGTCCCCGCAGTACAGCGATTACCAGGTGTTACAGGGCGGCCAGGGCGCCGGTACCGTCGCCAAATGGAAGCTGCAGGCCACCAAATCTCGCGTCCGCGACATGCAGGTCAGCGTCGACGTCGCCGGCCATTCCGTCATCGAGAAGGACGCCAACTCGTCGATGATCATCAACTGGACGGTGGCCCCCGCCGGTCCCGGGTCCAGCGTCACCGTGAAGACCACCTGGACCGGTGCGGGCGGCGTCAAGGGTTTCTTCGAGAAAACCTTTGCGCCGTTGGGATTGAAGAGGATTCAGGGCGAGGTATTGGCCAACCTGAAGCGGGAACTGGAAAGCTAGCCCGAGCCGGAACGGCGGCTGGCAACCGCCACCGTCGGCCCCAAGCGTTGGTTCGGGAATTCGACGGTGATCGCCGGGTCGGCGAACTGGGCGAGCGCCCTCAGCGCCGACGGGCTGTACGTGCGTAGCTGGCTGATGAAACCGTCGTGTGCCAGCGGGCTCACCCGGGTAAAAGGCCACGTCGCCGCCAACACCACCGAGTGGAGCGCTGCCGCGGGCCGGCGGAGATCGATGATCAACAACTTTTTCGCGGCCCGGGTCCCTTCGGCGAACACCCGGGCGGCCCGCGCGGGCGGCAGGTGATGTAACGACATCGCGAAAACCGCGAGGTCGTACTGCCCGTCCGGGGCGTCGATCGCGGTCGCGTCCATCTGCCGCACCGTGGCCCGTGGGTGAGTGCCGAGGTCCCCGGCGGCGACGGCGGCCACGAACGTGGGGTCAATGTCGGTGACCGTCACGTGTGCGGTGGGGAGCATCTCGAGCAGCTTGCTCGACAGCCCGCCGAGGCCCGCCCCCAGCTCGAGGATCTTCGGAGAGGGCGTATCGGCCAGCTCGGCAAGCACGATCCTGGCCAACTTTTCATGAGCACCCAAGAAGCGTCGTCGTCCGGCGCGGTCGAGCGCGTGGACGACCTTTTGCTTCAGATCGTCGACATCGTCGCGGTCGAGGTATTCCAGCCGCTCGGTCTGCAACCGACGGTCCAGCCAGGAGGCGTTCGGCCCGCCCCGGGGCATGTTCGCGATGTCGTGGGCGCTGCTGTCCACGTAGATCATCATGGACCATCGGTGCACCGATCGACCGAGTTTTGCGCGCAATCCGTGGCCACAGAAGTGCTCGATCTGTGTTGTCGTGCCGGGGCCCGCGCTACCATGAATTGCCGGTTTCCCGAAGGGAAGACAATGCGCGGAAATTCCTCTGCGATCCACCGGGCGTTCCGGACAGTTTCCCAGTCCTATGGCCTGATGCGACAAAAAGACGCCGCGGCTTACTACACGATGATCGGCGACGACGTCATCGATTTCATGAATGAGGGTTACGTCGATAACTCCAAGCCCTTGTGGCTAAACCTCGGTTACTGGAAAGTCGCTCGCACCTATCCGGACGCTTGTGTCGCGATGGTGGAGCTATTGGGGACGCGGGCCGGGTTGAAACCAGGCGACAGAGTCCTCGACGTCGGCGTCGGTTTCGGGGAGCAGGACTTTGTTCTTCTCGAGCGCTTCAAGCTTTCCCACATTACGGGTATCGACATCACCCCGGTCCACGTCGACATGGGCCGAGACCGCGTCGCCAAGCGCGGGCTGGACAACCAAATCGATATCCGGTGCGGTTCCGCGACTGCAATGGATTTTCCCGACATGTCGTTCGAAAAAGTCTTGGCCCTGGAATGCGCATTCCACTTCGACACCCGCGATCAATTCATCCGCGAAGCGTTCCGCGTCCTCAAGCCCGGCGGAACCATTGCGCTCACCGATATGTTGCCCAAACCTGGCAAGAAATCCGGACTGACGACCGCGTTCGGCCGGAAGTACGGACACATTCCGAAAGCCAATTACTACGACCGGCAGGAATACTCGGGCCGGCTGGCCGCCGCGGGATTCGGGGATATTCGGGTGGAATCGATCCGGGAAGACGTGTACCCGGGCATGGCCAAGTACACCCGGCAGCGCATTCAGGCAAAGAAAAAGATGAATGAAGTGGTCGTGGAAGTGACGGAAGACGATCGCGCGCAATGCCGCGGCGTATCGCTGTGGGAACGATCGACCGGCTTCTCGGACTATGTGATCGTGTCGGCACGGAAGCCCTTAAAAGCCAAGGGAATTCGCCGATGACGTGGACGTGCTAGAGGAGTCCGAGCAGTCGCAGGTCGGTCGCGTACTTGGTGATGATCGGCGCCGACACGTGCGGAATGTCATGGTCGGGGCCGATTTTCGCGTCTTGGACCGCGGCACGGAACCGGTCGGTCGGCGCGTAGGACCCGCGGCTCGGCTCGGGGGGCTCCAACTGGTCGGCCGCGTGTAACACGAACTCCAGCACGTCCTGGACCGAGTGCCGGCGCTGTCGATCCGGCAGCGCACTCAGGGCGGCCTCGAACCGCTGCAACCACTCCCCGAAGTCGCCGATGCGCTCGATCGGGTGGCCGGCCTCGATCAGCCAGTCGACGTACTCATCGAGCCCGATGCCGTCGTCGTGCGGGTTCATCACGTGGTAGGTCTGGAATCCGTCGACCGCCCGGGCGCCCAGCGTGGCGATCGCCTCGGCGACGAAACCGACTGGCAGCCCGTCGAAGTGTGCGCGTTGCCGATTGCCGTCGGCGTCGAGCCGGAAGAACGAGGCGGGCGCGACGCCGGTGGCCAGGATGCTCAACGCCGTGCGGGTGAACACGTCCGGCAGATTGAGCTGGCCCGCATACGCGGGGTCGGCCAGGATTACGTCGCAACGAAATACCGAGACCGGCAGCCCGCACAGGTCGTGGGCCTCGCGCAGCAGTACCTCGCCGGCCCACTTGCTGTTGGGGTATCCGTTGCCGTAGCTGTGGTCGATCCTGCGCGTGGGGCTGATGACCCGGATGTCGGCGTCCTCGGTGAACAGCGACCGTTCGATCTGGTAGCCCACGGCGCTCGTCGACACATAGGCGTAGGGCTTGATCTTGGTGGTGAGTGCCATCCGGATCAGCTCGGCGGTGCCCATGACGTTGGGCCCGAAGAATTCGCGGTAGGGCAGGACGGTGTTGACCAGCGCGGCGGGATCGACGATCAGGTCGACGGTGTCGGCCAGCCGCTGCCAGGTCTGCCGGTCCAGGCCGAGGTTGGCTTCACCCTTATCGCCGGCGACGACCTGGAGATGATCGGCGGCCAGTTCCTGGTAGTGGTGCAACAGCTCCGGGTCGCCGCTGTCGAAGGTTTTGTCCAGCCGGCGTCGCGCCTCGTCGACAGATTTGGCGCGCACCAGGCAGATCAGGGTGCCGTCGACGAGCTTCATTCGCTCGAGCCATTGCAGAGCGAGGTAGCGGCCGAGGAAACCGGTGGCCCCGGTGAGCAGGACGGTCCGCGCCGCGGTACCGGCCCGGGGCAGGCTCGGCGCCGCCGACAGTGTCGGGGCGTCGATGAACTTGTCCAGCCTCAGATCGCCGGCGCGCACCTCGGTGCTGTCACTTCCGTGCACGGCTGCAAAGAGCAGATCGCTGGCCGGACTTTCATGTCGATCCAACCGCTCGCTCAGGCCTCTGACGGACGGGGCGTCGAAAACCATACGTACCGCCACGTTGGTATCCAGGGCTTTGTTGATCGAGTCGATCAGGCGCATCGCCGACAGCGAATCGCCGCCCAGGTCGAAGAACGACTCGTCGACCCCGACCCGCTCGAGCCCCAGGACCTGGGCGTAGACGCCGGCCACGATCTTCTCCGTCGGGGTCTGCGGCGCCTGGAAGGGTGTGGCGGCAAACACCGGCGCGGGCAGCGCCTTTCGGTCGATCTTGCCCGAGGAGGTCAACGGGAATCGCTCGAGCACGACGATCTGAGACGGCACCATGTAGTCGGGTAACCGTGTGCTCAGACGCTGACGCACCGCACTGACCTTGGTGTTGGTGCGGGGTTCGTTGGCGTGGGCGGTACTCCGGTGGGCCCGGGTGTCTGGCAGGTAGAGGTCGGTCACAGGGTGTGGTTCGGGGATGAAGACGGCTTCGAGCGTGCCGGGTTGGGCGCCCCAGGTCACCGCGACGTGATATCCGGCGGCTTCGCCCGCGCGGTGCAGTTGTTCGGGAGTGGCGGTATCGGGGATCGCCGTGGCTTGGGCGAGCGCGTCGGCCAGCGGTAGCCCGGCCGCGAGGCTCTGTTCGAGGTGGACGTCGGCGATCACTCCCGTATGGGGGATTTCGGCGACGCGGATCGTGGCGGGACGTTGCGTCATCAACTGGGTGCGCAACCCGTCCAGCCCCGCGCATTGGGCCCACGTGCAGGTGGGCACGGCCGCGAGCGAGCGCGCCGGCGTCGGGGTTTTATGGATGACAACGTCGTAGCGGTACCGGTTCACTTCGTTGTCGGCGAGCCCGCGTTTGACCTGGATGTCGAGCCCGGCCACCGATGGTCGCTCGGCGGCCCAGGCAAGGAAAAACTCTGGGGCTAAGAGCAATTCGGATTCGCTGAGCATGGCGCGCTGAACCCACTGGCGGATCTCGGCGGTGTCCGTGCTGTCGGTGCGGGTCAGCGCGACCGCGGTTTGGAAGGCGGCTTGCAGGGTGTGGTTGCGGACGTCGCCGAGGAAGAGGGCCCCGCCGGGGGCCAGCAGATCCATGGCGTGGTCGATGACCTCGGCCAGGTATTGCCGATTGGGGAAGTACTGGATGACCGAGTTGAGCACGACGGTGTCGAAGTAGCCGGGCGGCAGCCCCTCGACCACATGGGCGGGTTGGGTCAGCAACCGGACCCGGTCGCGCCAAGGGATCTGCAACCGCTCCAGCGAACGGGCCAGGTAGTCGATGGCCGCCGGCGAGATGTCGGTGGCAACGTAATGCTCACAGCGCGGGGCGATCTCCGACAACACCAACCCTGAGCCCGCGCCGATCTCCAACACTCTTCGCGGCCGTAGGGTGCCGATCCGATCGACCGTTGCCGATCGCCACTCCACCATCTCCTGGAGCGGAATCGGATCCCCGGTGAAGCTGCTGTTCCAGCTCCGAAAGTCCATGCCGAACGCCGGCTCCCCGACCTGGGTGCCGTACAGCTCGTCCCAGACGTGTTGCCAGCCTTCGACGGTTTCGGCGTCGTGGTCGGCTCCGGCGTCGCGCTCGAGGGTGAGGTAGGCGACGAGATGCGCTCCGGTCTTGGTGTGGTGCACGGTTGCGGCCGCCTGGGTGACCTGCGGGCACGACAGCAGGGTGTTTTCGATTTCGCCCAATTCGATGCGTTGTCCGCGCAACTTGACCTGGGAATCGGCGCGGCCCACGTAGTCCAGGGTTCCGTCCGGAGTCCAGCGCACCAGGTCACCGGTGCGGTACATCCGCGCCCCGGCAGCGCCATAGGGGTTCGCGACGAATCGTTCCGCGGTCAGGTCGACCCGGCCCAGATAGCCGTGCGCAAGCACCGGCCCGCTGACATACAACTCGCCGACCACTCCCCTGGGCACCGGGTTCAACCGGGCATCGAGAACCACCGCGCACGCTCCGGGCAGCGGGGCGCCGATGCCCACCGGCTGCCCCGCCGACAGCGGCGCAGTGCAGGTGACCCAGATTGTGGTCTCGGTGGGGCCGTAGGTGTTGAACATCCGCCGGCCCGGCGCCCAGGTGGCCGCCAACTCGGCCGGCAGGGCCTCCCCGATGGTGATCAGCGTGTCCACGCCCTGCAGCCGGTTCGGATCCAGCGACGACAACACCGTCGGGGTGAATACCGCCGCATTGACCTGCTGGTCTTGCAGCAACGTGGTCAACGCCTCCCCCGCGTAGGCGTCCCTGCCCGCCACCACCAGCGCCGCCCCCGACCTCACCGCCGCCAACAACTCGCCGACCGAAACATCGAAGGTCGGCGCGGCCACCATCAGCAGCCGCGAATCCGCTCCTAACCCGACGCTTTCGCCGAGCGCCGCCGCCAGCAGACCGGCGTGGCTGACAGCGACCCCTTTGGGGGCACCGGTGGACCCCGACGTGAACATCACGTACGCGGTGTTGCCCACCCCCAACGGCGCCAGCCGCTCGGCGTCGGTAATCGTGTCCGCGCACCGTCCGCTCAGGTCCAGCCCGTCGACGCGCAGCACCGGGCGCGCCCCGGCCCCGGCCACGGTGCCGGCGCCACACGTCAACACCCACCCCGCGTCGACCGTGTCCAGCATCGTGGCGACCCGTTCGACCGGATAGGCCCGATCCACCGGCACATAAGCCCCGCCGGCCTTGACCACCGCCCACCAGGCCACCACCAACTCCAGGCACCGATCCATTGCCACGCCCACGGCGTGCTCGGGACCCACCCCGGCCTCGATCAGCATCCGCGCCAGCCGCGTCGACCACTCGTCCAGCTCGCGATACGAGACCTCCCGGGCGCCGTCCACCACCGCCACCGCGTCGGGACGTGCCGCCACCGCCGCGGCCAACAACTGCGGCGCCACCTCCACGGGCGTTCCCACGCCGGCGCCAGACCACTGCGACAGCACTAGGTCCCGCTCGCGGCGATCGAGCAGCGGGACGTCTCCCACCACCACCGACGCATCCGCCACCACCGCCTCGATCAGGCGCCCAAGCCAGGCGACCAACCGCTCGACCGTGACCCGGTCGAACAGATCGCTGGCATACGTCACGACACCGGTGGCCATCGGCGCCGCCGGATCGTCGGTCGGCACTTCGCTGAACTCGAATTCCAGGTCGAATTTGGCGGTGCCCGTCGCCGCCGTCAGCGGCTCGACACTGAGCTCGTCGAACGACAACGCCTCGGGGCGCACATTGTTCTGGAAGGCCATGAACACCTGAAACAGTGGATGGTGTGCGGTGGATCGCGCGGGATTCAGCTGCTCGACGAGCCGCTCGAACGGGACATCCTGATTGCCGTAGGCATCCAGCGCCTTATGGCGCACCTGTTGGAGCACATCGCTGAACCGGTGCGCAGAAGTGATCCCCACCCGCAACACCCAGGTGTTGACGAAGAACCCGACCAGATCGTCGAGCGCCTGATCCAACCTTCCGGCGATCGGCGTGCCCATCACCACGTCCTCGCCGACGCCAACTCGGTGCAACAGCACCGCCACCACCGCTTGGAGAACCATCGATGCCGTCGTATTATGCTCTGCAGCAACGCCTTTGACGCCGGCCCAGATTTTCGGGTCGATGGCCACGTCGATCGCATCACCGCGGAAACTGGGCTCCGGCGAACGGGCCCGATCCGTCGGCAGCGAGGCCACTACCGGCAGATCGGCCAGTTCTTGCCGCCAGTACCGCAACTGGCCCGCGATGACGCTGTCCGGATCGGACTCAGCACCCAACAAGTCCGATTGCCAAAGCGTGTAATCCGCATACTGCACCGGCAGCGGCGCCCACCGCGGCGCCTCCCCGCGCGCCCGTGCCCGGTAAGCCTCGGCGATGTCCCTGACCATCGGCGCGAACGACCATCCGTCAAAAGCGATGTGGTGCAACACGATTGTTACCACATGCCGCTCGGGCCCGACGGAATAGATCTGCGCGCGGATCGGGATCTCCGCGGACAAATCGAATCGATGACCCGCGAGGGCGATCACGTGGGCGGCGACATCCTGCTCCGGCAAAGACGTGACCGCCCGGTCCCCGCCTCGCCACATGCCCGCCTTGGCCGGCATCACCTGCTGAAACGGCACACCGTCGATGTCGGGAAATATGGTGCGCAACGATTCGTGGCGGGCGACGACATCGTCGAGGGCCGATTCCAGCGCCGCGACGTTCAACGGCCCGCTCATCCGAAAAGCGATCGGCATGTTGTAGGTCGCAACCCCGCCCTCGAACCGGTTGAGGAACCACAGCCGGCTTTGGGCGAACGACAGCGGGACCACTGCCGGCCGCGGACCGGCCACCAACGGCTTACGCCGACCCGCATCCGGGCGCGAGTCGGCTCCTGGCCGGTCTGCACCCAGCACTCCGAGCAGTTCCAGGTCGGTGGCGTACTTGACGATGATCGGCGCCGTCACGTGCGGAATGTCCGCGATGTCCTTGTCGGGGCCGATCTTTGTCCTTTGGACCGCGGCGCGGAACCGGTCGGTCGGCGCATAGGACCCGCGACTCGGTTCGGGGGGATGCAGCTGAGTAGCGTTGCGCAACAGCAACATCTGCAGCACCGAGTGCCGGCGCTGTCGATCCGGCAGGGCGCGCAGGGCGGCCTCGAATCGCTGCAACCACTCCCCGAAGTCGTCGATGCGCTGGACGGGGTAACCGGCCTCGATCAGCCAGTCGACGTACTCGTCGGGCCCGATGCCGTCGTCGTGCGGGTTCATCGCGTGGTAGGTCTGGAATCCGTCGACCGCCCGGGCGCCCAGCGTGGCGATCGCCTCGGCGATAAAGCCGACTGGCAGCCCGTCGAAGTGTGCGCGTTGCCGATTGCCGTCGGCGTCGAGCCGGAAGAACGAGGCGGGCGCGATGCCGGTGGCCAGGATGCTCAGCACCATCCGGGTGACGGTGTCCGGCAGGTTGAGCTGCCCCGCGTAGGTGGTGTCGGCCAGGATCATGCCGGAGCGGAAGACCGAGACCGGCAGCCCGCACATGTCGTGCGCTTCGCGCAGCAGCACCTCGCCGGCCCACTTGCTGTTGCCGTAGCCGTTGGCCAGACTTCCGTCCACGGTGCGGGTCGGGCTGATGACCCGGATGTCGGCGTCCTCGGTGAACAGCGACCGCTCGATCTGGCGGCCGACGTCCGAAGTCGACACGTAGGCGTAGGGCTTGATCTTGGTGGTGAGTGCCATCCGGATCAGCTCGGCGGTGCCCATGACGTTGGGCCCGAACAGCTCTCGGTACGACAGGACCGCATTGACCAGCGCGGCGGCATCGACGATCAGATCGACGGTGTCGGCCAGCCGCTGCCAGGTCTGCCGGTCCAGGCCGAGGTTGGCTTCACCCTTATCGCCGGCGACGACCTGGAGATGATCGGCGGCCAGTTCCCGGTAGTGGCGCAACAACTTCGGGTCGCCGCTGTCGAAGGTCTTGTCCAGCCGGCGTCGCGCATCGTCGGCGGAAGTTCCGCGCACCAGGCAGATCAGGGTGCCGTCGACGAGTTGCATCCGCTCGAGCCATTGCAGAGCCAGGTAGCGGCCGAGGAAACCGGTGGCCCCCGTGAGCAGGACGGTCCGCGGCTCGGTCGTGGCCCGGGGCAGGCTCGGCGCCGCCGACAGCGTCGGGGCGTCGATGAACTTGTCGAGCCTCAGATCGCCGGCGCGCAGCTCCGTGGCGTCGCCGCCGTGCACGGAGGCGAAGCACCGATCGCTGGCCGGGCTCACGGCCGGGGCTGCTTCGAGCAGCCTGCCGTCCCTACCCAACAGCTGGCTCAGGCTTCTGACCGACGGCGCGTCGAAGATCGTGCGCACCGCCAGGTTGGTATCCAGGGTTTTGTTGATCGCGGTGACCAGGCGCATCGCCGACAGCGAATCGCCGCCCAGGTCGAAGAACGACTCGTCGACCCCGACCCGCTCGAGGCCCAGGGTCTGGGCGTACACGCCGGCCAGGACCTCTTCGACCACGTCGGCGGGGGCCCGGTAGGGACCGGCCCGGTATTCGGGTGCCGGCAGGGCGCGTCGGTCGAGCTTGCCGTTGACGGTGCGGGGCAGTGTCTGAACGACCATCACCGCGGCAGGGACCATGTAGGCCGGTAGCCGGTCGGCGAGCCGCGCGCGGATCGCGGCGGGGTCCACCGCTCCGGGGACGGACTCGGTGAGGTAGCCGACCAATCGTTTGTCGCCCGGGCGGTCCTCGCGGGCGATCACCACCGCCTGCTCCACCCCGTCCAGCGCGGCCAGTGCCGCCTGAATCTCACCGAGTTCGATGCGGTATCCGCGGATCTTGACCTGCTCATCGGCGCGCCCGAGATACTGCAGCTGCCCGTCGGCGCCCCACCGCACCAGATCCCCGGTGCGGTACATGCGTGTTCCGGGCTCCCCGAACGGACAGGCCACAAACCGCGACGCGGTCAGCCCGGCCCGGCGCAGATAGCCGCACCCGACGCCGCGGCCGGCCACGTACAACTCCCCGACCATGCCGACCGGCACCGCCCGCAGCCAGCCGTCCAGCACGAACAGGGCCGCCCCTGGCACCGGTGCACCGATGGGCACCACCGCCGACCCCGCCGCCAGCGGGGCGCTGATCGCCGCGTAAACCGTGGTCTCGGTCGGGCCGTAGCCGTTGATCATCACCCGCCCGGGCGCCCAACGGTCCACCACGTCGCCCGGGCAGGCCTCGGCGGCGACCATCAACGCCGCCGGTCCGAGACCCTCGGGTGAGAGCGCCGCCACGGCCGACGGGGTCTGGCTCAAGACGCTGACCCTTTCAGCCACGAGCAAGGCGTGGAAGGCCTCCGGTGCGGCCGCCACCGCCTCGGGCACCACGACCAGGCGGCCGCCGTGCAGCAAGGCGCCCCAGATCTCCCAGACCGAGTAGTCGAAGGCGTAGGAGTGGCACTGCGTCCACACCTGTTCCGGCCCGGGCTGCACGCCGACATCGAGTGAGTCGAACAGCCGGGTGACGTTGTGGTGGGTGACGGCGACGCCCTTGGGGACACCTGTGGTGCCCGAGGTGTAGATGATGTGGGCGACGTCGTCGGGGCCCGGCGGCGGGACCCCCGTCTCTGGGTAGGCATCAACGGCGGGGTCGTCGGTGGCGATGGCCGGAACGTCGTACCCGCGCAGCCGGTCGGCCAGGCCGATGGTGGTGACCGCGGCGATCGGCGCGGCGTCCGCCATCATGAACTGGATCCGGGCCGGCGGGTGCGCCGGGTCGATCGGCAAATAGGCCCCGCCCGCTTTCAGCGTTGCCAGGATCGCGATGATCGCGTCGGCGCACCGATTGAACAGCAGCGCCACACACTGGCCGGGTCCTACACCGTGTTCGATCAGCAAGTGCGCCAAGCGGTTTGATGCCAGGTCAAGATCGCGGTACGTCATCGAACGGCCGTCGAACGTGACCGCCACCGCCTCGGGTGTGCGCGCCGCCTGCGCGGCGAACAGGCCCGGAATCGACACCGGCGTCGCGGGCCGGGCCAATACCGCGCGGTTGCCGATCTCATCGAGGAGGGCGTGTTCGTCGGCATCGAGCACATCCGTCGACGACAACCGAGCCGTCGGATCGGCGGTCATAGCCACCAGCACCCGCCGCAACCGCGCGGTCAGCGCTTCGACGTCGGCCGCGTCGAAGACATCGCTGTCGAATTCGACGCGCAGGCCCAATTGGTCGCCCGGCATGGCCTGCAGTGTGAGCGGATAGTGGGTGGATTCGCGGGTGGCGACGTCGGTGATGGCCAGCTCGCGGACATCCAACGATGCGGCGGTGTCGATCGGGTAGTTCTCGTAGACGAACAGGGTGTCGAAGAGTTGGTCGTGGCCGGTGGCGCGGTGAATCTCGGTGAGCGCCAGGTGTTGGTGTTCCAGCGTGTGGTTGTGGTGGTTCCGCAGTTGGTCGAGCAGGTCGACGGTGCTGGTGGCCGGGGTGATGGTCGCGCGGACCGGCACCGTGTTGATCAACAGGCCGACCATCGTTTCCGCGCCGGGCACATCGGTCGGCCGGCCGGATACCGCGGTGCCGAAGGTGACGTCATGGTGGCCGGTCAGCCCCATCAGCAGCTGCGCCCACGCCGCCTGGAGCACGGTGTTGACGGTGGTGTGACACGAGCGCGCCAGGTCGGTCAGTGCCCGGGTGGTCTCCTCGGGCAACCGCGACGCGGTCACGCCGCGCCGCCCGAGCCCCGATCGGCGAGGTGGGGCCACCAGAGTGGGGGTATCGAAGCCGGCCAGCACATCGCGCCAGGCCGCGCGGGCGGCCTCCAGGTCCCGATCGGCTAGCCAGTCGACGAACCGGCGATACGGCGTGGCCGCGGGGAGTCGCTGTCCGTAATAGCCGGCGAAGATGTCCCCCAACAGGATCGGCAGGGACCAGCCGTCGAGCACGATGTGGTGATTGGTCAAAACGACCCGGTGCCGGCCTTCGGCGGTGCGGATCAAAGCCACCCGAAAAGCCGGTGGCTGGGCGAGGTCGCAGACCGCGGAGCGTTCGGCGGCGCACACCTGCTGGACCTGTTCCTCTGAGCCCAGTTCGAAGTACTGAAACGCAGGCGTCGGGTCGGCCGGAATGATTTGGACCGGCGCGTCGAATTCTTCGCAGAACCGGGCGGCCAGGTTGGGATGGCGGGTGATCACCGCGTGTACGGCGTCGTGCAGGCGATGCGGGTCGAGCGGGCCGGTGACGGTGATGTCCAGCTGCATCGCGTACAGGTCGTCATTGCCGCCGGCGGCGCCGGCGTGAAAGTGCAGTCCCTGCTGCAGGGGAGTCAACGGCAAGATATCGGCGATCCGGTATCGCTGCTGCAGCTCGTCGATCTGGGGCTGGCTGAGCCGGGCGGGGACGATATCGGAGGGCGTGAGTCCCCCGCCGCCGCGTAGGACGTGCGCGCAGATGCCGGCCAGGGCGTCGAACCACAGCCGGCTGAGCCTGCTGACCTGGCCGTGGTCCAGTGCAGAAGGGGCCCACGTCCAGGTCGCGTGCAGGTGTGGGCCGGCGCCGGCGTCATCGTTTTCCAACGCGACGGCGTTGACTTCCACGGTGTGTCCCAAGGGCATCGGCACGGTGGTCGCGGCGGCGACCGACAGGCCGTCCTGGCTGACGCGCCACAGCTCGTCGGGGAGGTCGGCGGCGCCCGCGCCCATCCGGCCCAAATAGTTGAACCCGATCGCCGGATCTGAACCGGGCATGTCGACGTCGGCGTTGAGGTAACGCAGCAGCCCGAAGGTCAGGCCGTCGGGCAGGGCGCGGAGCTGTTCCTTGGCGTCTTTGATCACCGCACCCAGGGCCGCGTCACCGCCCACGACCTGAGCCCAGCGCAGCCCCCCGACCGCCAGGGAGACCGGGTATTTGGTGGTGAACCAGCCCACCGTGCGCGACAGGTCGACGCCCCCGAACAGGTCGTCATGGCGCCCGTGGCCTTCGACGTCGATGCCGATGGGTGCGCCACCGTCGGCGCCGAAGTATTCGGCCCAGGCCATGCCGAAGGCGATCAGCAGGATGTCGGTGATGCCGGTGTGAAATGCCGCGGGCACCTCACCCAGCAGCAGGCGGGTTGTCTCGGCGTCCAGTGTTGCCGTCAGGTGCCCGGCGCCGGCATAGGTATCCACCTCGGGTTGTACCGGCGGCAGCGCGGCCGGGAGCGCCAACACCTTTCGCCAGCGGTCGGCCTTGTTGGCGACCGCGGGGGCGTGGGCGTGCTCGTCGAGCAGTGCGGCCCAGCGGGCAAATGAGGTCCCCGCTGCCGGCAGCGCGATCGGTTGTCCGCCGCGATGCTGACCCCACGCGATGTTCAAATCCTCCAACAGGATTCGCCAGGACACCGCGTCGATGGCCAGGTGGTGAATGACCAGCGCCAACTGGCCGGTCGCGGTCGCCCACAGTGCGCGAACCATTGCCCCGTCAGCCGGGTTCAACCGTGACCGGGCGTCTGACAGCGCCTCGCCGGAGAGCGCGTCGACGATCCGCAGGCAAGCATCGGAGTCGACCGAACCCGGTTCGGGCACGTGGAGCGACAGGTCGCCGGCATCGTCGGTGCCGGCGCGTAGCCGCAGCATGGCGTGCCGGTCCAGCAACGCCTGAAGAACGATCACCACGTCGGCCTCGGTGACCCCGGCGGGTGCCTGGACCACCATCGTCTGGTTGAACTGGTCGATCGGCCCGGCGACGGTGTAAAGCCAGCGCATGATCGGGGTGGCCGGCAGCGGCCCGACGCCCTCATCGACCGGAACGGTTTCGACGCCGGCCACCGCGGCCACGCGGGCCAGCCGGGCCACGGTCTGCTCGACGAAGATGTCGCGCGGCCGACACGTCAGCCCGGCCGCCCGCGCCTGGGCCACCACCTGCATCGACAAGATGCTGTCCCCGCCCAGGTCGAAGAATGACTCGTCAACCCCCACCCGCTGAAGCCCGAGCACCTGGGCGTAGATGCCGGCCAGGACCTCCTCGACCGCGTTGGTCGGCGCGCGGTAATGATCGACGTCCCCGTATTCCGGTGCCGGCAGGGCGCGAGTGTCAAGCTTGTTGTTGACCGTCAACGGCAATGCGTCGATGCCCACCACCGCGGCGGGAACCATATAGGCCGGGAGCCGCTCGGCCAGCTGGGCGCGCGCCTCGGCGGGGCCCGCCGTTCCGGTGATGTAGCCGACCAGGCGTTTGTCGCCCGGACGGTCCTCACGGGCGATCACCACCGCCTGCTCAACGCCGTCCAGCCCCGCCAGCGCGGTCTGGATCTCGCCGAGTTCGATGCGGTACCCGCGGATCTTCACCTGATCATCGGCGCGTCCGAGGTAGCGCAGCTGCCCGTCGGGACCCCACCGCACGAGGTCGCCGGTGCGATACATGCGCGTCCCGGGTTCGCCGAAGGGACAGGGGACAAAGCGTGACGCGGTCAATCCGGCTCGGCGCACATACCCGACCCCCACGCCGCGGCCGGCCACATACAACTCGCCGACCACCCCCGGCGGCGCGGGGCGCAGCCATTCGTCGAGGACGAACAACGCCGCGGTGGTGACGGGAACGCCGATCGGCGCCGCCCCGGACCCCGCTGCCAGCGGCCGGCTCATCGACGCGTACACCGTCGCCTCGGTCGGTCCGTAGGCGTTGACCACCACCCGTCCGGGTGCCCAGCGATCCACCACCTCGGCGGGGACGGCCTCACCACCCAGCAGCAGCGCCACCGAATCCAGCCCCTGCGGTGCGAGCGCGGCCGCCGCGGACGGGGTCTGGGTGAGCACGTTCACCCCTTCGTCGACCAGTAAGGCGTGGAAGTCCTCCGGCGAGGCGGCTACCTCGTCGGGCACGACGACCAGCCGCCCGCCGCCGAGCAGCGCGGCCCAGATTTCCCACACCGAGAAGTCGAAGGCATAAGAGTGGCATTGGGTCCAGACCTGGGCGCCGGGTAGGCCCGGGGGTGCCGACTGCGCCAGGTGGGTCAGGTTGCGATGGCTGATGGCAACACCTTTGGGGACACCGGTAGTGCCCGAGGTGTAGATGAGGTAGGCGATGTCGTCCGGGTCGGGTGCGGGCAGCGCGGTGCCGGGTTGGCCGTCCACAGCAGGGTCGTCGACGTCGATGACCGACATGCTGTACCCGTCCAGTCGCGACCGCAGGCCCGCGGTGGTGAGAGCGGCGACCGGCGCGGCATCGGCGATCATGAACTCGATCCGGGCGTCGGGCAGCGCGGGGTCGATCGCCAGATACGTTGCCCCGGACTTGAGTACGGCCAGCATCGTCGCCACCGCCTGCGCGGATCGCTCCAACAACAGCGCCACACACGAGCCCGGCCCCACCCCGTCGGCGCTCAACCGGTGCGCCAACCGGTTGGCGGCCTCGTCGAGTTCCCGATAGGTCAGTGAACGGCCGCCACTGCGGATCGCGACCGCCTGCGGCGAGCCGGCCACGTGGCCGCCGAACAACTCCGGAACGGACACGGGCGCGGGCGTCGGCTCGGTCAAGACCGCCCGGTTGCCGAGCTCATCCAACCGGGCATGCTCAGCGGCATCCAGCACATCCAGCGACGACAACCGCTGGTCTGGGTAGGCGGTCATCGCGTCCAACACGCGTTCGAACCGCTCGATGAGTGCGGCGACGGTTGCCGTGTCGAACAAGTCGCTGCGGAATTCGACCGCCCCGCCGATGCCGGCGGGCTCGCCCGCCTCGGTGAAGCGTTCGGCAAGCGAGAACGACAGGTCCATGCGGGCGGTGTGGGTGTTCACCGGCACCTGGGTGGCTCGCACATCGCCCAACGCCAATCCGGCGGCGGGGTCGTGGTTTTCGTGCCCGGAGAGGTTCTGCCAGGACAGCATCACCTGGACCAGGGGGTGATGGGCTAAGGACCGGGTTGGGTTGAGCCGCTCGACCAGCACCTCGAAGGGCACGTCTTGGTGATCGTAGGCGGCGAGGCTGCGCCTGCGCACCTGGCCCAGCAGGTCGCCGAAGCTGGGATCTCCGGCCAGATCGACCCGCAACACCAGGGTGTTGACGAAGAACCCGACCAACTCGTCGAGCGCGGGATCGCCACGCCCGGCGATCGGAAACCCCACCGCCACATCGGAACTCGCGCTGAGCGCCGACAGCAGCACCGCCAGGGCGGTCTGAACCACCATGAAGCTGGTCGCGTTGTGCTCACCGGCGAGCTGGCGCACTCGTTGCTGGAGCTCCGCCGGCCAGTCCACGTCGGCCTTGGAGCCGTGCAGGTCGGCCACCGGCGGATACGGCCGATCGGTTGGCAGCTGCAGGAATTCGGGCATCCCGGCCAGGGCGTCCCGCCAGTAGGCCAGCTGCCCGGCGATGGGGCTGTTGCCGTCGTCGAGATCGCCGAAACGTTCGCGTTGCCACAACGTGTAATCCACGTACTGCACCGGCAAGTCAGCCCAGCCCGGGGTGCGCCCCGCGCTCCGGCTGGCATACGCCTTGCCCAGATCACGCAACAGCGGCGTGATCGACCAGCCGTCGGCGGCGATATGGTGCACCACGCCGACCAACACGTGCTCATCGTCGGCGACACGGAAAAGCCTTGCACGCAGCGGTATCTCGGTTGCCAGGTCAAACTTGTGAGCCGCTGCCTGCTCGACGGCCTCACTCAGCCGGCTCGGCGACCATGCGGCGGCGTCGACGATCTCCCACCTCAAGTCGGTCCGCTCGACGGACACGACCCGCTGCTGGGGTATGCCGTCGGGCGCGGCAATCACCGTGCGCAGGCTCTCATGACGTGCGATCACGTCGACCAGCGCGGCACCCAGCGCGTGGACATCAAGGCGCCCGCACAACCGCAATGCCACCGCCATGTTGTAAACCGCTGAGGGGCCGAGCAATTGGTCGAGGAACCACAACCGATTCTGGGCGAAAGACAACGGCACCACCGCCGGGCGCTCGACAGCCACCAACGGCTTGCGCCGCCCTGCCTCGTCGCCGATACGGGGCGCCAGCTGGGCGATGGTGGGAAAGTCGAACAACGTGTGCACGTCGAGGTCGGTGTCCAGCGCGGTGCTGATCGCGGCGACCAGACGCATCGCGGACACCGAATTCCCGCCCAGGTCGAAGAACGAGTCGTCGATGCCGACCCGGTCGAGCCCGAGCACTTGTGCGTAGATGCCGGCCAGGATCTCTTCGGCGGCGTTGGTCGGGGCGCGATAGTGTTCGGCAGCTTGGTATTCCGGCACTGGCAGGGCGCGGGTATCGAGTTTCCCGTTGACCGTCAAGGGGAGTGCCGGCAGCATCACGATCGCCGCGGGCACCATGTAGCTCGGCAACCGCTCGGCCAGCGCGGCACGCGCGGTGGCCGGGTCGGCGGTCCCGGTGATATAGCCGACCAGCCGTTTGTCGCCGGGGCGATCTTCGCGCGCGATGGCCGCGGCCTGGTCGACCCCGTCCAGTGCGGTCAGGGCCGCCTGGATTTCACCGAGTTCGATGCGGTAGCCCCGGATCTTGACCTGTTGGTCGGCGCGACCCAGATACTGCAGTTGCCCATCGGGGCCCCACCGCACCAGATCCCCGGTGCGATACATCCGCGTCCCCGCTCCGCCGAAGGGACAGGAAACGAACCGTGACGCGGTCAGCCCCGGCCGGCGCACATACCCGACCCCGACGCCCTGGCCGGCCACGTAGAGTTCGCCGACCGATCCGGGCGGAACCGGGTGCAGCAACTCGTCGAGGACGAACAGCGCCGCCCCCGGCACGGGCGTCCCGATGGGCACCACCGTCGAATCGGGGCTGAGCGGGGCGCTGATCGTGGCGTAGACGGTGGTTTCGGTTGGGCCGTAGCCGTTGATCATCACGCGCCCGGGTGCCCAGCGGTCGACCAGGTCGGCGGGGCAGGCCTCACCCGCGGCCATCAGCGCCACCGACTCCAATTCCTCGGTGGAGAGTGCGGCCGCCGCTGAGGGGGTCTGGCTCAAGACGGTGACGTGTTCGGTGACGAGCAGGGCGTGGAGGTCCGACGGTGCGCCGGCCACCGCCTCGGGCACCACGACCAGCCGCCCGCCGAACAGCAGCGCGCCCCAGATCTCCCACACCGAGAAGTCGAACGCGTAAGAGTGGCACTGGCTCCACACCTGTGCCGGAGTCAGTTCCAGCCCGACGTCGAGTGAGTCGAACAGCCGGGTGACGTTGTGGTGGGTAACCGCAACCCCTTTCGGGACACCGGTGGTGCCCGAGGTGTAGATGATGTGGGCGATGTCGTCCGGGGCCGGGCCCGGCAGCGGGGTGTCCGGCTGGGTGTCGATGCATGGGTCGTCGACCTCGACGACGGCCAGCCCACATCCGTGCAGCCGCCCGGCCTGCGCGGCGGTGGTGACCGCGGCCATGGGCGCGGCGTCGGCGATCATGAATTCGATCCGGGAGGCGGGCACCGCCGGATCGATCGGCAGATACGCCGCACCGGTTTTGAGTACCGCCAGGATCGCCACAATCGCCTCCGCGGACCTTGAGAGCAGCACGGCCACGCACGCACCCGGGCCGGCGCCAGATCCAACCAGCAAGTGCGCCAGCCGGTTCGATACCTGATCGAGCTCGCCGTAGGTCATCGAGCGGCCCTCGAAGGTGACTGCCACCGCCTCGGGCGCGCGCTCCACCTGGGTGGAGAACAGCGTCGGAATCGACACGGGCGCCGAGGCCTTGGCCAATATCGCGCGGTTGCTCCACTCATCCAGGTGTGCGTGCTCAGACTCGTTGAGCAGATCGATGGACAACAGCCGCCGTGTTGGATTGGTGGTCACGATTGGCCGCCCAGATCGCTGGTCATCGCCACCAATGCCCGCTGGAAGCGCTCGATCAATGATTCGATGGCGGCCGCATCGAACACGTGGCTGTCGTACTCGACGCGAAGGATCAATTCGCGGTCCGGCCGGGCCTGCATCGTCAGCGGGTAATGGCTGGATTCGGTGCCGGTGAAATCGGTGATGGCAAGTCCGTTGTTGTTGAGCAGCGCGGTGGTGTCGATGGGGTAGTTCTCAAACACAAACAGCGTGTCGAACAACTGGTCGTGCCCGGTGATGCGGTGAATTTCGTTGAGCGCCAGATGTTGATGGTCGAGGGTGTGGTTGTGGGCACTCTGGAGCTGGTCGAGCAGGTCGGCGATCGTGGTCGCCGGTGTGATGGTGGCCCGCACCGGGACGGTGTTGATCATCAGTCCCACAATGGATTCCGCATCGGTCACCTCGGTGGGCCGTCCCGAGACCGCGGCGCCGAAGACGACATCACGCCGGCCGGTCATCGACATCAGCACCTGCGCCCAGGCGCCCTGAAGCACCGTGTTGACGGTAGTGCGACAGGATCTGGCCAGCTCGTTCACGGCCTGGGTGGTGGCCTCCGGAACCCGGGCCGAGGCAACGCCTCGCGGTCCCAGCTTTGACCGGCCCGGCGGCCCGACCAGCGTGGGAACATCGAAACCGGCCAGCACGTCACCCCAGGCCGCCCGGGCGGCGGCCAGGTCGCGCTCGGCGAGCCACGTGACGAACCGTCGATACGACCCGGCGGCCGGCAGTCGCTGGCGGTAATAACTGGCGAAGATCTCTTGCAGCAGGATCGGTAACGACCACCCGTCGAGCACGATGTGGTGATTGGTCAGGATGACCCGATGCCGTTCCGGCCCGGTACGGAGCAGAGCAACGCGAAAAGCCGGCGAGCCCCTGAGGTCGCAGACCGCGGCGCGCTCCGCGGCGCATATCCGTCGGACCTGCTCGTCGACATCGGTCTCGAATTCGAGGAATTGCCAGATAGATTGCGGATCGGCGGGGATGACTTGCACCGGTTGGTCGAATTGACTGCAGAATCGGGCGGCCAGTTGCGGGTGACGGGCGATGACGGCGTCCACTGCGTCGTGCAGGCGTTCGGGGTGAAGCGGGCCGGCGACGGTGATGTCGAGTTGCATTGCGTACAGGTCGTTGTCGCTGTTCTGTCGGGCGGAGTGGAACAGCAATCCCTGCTGGAGCGGGGTGAGCGGCAGGATGTCGGCGATTCGGTGATGCTGCTGCAGCTCGTCGATCTGCCGTTGGGTGAGGTGGGCGGGGAAGACGTCGGACGGAGTCAGGCCGCCGCCCCCGCGTTGAACGTGGGCACAGATGCCGGTCAGCGCGTCGAACCACAGCTGGCTGAGCCGGGCGACCTGGGTGTGATCGAGCGCCGAAGGGGCCCAGGTCCAGTCGGCATGCAGGTGAGGACCGGTGGCCGTGTCGACTGTGCTGGCGTTGAGTTCCAGCGTGTGAGCCAGCGGCATGGGCCCCGCCGCGGCGGAGGCGGAGACCGCGAGACCGTCTCGGCTGATCCGCCACAGTTCGGCGGAGTCCTCGGCCGCGCCTAGCCGCCCAAAGTAATTGAACCCGATCGTCGGGTCGGATTCGGGGAGCGCGGCATCTCGGTTGAGGTAGCGCAGCAGGCCGTACGTTATGGCGTCGGGCAGGTCGCGAAGCTGTTCCTTGCCCCGCTTGACGATCGGGCCGACTGCAGCGTCACCGGTCACCAGCTGGGCCCAGTGCAGCCCGTCGACTGCCAGCGCCACGGGGTACTTGGTGGTGAACCAGCCCACGGTGCGGGACAGGTCGACATCAGGGGCGAGATCCTCGTAACGGCCGTGGCCCTCGACGTCGATTCCGATAGGCCCGCCACGCTCCGAGCCCGAAAACTCGGCCCACGCCAAACCGAAGGCGATCAACAGGATGTCTTGGATGCCGGCGTGAAAGGCCGCGGGTACCTCACCGAGCAGTAGGCGGGTGGTCTCGGTGTCCAGCGAAACCGTCAGATGCCCCGCGCTCGCGTAGGTATCACTCTCGGGCTTTGGTGGTGTGAGCGCGGCCTGCGTCGTCGCCACCCGTTGCCAGGTCTTGGCGTGGTTCACGATTTCGGGCTGGTCGGCGTGCTCGGCGAGCAGCGATGCCCACCGCTGGAACGACGTTCCGCCCGCGGGCAGTTCGATTAGCTGACCACCGGCGTGTTGAGCCCAGGCGATGTTGATGTCCTCCAAGAGGATTCGCCAGGACACCGCATCGACGGCAAGATGGTGAATGATCAGCGCCAGCTGGCCGGTGTCGGCCACCCACAGCGCGCTGACCATTCTCCCGCCGGCGGGGCTCAGCCGTGCCCGGGCGTCCGCCACCGCGCCGTCGGTGAACGCATCGACGGCGTACAGGCAGCCGCCGGCATCCACCGCACCGGCCTCGCGCGCGGTCAGTGTCCACTCGCCGGCATCGCCCTCGGCGACGTGCAGCCGCAGCATGGCGTGATGGTCCAGCAGGGCTTGCAGGACCACCACCACGTCCGCGTGGGTGACCCCGGGCGGCGCCTGTAGCACCATCGTCTGGTTGAACTGATCCACGGGGCCGTCGATGTCGTGCAGCCAATGCATGATCGGGGTGACCGGTACGGGGCCGATGCCCTCGTCCGCAGCGGCTTCCAGACCCTCGGTGGCGTGGGCGACGCGGGCCAGTCGGGCAACGGTCTGTTCGACGAAGATGTCGCGCGGGCGGCACACGAGTCCGGCGGCGCGGGCGCGGGCGACCACTTGCATCGACGAAATGCTGTCGCCGCCAAGGTCGAAGAAGGAGTCGTCGACTCCTACCCGCTCGAGTCCCAGGACTTGGGCGTAGATGCCCGCAAGGATTTCCTCGACGGCGTCGGTCGGGGGACGGTAGTTATCGACATTGGAATAGTCGGGCGCCGGAAGGGCGCGG
This sequence comes from Mycobacterium sp. 852002-51613_SCH5001154, assembly GCF_001667425.1. Lineage (NCBI taxonomy): Bacteria > Bacillati > Actinomycetota > Actinomycetes > Mycobacteriales > Mycobacteriaceae > Mycobacterium > Mycobacterium sp. 852002-51613_SCH5001154. Next base: position 158,878 of record NZ_LZII01000043.1, on the reverse strand, counting down.
GTGTCGAGCTTCTTGTTGGCCGTCAAGGGCAGCGCGTCCAATGCGATAACGGCGGCGGGAACCATGTAGCCCGGCAGCCGCTCAGCCAAGGCGGTACGGACGGCGGCCGGCTCGGCGGTGCCGGTGATATAGCCGACGAGTCGTTTGTCGCCGGGATGATCTTCGCGGGCGACGACGGCAGCGTGGTCGACGCCCTCGAGAGCGGCCAGCGCCAACTGGATTTCGCCGAGTTCGACGCGATAACCGCGGATCTTGACCTGTTGGTCGGCGCGTCCGAGGTAGTGCAGTTGTCCGTCACGGCCCCACCGCACCAGATCTCCGGTGCGATACATGCGCGCCCCGGGGCCTCCGAAGGGGCAGGCCACAAATCGGGCCGCGGTCAGTCCCGCCCGACGCAGATAACCGACACCGACGCCGCGGCCGGCGATGTACAGCTCACCAACCACCCCCGGCGGTACCTGAAGCAACGACTCGTCGAGGACGAACAACGCCGCCCCGGGCACCGGGGTGCCGATGGGCACCGTCCCCGATCCGGCGGTCAACGGCGCACTGATCGCGACACACATCGTCGTCTCGGTCGGACCGTAGGCATTGATCATCACTCGTCCGGGCGCCCATCGATCGACCACTTCGGGGGCGCAAGCCTCACCGACCACCACCAGAGCCGCCGACTCCAGGCCTTCGGGTGACAACACACCCACCGCGGAAGGGGTTTGGGTAAGCACATCGACTTCACCGGTCACCAGCGCATCGTGGAAGTCGGCCGGTGACGTGGTCACGTCTTCGTTCACCACCACCACGTGCCCGCCACGCAACAGGGCGCCGAAGATCTCCCACACCGAGACGTCGAAGGCCAGGGAATGACACTGCGGCCAAACGCCTTTGGGCGGAAGGCCGGCGTCCAATGAGGCCAACAACTGCGTGACGTTGTGGTGAGTGATGGCAACACCTTTCGGCACACCGGTGGTCCCTGAGGTGTAGATGAGATACGCGATGTCGTCGGGGGCGGGCGCAGGCAGCGGTGTGCTCGGCTGGGTGTCCACGGCGACGTCTTCCACGTCGAGGACGGTCAGCCGGTGCCCATCCAGCCGCGAGCGCAGGGCCGCGGTGGTGATCGCGGCGATAGGCCCGGCATCGGCGAGCATGAAATCGATCCGGCCCGCCGGTAGCGCGGGGTCCAGAGGCAGATAAGCCGCCCCGGTCTTGAGCACCGCCAAGATCGCGATGACGGCCTCGGCCGAGCGGGAGAACAGCAGCGCCACGCTCTCACCGGGACCGGCGCCATTCCTGGTCAGGAAGTGCGCCAACCGGTTTGATGCCGCGTCCAATTCGCGGTAAGTGCAGCTGCGTCCCCCGTCGCTGATGGCGACCGCGTCGGGGGTGCGGGTCACGTGGCCGGCAAACAGGGCCGGTATGGAGACCGGCCCGGGCGCCGGCCGGGTCAGGATTGCCCGGTTACCCGTCTTGTCCAGACGGGCGTGCTCGTCAGCATCCAACACATCGATCGTCGACAACCGCGCCCGGGGATCGGCGGTCATCGCCACCAGGATGCGCTGGAACCGATCGACAAGAGTGGTGATGCTGTCGGGGTCGAACACGTCGGTGCGGAATTCAACCGCGCCTCGGATGCCGTCGGGCGCGTTGGCGTCGGTCCAGTGTTCGGACAGCGAGAAGGTCAGGTCCATGCGGGCACTGTGGGTGTCCAGCGGCAGCTCGGTAACCCGCACGTCACCCAACGCCGGCACAGCGGTGGGGTCGCTGGCGTGCCCGGGCAGGTTCTGCCACGCCAACGCCACCTGAACCAGCGGATGATGGCTCAGCGACCGGGTGGGGTTGAGCCGCTCGACGAGCACCTCGAACGGCACGTCTTGATGCTCGAAGGCCAGCAGGCTGCGCCGGCGAACCTGGGCCAGCAGCTCGGCGGCGGTTGGGTCACCGGCTACGTCGACCCGCAACACCAGCGTGTTGACGAAGAATCCCACCAGGTCATCGAGCCCGGGGTCACCACGCCCGGCGATCGGAAATCCCACGGCCACATCGGAACTCGCACTGAGCCGCGACAGCAGTACCGCCAAGGCGGTCTGCACCACCATGAAACTGGTCGCGTTGAGGTCGCGGGCCACTTGGCGTATGCGGCGCTGCAGCTCGGCCGGCCAGTCCACGGTTACTTTGGCACCACGCTGATCTGCCACCGAGGGATAGGGCCGGTCCGTCGGCAATTCGAGGCGCTCGGGCAGGTCGGCCAGGGCGTCTTCCCAATACTTCAGCTGGGCGGCGATCCGGCTGTGACCGTCGTCGAGCGCACCGAACTGCGCCCGCTGCCACAGCGTGTAATCCACGTATTGCAGCGGCAATTCAGGCCATCCCGGGAGCCGCCCGTCGCATCGGCTGGCATAGGCCTCGCCGATGTCGCGGATCATCGGCGCCACCGACCACCCATCGAAGGCGATGTGGTGTACTGCGCACACCAGCACGTGCACCTCATCGGCGACCCGGAAAAGCTTCGCGCGCAGGGGGATGTCGGTCTCCAAGGTAAAGGGGTGACGCGCCGCTTCGTCGATTGCCTCGTCGAGTCGGCCGGACGGCCATCCGGTGGCGTCGATGACTTCCCAGCCGAAATCCGCCCGCTCGGCGGGGATGACGAGTTGCTGCGGTAGCCCATCCAGTGCGGGAAATGTCGTGCGCAGGCTTTCGTGCCGGGCCACCACGTCGGCCAGCGCTGCGCCGAGCGCTTCGGCGTCGAGCGGGCCGCGCAACTGCAGGGCCACCGGAATGTTGTAAACCGAGGAGGATCCCTGCAACTGGTCGAGAACCCACAGCCGGTTCTGGGTGAACGAGAGGGGGATCATCGCCGGGCGCCGGTACGCCCGCAATGGCTCACGGCGATGGGTCTCGTCGTCGAGGCGCGACGTCAGTTGCGCAACCGTTGGCGCGTCGAACAATTCGTGCACGGCGAGGTTCGCGTCCAGCCCGGTGTTGACGGCGGCGATCAAACGCATCGCCGACAGCGAGTCCCCGCCCAGGTCGAAGAACGAGTCATCAGCACCGACGCGTTCGACGCCCAGCACCTGGGCGTAGATGCCGGCCAGGATCTCTTCAGCGGCGGAAGCGGGGGCCCAGTAGTGCCCGGGGGCGTAGTCGGGCGGGGGCAGGGCCCGGGTGTCGAGTTTGCCGTTGACCGTCAGCGGCAGCGCGTTCAGCACCACGATCGCCTGGGGAACCATGTGACCCGGCAGCCGCACGGCCAGCGCGGCGCGCACCGCAACGGGATCGACGGTGCCGGGGGCGGTTTCGACGACGTATCCGACCAGTCGTTTGGCGCCGGGAACGTCCTCGCGGGTGATGACCGCGGCCTGTTCGACGCCGTCGATTTCGGCCAGCGCGGCCTGGATTTCGCCGAGTTCGATGCGGTAGCCGCGGATTTTGACCTGCTCGTCGGCGCGACCGAGGTAACGCAGTTGCCCGTCGGCTCCCCAGCGCACCAGGTCACCGCTGCGGTACATCCGCGCGCCGGGCCCGCCGTAGGGGCACGGCACGAACCGCCCTGCGGTCAGCCCGGGCCGGCCGATGTAGCCGACGCCGACGCCGCGTCCGGCCACGTACAGTTCGCCGACCACTCCGGGCGGCACCGGGTGCAGCCATTCGTCGAGGACGAACAATGCCGCTGTGGGTACGGGTGCGCCGATGGGGACCGTCCCCGAACCCGTCGTCAGCGGGGCGCTGAGCGTTGCGTAGACGGTGGTTTCGGTGGGGCCGTAGGCGTTGATCACCACCCGCCCCGGTGCCCACCGGTCCACCAGCTCGGGCGGGCAGGCCTCGCCGCCGAGCAATAGCGCCACCGACTCCAGCCCTTGCGGGGGGAGCGCCGCGGCCGCCGACGGCGTTTGGGTGAGCACGGTGACGCCCTCGGCGATGAGCAGGGCGCGCAAGTCGTCCGGTGATCTGGTCACCTGGTCGGGCACCACCACCAGGCGCCCACCACCCAGCAGGGCGGCCCAGATCTCCCACACGGAGAAGTCGAACGCATAGGAGTGACACTGCGTCCACACCTGCTCCGCGGGTAAATGGGCCGACGCCGACTCCACCAGGTGGGCCAGGTTGCGATGGCTGATCGCAACCCCTTTGGGCACTCCCGTGGTGCCCGACGTGTAAATGAGGTAGGCGATATCGTCCGCAGCGGGCGCCCGGAGGGTGGAGCGGGGTTGAGCGGTCGTGCGGTCGTCGGTGATATCGATGACGGCGAGGGCGTGCCCGGCCAGCCGTGGGCGCAGGGCGGTGGTGGTGACCGCGATGATCGGCGCGGCGTCACCCAACATGAATCCGATCCGCTCGTCGGGCAGGGCCGGATCGATCGCCAGGTACGCCGCCCCGGTCTTGAGGACCGCGAGCATGGCGATGACAGCTTCGGCGGAGCGTTCCAACAGCAGCGCCACCCGCGCGCCGGGGCCGGCGCCGAGACCAGACAGTGAATGCGCCAAGTGATTCGACGCCTCGTCGACGTCCCGATAGGTCAACGACCGGCCCGCGCAACGGATGGCCACCGCCCGCGGCGAGCTGGCTACCTGGCCGGCGAACAGTTCCGGGATCGACACCCACGCCGGTGCGGGTCCGCCCAGAGCCGCCCGGTTGCCCATGTCGTCGAGGCGGTTGCGCTCGTCGGCGTCGAGCAGGTCGAGCGCCGACAGTGGGAGTTGCGGATCAGCGATCATCGCCGCGACGATCCGCCGCAGCCGGTCGATGAGCGTGTCAATGCTTGCGGCGTCGAATACGCCGGTGTCGTACTCGATCCGGAAGCTCAGTTCGGGTCCGGGCGTGGCCTGCATGGTCAGTGGGTAATGGTTGGCCTCGTGGCCGTCGAACGCGGTGATGGTCAGCCCGTCCGCGCCCGCCAGCGTGGTGGAGCCGATCGGGTAGTTCTCGTAGACGAACAGGGTGTCGAAAAGTTGGTCGTGACCGGTCGTGCGGTGAATCTCGTTGAGCGCCAGGTGTTGATGGTCGAGGGTGTGGTTGTGCGCGGCATGGAGTTGGCCGAGCAGGCCGGCGGTGGTGGTGGTTGGTCTGATCGTGGCCCGCACCGGAACGGTGTTGATCAGCAGCCCCACCATGGTGTCGGCACCGGCCAGCTCGACGGGACGCCCGGAGACGGCGGTGCCGAAGACAATGTCGCGCTGGCCGGTCATGCCCATCAGCAGTTGCGCCCATGCTGCCTGCAGGACGGTGTTGACGGTGGTGTGCTGGGATCGCGCCAGCTCGTTCAACGCCGATGTGGTGGACCCGGTCATCGCAAACGCGCTAGTGGCCTTGGCGCCGGGCCTGATCCGGGCCGGCGGGGCGACGAGCGTGGGAGTGTCGAAGCCCGCGAGGGTGTTGTGCCAGGCCGCCCTGGCGGCGTCGAGGTCTCGCTCGGCCAGCCAGGTGACGAACCGGCGGTAGGGTGTGGCCGGCGGCAGCTGCTGGCCCTGGTAGCTGGCGAAGATCTCCTGCATCAGTATCGGTAGCGACCAGCCGTCGAGCACGATGTGGTGGAAAGTCAACACTATGCGGTGCTGGTCTTCGGCGGTGCGGATCAACGCCGCCCGGAAGGTCGACGCGCCCCCGGCCAGGTCGCAGACCGCGGCGCGTTCCGCGGCGCACAGTCGCTCGGCGCCCCCGTCGGGCTGGGAGTCGTAATCGAGGTATTGCCAGGGTATTTCAGGGTCGACAGGAATGATCTGCACGGGTTCGTCGAATTGCGGGCAGCAGCGGGCGGCGAGGTTGGGGTGGCGCCTGATGACGGTTTGCACGGCGTCGTGTAGTCGGTCGGGGTGCAGTGGACCGGCGACGGTGATGTCGAGTTGCATCGCATACAGGTCACCGAGAGCGGGAGCGGTGTGGAACAGCAGTCCCTCCTGCAGGGGTGTGAGGGGCAAGATGTCGGCGATGTCGTATTGCGCTTGCAGCTCGTCGATTTGGTGTTGGGTGAGCCGGGCGGGAGCGATGTCGGAGGGGGTCAGTCCGCCGCCGCCACGATGGACATGGGCGCAGATGCCGGTGAGGGCGTCAAACCAGAGCCGGCTGAGCCGGCCGACCCGGGTGTCATCGAGCGCCGAGGGCGCCCAGGTCCAGGTGGCGTTGAGTTGTGGGCCGGCGTCGGTGTCGATGGTGGCGGCGTTGAGTTCAGCGGTGTGAGACAGGGGCATTGGCACCTCGGCGGCAGCGCCGGCGACCGCCAGGCTGCCCTGGTCGACTCGCCACTGGCCGCCAGAGATGTGGGTGTCGGCCGGGTCGCCCAGGCGTCCCAGATAGTTGAATCCGATGGTGGGGTCGGGCCCGGCCAGATCGGTGTCGGTGTTGAGGTACCTCAGCAGCCCGTAGCTCAGGGGATGGGGCACGGCGCGCAGTTGTTCCTTGATGCGCTTGACGATCGAGCCCAGTGCTGCGTCGCCGGACGTGACCTGCGGCCACCGCAGGTCGCCGACATTCAGGCCCACGGGGTATTTGGTGGTGAACCAGCCAACCGTGCGCGACAGGTCGACGTCGTCGACCAGGTCGTCGTGGCGGCCGTGCCCTTCGACATCGATGGCAAGGGGGCCGTCGCCGGTGCCGAGGAATTCGGTCCAGGCCAGTGCGTAGGCGATCAGCAAGATCTCGTGGATGCCCGCATGAAACGCCGCCGGAACGTCGGTGAGGAGTCGGCGTGTGGTGTCGGTGTCCAGCGAGACCGTCAGGTGCCCGGCGCTGGTATGGGTGTCTTGCTGTTGGGGGCGGGGGAGGCCGACGGCGGTGCTGGTGATGTGTTTCCACGTGTCGGTCTGCTCGGTGACCGCCGGCGTGTGGGCGTGTTGCTCGAGGATTTCGGCCCAGCGCCGGTATGAGGTACCACCGGCGGGCAGGCTGATGGGTTGGTCGCGATGGCGTTGAGCCCAGGCAATGTTTAAGTCCTCCAACAAGATCCGCCACGAGACTGCGTCGACCGCCAAGTGGTGGATGATCAGCACCAGTTGACCGGTGCCGGACACCCACAGCGCGCCGAGCATGGTTCCGGCGGCGGGGCTGAGCCCCGACCGGGTCCGGACAAGCTCCTCATCGCTCAACACGTCGGCCGTGCGCAGGCACTCACCGGCGTCGACGACGCCGGTCTCGGGGACGGTCAGCGTGCGGCCTTCGGTGCCGTCCCCGTGGACTCGGAGCCGAAGCACGGGGTGGTGGTCGATCAAAGCTTGTAGGACGGCGAGCACATCGGTGGGCGTGACGCCGGGCGGTGCTTGGAGCACCATGGTTTGGTTGAACTGGTCGACGGGGCCGTCGATGTCGAACAGCCAGCGCATGATCGGGGTGGGCCTGATCGGCCCGACACCCTCATCGATGACGGTGTCGTGCCCGTCGGTGATTCCGGCGATGCGGGCCAACCGGGCCACGGTTTGTTCGACGAAGATGTCGCGGGGGCGACAACTCAGCCCGGCCGCACGGGCGTGGGCCACTACTTGCATCGACAAGATGCTGTCGCCGCCGAGGTCGAAGAAGGAGTCGTCGATGCCGACCCGTTTGATGCCGAGCACCTGGGCGTAGATGGCGGCCAGGATTTCTTCGACCGGTGTGGTCGGAGCGCGGTAATGCTCGGTGGTGTAGTCGGGGGCGGGTAGGGCGCGGGCGTCGAGCTTGCCATTGACCGTGATGGGCAGCGCGTCCACCGCGACGACCGCCGCGGGCACCATGAAGCCGGGGAGCCGGTCGGCCAGTGCGGCGCGCGCAGCGGCAGGGTCGACTGTGCCGGGGCGGGTTTCGGTGATGTAGCCGACCAGCCGCCTATCGCCCGGGCGGTCTTCGCGGGTGATGACCGCGGCGTGCTCAACACCCTCGAGAGCGGCCAGCGCGGCCTGGATTTCGCCGAGTTCGATGCGGTAGCCGCGGATTTTGACCTGCTGGTCGGCACGGCCGAGGTAGTCGAGTTGTCCATCGGGGGCCCACCGGACCAGATCCCCGCTGCGATACATTCGTGTTCCCGGCGGCCCGAAGGGACAGGCCACAAACCGCGACGCCGTCAACCCCGCCCGGTTGAGATAGCCGATGCCGACGCCGTGGCCGGCCACATACAGTTCGCCGACGACCCCGGGCGGCGCCGGGTGCAGCCATGGATCGAGCACGAACAGTGCCGCCCCGGGCACCGGCACGCCGATGGGGACGGTCGCACGGTCGGGAGTCAGCGGGGCGCTGATGGTGGCGTAGACGGTGGTCTCGGTGGGACCGTACCCGTTGAGCATCAGCCGGCCCGGGGCCCATCGGTTTACCACCTCCGGTGGGCACGCCTCCCCGGCGGCCATCAGCGCGACCGCCTCCAACCCGTGCGGTGACAGCGCCGCGAGCGCGGAGGGGGTTTGACTGAACACGGTGACCTGTTCGGCGATCAGCAGTGCGTGCAGGTCGTCGGGGGAGCGGGTCACCTCGTCGGGCACCACTACCAGCCGACCGCCGAATAGCAGGGCGCCCCAGATCTCCCACACCGAGAAGTCGAAGGCGTAGGAGTGGCATTGGGTCCACACCTGCTCGGGCCCCAGCCTGATTCCGGTCTGCAGGGCGTCGAACAGCCGGGAGACGTTGTGGTGAGTGACGGCAACACCTTTGGGCACGCCCGTGGTGCCCGAGGTGTAAATGATGTGGGCGACATCTGCTGCCGCCGGGGCCGGAAGACCGGTGCTGGGTTGGCCGTCAATGCGGGGATCGTCGACCTCGAGGACTACCAGGTCGCACTCGCCCAAGCGGGGGCGCAGCGCGACGGTGGTCATCGTGACGACCGGTGCGGCGTCCTTGCGCAGGAAGGCAATCCGCTCGTCGGGCACTGCGGGGTCGATCGGCAGGTAGGCCGCCCCGGTCTTGAGCACGGCCAGGATCGCTACGATGGCCTCGGCCGACCGGGTGAACAGCAGCGCTACATTCTCACCCGGACCAGCGCCGCATTGAACGAGCAGGTGCGCCAACCGGTTTGACGCCTCGTCGAGTTCGCGGTAGGTCCAGGAGCGCGGCCCGCAGCGCAGGGCCACCGCCTCCGGGGCGCGCGCCACCTGCTCGGCGAACAACGCCGGGATCGAGACCGCCTCCGCCGGCCGGGCCAGCACGGCGCGGTGGCCGAGCACGTCGAGCCGCGCGGCCTCATCGGAGTCGAGCACATCGATCGACGACAACGCCGCCCGCGGGTCGGCGGTCATGGCAGCCAGCACCCGCTGCAACCGGCCGACCAAGGCGACGACGGTGCCCGGCTCGAAGACGTCGGTGCGGAACTCCACGGATCCCGAAATCCCGTCCGGCTCACCGGCATCGGTGAAGCGCTCGGCCAGGTTGAACGTCAAATCCATGCGGGCGGTGTGGGTGGCGACCGGTAGCTGCGCGACCTCCAAATCACCCAACGCCAACCCGTCCCCCGGATCACCTATGCTTCCCGGCAGGTTCTGCCAGGCCAGCATCACCTGCACCAACGGATGATGAGTCAGCGACCGCGCCGGGTTCAGCCGCTCGACGAGCACCTCGAAAGGCACATCCCGATGCTCGAGAGCGGAAAGCCCTTTCAGCCGGACCTGGGTCAGCAGCTCGGCCACCGTGGGGTCACCGGTCAGGTCCACCCGCAGCGCCAGGGTGTTGACGAAGAACCCGACCAGATCGTCGAGCGCGGGATCGTCACGGCCGGCGATCGGAAAGCCCAGCGCCACATCCGAAGTCGAACCGAGTCGTGAGAGCAATACGGCCAATGCGGCCTGCATCACCATGAAACTGGTCGCGTTGCATTCGCGGGCGGCAGCCCGCACCCGCTGCTGCAACTCCGCGGGCCAATCCACCGCCATGGTGGCCCCACGCTGATCGGCGGCCGGTGGGTACGGCCGATCCGTGGGCAACTCCACGCGATCGGGCACCCCGGCCAGCGCATTCTCCCAATACGCCAGCTGTGCGGCGATCGGGCTGTCGGCGTCATCAAGGTCGCCGAACTGGGCCCGCTGCCACAGTGTGTAATCCACGTATTGCACCGGCAGCCCGGCCCACCCCGGAGCAAGGCCCCGCCGCCGCGCCTCGTACGCCGCGGTGATGTCTCGCACCATCGGCGCCAGCGACAACCCGTCAAAGGCGATATGGTGCACCACGATTCCCACCACATACCGCTCTGGAGCGAGCGAATAGATCTGCACACGGATCGGGATCTCGGTCGACAGATCGAATCGATGACCGGCCAGCGACGTCAATTCGCCGGCCAGATCTTGCTCGGCCAACTGCACTATCGCGGCATCCCCGCGTTGCCACATCCGGCCCTGGGGCGGCAGCACCCGCTGGAAGGGCACGCCGTCGACGTCGGGAAAGACGGTTCGTAGGGGTTCGTGGCGGGCGACGACGTCATCGAGCGCCGCGCAAAGAGCCTCGATGTTCAGTTGCCCGCGGATTCGGAAGGCGGCCGGCATGTTGTATGTGGTTGTGCCGCCTTGCAATTGATCGAGGAACCACAGTCGCCGCTGGGCGAACGACAACGGAACCCGGGCGGGCCGTTCGCCGGCCACCAATGGCGCGCGCTTGGCCGCTTCCCCATTGAGCCGGGGCGCCAGCAGTGCGACCGTGGGGGCGTCGAACAGCGTGCGCAGCGAGAGTCCGGCATCCATCGACTTGTTGATCGCGGCGACCAGGCGCATCGCCGACAGTGAATCCCCGCCCAGGTCGAAGAACGACTCGTCGACGCCAACGCGCTGCGCCCCGAGCACTTGGGTGTAGATGGCGGCCAGGATCTCCTCGACTGCGTTGGTGGGGGCCCGGTACCGTTCGGCGTCGCCGTATTCGGGTGCCGGTAGGGCGCGGGTGTCGAGTTTGCCGTTGATCGTCAACGGCATTGACTGCAGCACCACGAGCGCCGCGGGCACCATATATCCGGGCAGCCGCTCGCCCAACGCCGCCCGCACGGCACCGGGATCGACAGCCCCAGCGTCGGTTTCGGTGACGTAGCCGATCAATCGCTTGTCGCCGGGACGGTCCTCGCGCACGACCACCGCGGCCCGTTGGACGCCATCCAGTGCCGCCAGGGCGGCCTGAATTTCGCCGAGTTCGATGCGGTAGCCGCGGATCTTGACCTGCTCGTCAGCGCGCCCGAGGTAATCGAGCTGGCCGTCGCGCCGCCAGCGCACCAGATCCCCGGTCCGATACATCCGCGTTCCCGGCGGCCCGAAGGGGCAGGCCACGTATCGCGACGCGCTCAGCCCGGCCCGGCGCCAGTACCCCACCCCCACACCTCGCCCGGCGATGTACAACTCGCCCACCACGTCGGCGGGCACCGGACGCAACCACGCGTCGAGGACGAACAACGCCGCTCCGGGCACCGGCGCGCCGATCGGCGGCGCGCCCGTTCCGGCGGTCAGCGGCGCACTTCTCGACGCGCACACTGTGGTCTCGGTGGGACCGTAGCCGTTGACCATGACCCGCCCAGGCGCCCAACGATCGACGGTCTCGGCGGTGCAAGCCTCACCGGCTACCAGCAGCGCCGCAGATCCTAAACCTTCGGGGGACAATCCTTCGACGGCTGAGGGGGTTTGGCTCACGACGTTGACCTGTTCGGTGAGCAGCAGTGTGTGCAGGTCTTCCGGTGAGCCCGCCACCGGTTCGGGCACGATCACCAGCCGGCCGCCGAACAACAGCGCGCTCCAGATTTCTTCAACCGAAGCGTCGAAGGCCAACGAATGCCACTGCGCCCACACCTGCCCCTGCGGGTTCAGCGACGCCAGCAGCTGGGTCACGTTGTGGTGCGTGATTGCAACACCTTTCGGCACGCCGGTGGTGCCCGAGGTGTAGATGATGTATGCGATGTCATCGGGTGAGGGCAGCGGCAACGCGGTGCCGGGTCGGGTGTCGGCAGCGTGGTCCGTGACGTCGATGACCACCTGGTTGCACCCGTCCAGCCGCGACCGGAGTTCCGCGGTGGTCAAGACGGCGATCGGGGTGGCGTCGTTCAGCATGAACTCGATGCGGGACCGGGGATGCTGCGGATCGATCGGCAGGTATGCCGCACCGGTCTTGAGTACCGCCAACATCGCGACGACGGCCTCCGGGGAACGGCTGAACAGCAATGCGACACACCCGGCCGGGCCCGCGCCATGTTCGGTCAGCAGATGCGCGAGGCGATTCGCGGCCTGATCGAGCTCCCCGTAGGTCATCGACAGACCCGCGAACCTGACGGCCACGGCCCCGGGTGCGCGCTTTACTTGCGCGGCGAACGACTCGGGAATCGAAACCGGTTGGGCCGACGCCTGCGTGAGCACCGCGCGGTTTCCCCATTCTTCGAGTCGGCCGTACTCGTCGGCGCTGAACGGATCGATCGAGGAGAGCCGCCGGCCCGGGTCGGCCGTCATCGCCAGCAAGACGTCTTGCAGCCGCTCCGCCAGGTCCGTGACGCCGAGGGCCGGAAATGGTTGGCCGGTGCCCTCTGTGCCGAACAGAAGTTCGTCGCCGGCGGCAGAGAAGAACAACCCGAAGCCGTCCGTCAGGCCGGAATTGGTGAATGACGCCGAAGCCGGCAGGCCACCGAAGTCCAAGGTGAATGCGGACGGAAGAAAGTTGACGCTCACCCGGTGGGCTCGCTGCTTTCGGCCGCGGAAGCGGGACTTGCGTTCCAGGGCTTGCACCGGAAAACGCTGATGTTGCAGGGCTTCTCGAATCCGGAGGTCAACATGCCGACAGAAATCGGCGACCGTAGCGTCCGGCGATACCGTCACGACCAGCGGCACGACCCCGGAAAACACCCCGGGGAGGGTCTTGGACTCCGGATCCACTCGCCTGCTTACCGGGAAGTCCAGTACCACGTCAGGGCCTTGGGCGCACCAGCCGTGTACCAGCAGCGCGCACGCCGCGGTGATAACCGACGATCGAGGCATGTCCCGCACCTGTGCCGACTCTTGGATCCGGCGCAGCACCACCGGATCCAGGCGAACCGGCGCGGAGGAACGACAACGCCCGGGCTCGCTCGCCTCGCGCGGCAGCCAGTGCTCGAATTCGCTTTCGGGCGGCAGGTTGTGCGCCCAATACGCCTGATCCTCTTGGTAATCGGCCGACGCTTCGTAGGCTGCCTCGCACCTGACCAAGTCCTCGAGGGAGCCGAAGAACGGGGGCGGCATGGACGCGCCCGCGACAATGGCCGAGTAGAGGGTGGCGATCCGGTGGCCGACCAGCGCAATGCCCGTTGCGTCCACGACGATGTGGTGGCAGCACGTGAACCAATGGAATTCGTCGGGCCGTGTCTGAAACAGCGCGAACCTGAACAGCGGTCCCGTGAGCGGCATCGGCGTGCGTTGAATGGACGCGGCTATCTCGTAGGCGTGTTGCAGGGGACGCTGCGACCCGGTCAGGTCGTGGAAAATCAGCTCCAGTTTCGGATCATCAATCGTGGTCTGGAAAACCTGGCCCTGCTCTTCAAAAAACGTTGCCCGGACCGGTTCAGCCTCCTGCAGCGCTCGGCGGATCGCCCACACCAAGGGCTCTCGCTGCAGCCGACCCTCGATTTTCGCGAAGAGCCCGAGCTGCCACTCCGCAGTGAAGCGGCCCGTCTCCTGCGCGAGCCAAATGTCCAACTGCCCGGGCGTCAGCGGGAGCGCCCGGTCGTCACGTTCCATCCGACCCCCTCCGGTGTCAGGCCGCACTAGCGGGCGCCAGCTTCTCGCACAGCAGGCCCGCCAGGCCGCGGATCGTTATGGTGGAGATGTCGGCCGACGGGATGCGCACCCCCGTTTCGGTCTCGATGCGGGTTCGTAGTTCGAGGGCGCCGAGTGAGTCCAAGCCGTATCCGGAGAGCGGCCGGTCGGGATCGACGCTGCGACGTAAGATCAGGCTGACCTGATCGGAGATCATCCTCCGCAGCCAGGTCGGCCACTCGTCCATCGGCAGGTCATCGAGCTCGGCCCGCAGTTTGCTTGTGCCCGTTTGGTTTTGTCCGGCAGAGCGAAATGCCTGCGCAAACGGGCTGCGCTCGGCCAAGAGCGCCAGCCAGGAGGTACCGGTGATCGGCGCATAGCCGGTATAGGCCCGGTCGTGGCGCAGTATGGCTTCGAATGCATAAGCGCCCTCGTCGGGCGCGATCGCAATGCTGGAATTCTCCGCCAGTGTGGTCGCGCGCCCGATCTCTGCCCAGGGCCCCCAGGCGATCGCGGTGGCCGGCAGCCCCCGGGCCCGCCTCCAGTGGGTGAAGCCATCGACCCAACTGTTGGCCGCCGCGTAGGCGCCCTGCCCCGGCGAGCCCACCAGCGCGGCCGCCGAGGAGAACGAGCAGAACCAGTCCAGCGGCTGGCCCTCGGTGGCGGTGTGCAAGTTCCACGCGCCGTAAACCTTTGCTGCCCAATCGCGTTCGATCAGTTCGTCGGTGATGTTGGTCAAGGTGGCGTCCTCCACCACCGCGGCCGCATGCAGGACGCCGCGCACGGCGAGCCCGGTGGCGGTCGCCGTGGCCACCAGCCGGCGCGCGGTGTCGGGCTGCGCGATATCCCCGCACTCCACCACGACGTCGGCGCCGGTCGCGCGGATCCTCTCGATCGTCTCCAGCGCGGTGTGCGTCGGCTGTGAGCGTGCGGACAGCACGACGCGCCCGCATCCCGCGGCGGCCATCCTTTCCGCCAGGAACAGCCCGAGACCCCCAAGACCGCCCGTGACGAGGTAGGCGCCATCAGGGCGGAAGACCGGGGCCTGCGCCGGCGGTACCGTCACCCGGTGGCGGCCGGTGTGCGGGACGTCGAGCACGATCTTGCCGGTGTGCCCGGCGCCGGCCATCGTCCGAATGGCGTTGCTGGCTTCCGCAAGCGGGTAGTGCGTGCTCTCCGGAATCGGGAGCACGCCGTCGGCGATGAGCCGGTACACGGTGGCCAACAAGTCGTGAACCCGGTCCGGTTCGCTGTACGACAGCAACGCCAGGTCGACGCCGTGGAACGCGAGGTTGGGCCGGAATGAGAAGAGGCCCAACCGGATGTCCCGCTTGCCGATTTCGATGAATCGGCCACCGAGAGCCAGCAACTTGAGCCCCGCGAGCTGGGCGGCGCCGGGGACCGAGTTGAGCACGATGTCTACGCCGTACCCGTCGGTCTGGCGCCTGATCAGGTCGGCGAACTCGGTGCTGCGCGAATCGTAAACATGCTCAATGCCCATGTCGCGCAGCAGTTGTCGGCGTTCCTCGCTGCCCGCGGTGGCGAAGATTTCCGCGCCCGCGGCCCGGGCCATCGCGATCGCCGCCTGTCCGACCCCGCCCGTCCCGGAGTGGATCAGCACGCGATCACCGGCCTTGATATGCGCCAGGTCGTGCAGGCCGTAATACGCGGTGGCGTGCGCGGTTGGCACCGCCGCCGCCTGCCCATCGGAGAGCCCGCCCGGCAGCGTGACCGCCAGGCGAGCGTCGCAGGTGATATACGTGCCCCAGCAGCCGTCGCCACACAGACCGCCGACATGATCGCCCACCTTGTGGTCGGTCACACCCGGTCCGACCGCGGTCACCACGCCGGCGAAATCGGTGCCCAGCTGCTGTCGCCGGCCCTCGAAGGCCGGGTAGCGGTCGAACGCGACCAGCACGTCGGCGAAGTTGATGTTGGAGGCACTGATTTCCACCTCAATCTGGCCCGGACCCGGCGTAACTCGTTCCCGAGCAATGAATTCCACCGACTCCAGATCACCCGGCGTGCGGATTTGCAGACGGACGCCGTCCCGCTCGAGGTTGGCGATGGTGGTGCGGCGCTCCTCGGGCCGCAGCGGGCTGAGGGCCAAACGCGCCGTGTACCAAGCGCCGTGCCGCCAGGCGGTCTCGTCTTCCTCCGACCCGGCGAGCAGTTGTCGGGCGAGCTGCTCTGCCTCGGTGTCGTCGTCCACGTCGATCTGGGTGACCCCCAGGTGCGGATGCTCGGAGCCGATCGCCCGCAGCAGGCCCCGCAGCCCGGCCTGCTCCAAATTGGGCACGTCGCTGGCCACCACCGTCTGGGCGTTGCGCGTGACGACGTAGAGGCGGGGGAGTTGGCCGGGCGTGTCGGGCAATTCGCGGATGACATGCACCAGGTGTTGCACGGACTCGAGGCCCAGCGCCGGTGACCGGTCATCGGCGTCACCCTTCCCGGTCCCCGCCGCGATCACCAGACCGCTGAATCCGCCGGCACGCAGACGATCTCGAAGCTGTTCGGAGTTCGAGGTGTGATCGGCGTGCGGCGGCCAGCACATCGTGGTGCATTGTGCGCCAAGGCGTTTCAGCGCTTCCGTCAACAGGGCAACGGCGTCGGCGGCGGTGCCGATGACCAGCCAGGCTCCGGGGTTGCGGTGTTCGGCCTCCGGCAGTTCTCGCTGCCGCCATTCGATCGTCAGCAATCGCTTGGCCAGCAGCCGTTCGTCGTGGTCGTTCTCGGCTGCCCCGGCACCCAATCGCAGCCCCTGCACGGCGAGCAGGACGGCCCCGTGCTCGTCGAGCATTTCGAGATCCGCCTCGACTCCGGAAGCATCGGCTTTCGTCACCCGTGTGTAGCAGTAGCGGGCTCCGCGGGCAGGGCCGTGGGAGCGGAGCCGCCGGAGACCGAGCGGCAAGGCCAGCACGTCTTCACCCAGGGTTTGCACTTCTGGGTGCGCCGCGACGGACTGGAAGCAGGCGTCCAGCAGCGCCGGGTGCACCCCGTAGGCATCTTGTTGCGAGCGGATTTGACCGGGTAGCGCGACCTCGGCCAGCACGGTGCCGGTTGCCTCCGAGCCGATGTGCAACGCGGTGAGTCCGCTGAATGCCTGACCGTACCGAACACCACGCTCGTCCAGGCGGCGGCGGACCTCGGCGCCGTCCTCGCTGCCCGGGTGCGCGGCGAGCAGCGCGGAGATGTCGTGCGCGGGCGGGGGATCCTCCGCCGCGGCATAGAGCCCGGCGGTGATCAACCGCACCTGGTCGCCCCCGTCCTCGGACTCCACCGCGAAATCGGCGACGCCCGTTGACGACAACGCCGCCGACGCTCCGATGGTGGTCTGTTCGTCCAGCAGCAGCGCCTGCTCGAAGTGCAAGTCACGGACCTCGGAAGCATCGCCGAAAACGGTGCGCGCCGCCGTCAGCGCCATTTCGCAGTAAGCAGCCCCGGGAAACACGGTGACATCGCGAACCTGGTGATCGCCCAGCCAGGGCTGGGCGGCGGTGCCGACCTCCGCCTGCCAGACATGGCGTTCCGGTTGCTCCTGCAAGCGCACGTGGGCGCCCAGCAGCGGATGCACCGCAACGGTGCAGCCACCGTGCGTTGAGGGTTGACCGCCGCGGCTCAACAACAGCCGACGATGCGTCCAGGTCGGCAGCGGTGCGTCAACCAGGCGGCCCTTCGGATAGAGCACGGAGAAGTCGATCGCGGCACCCGCGCTGTACAGATCCGCGACAAAGCCACGCAAGCCGTAGGGCTGTGCTTGCTCGCGACGCATCGCGGCCAGGGCGGCCAGCGGCATGTCGAGACTGCGGGCGGTCTGCTCGACCGCATGGGTGAGTAGCGGGTGGGGGGCCAACTCCGCGAAGACGCGGTAGCCCTCCTCCAATGCGGCCCGTACCGCCGGCGCGAAACGCACCATCTGGCGCAGGTTTTGCACCCAATACCCGGCATCGCAGACCGGCCGCTCGCGCGGGTCGTAGAGGGTTGCCGAGTAGAAGGGAATTTCCGGCGGCATCGGATGCAGCCCGGCGAGCGCGTCGGCCAGATCGTCGAGGATCGGATCCACCTGGGGGGAGTGCGAGGCGACGTCGACGGCGATCTCGCGGGCCATTACGTCGCGCGACTCCCAGGCCGCGACCAGGTCGCGCACCGTCTGGGTGGCGCCGCCGATCACCGTGGATTGCGGCGACGCCACCACCGCCACCACGGCATCGTCGACGCCCCGGGTCACCAATTCCGAAAGCACCTGCTGCGCAGGCAGTTCCACCGAAGCCATCGCACCCGCGCCGGCGATCCGCGACATCAGGCGGGAGCGCCGGCAGATGACGCGCAACCCGTCTTCCAGCGACAGCGCTCCTGCGACGACGGCCGCGGCGACTTCACCCAGGGAATGCCCGATGACCGCGCCGGGCTGCACCCCGTAGGAGCGCATGGTCGCGGCCAGCGCGACCTGCATGGTGAACAGGGTCGGTTGAACCCGGTCGATACCGGTCACGGTCTCCGAGGCGGTCAGCGCCCGGGTCACCGAGAACCCGGCCTCGCCGGCGATCAGTGGCTCGGCCGCCGCGACGGTCGCCGCGAACACCGGTTCGGTCGCCAGCAGCTGGGCTCCCATTCGAGCCCACTGCGAACCTTGTCCCGAGAAGACCCAGACCGGTCCGCGGTCATCCTGCCCGGCCGCGGCCTGATACGGGGTGTCGCCCTCGGCGACCTCACGCAGTGCGTTTACCAGCTCCAGCCGGCCACTGGCAATCACGGCGGTGCGTACTGGGCGGTGCACGCGCCGGCGCGCCAGGGTGTAGGCGAGGTCCGTGAGGGCTACATCCTCATGCGCTGCGACCCAGTCGCCCAGGCGGCCGGCGGTGCGACGCAATTCGTCGGCCGACGTGGACGATAGCGGGAAGAGCAGAGGTGCGGCCGACTCAGCTTCGGGCACAGCGGCTTCCGGAACCTGCGCCGGAGCTTGCTCCACTATGGCGTGTGCGTTCGTTCCTGATAGCCCGTACGACGACACCGCCGCCCGCCGGGGATGATGACCATTCGTCGGCCATGATGTGATCGTCTGCGGCACAAACAGTTTGGTGTCGACTGCGGCCATCTCGTCGGGCAGCCGTGCGAAGTGCAGATTCTGCGGGATCATGCCGTGCTGCAACGCCAGGATGGTCTTCATCAACCCGAGCGCTCCCGCGGCCGACTGCGCATGACCCAAGTTGGTCTTCACCGTCGCCAGCGCGCAGGGGACGTCGATGCCGTAAACGGCGGCCAGGCTTGCGTATTCGACCGGGTCACCGACGGGCGTACCGGTGCCGTGGGCCTCGACCATGCCGACGCTGCGGGCATCCACGCCGGCGGCGGCCAGCGCCGCTCGGTACACCGCGGTCTGCGCCGCGAGCGACGGGGTGGCGATGTTGACGGTGTGGCCGTCTTGGTTGGCGGCAGTGCCGCGGATGACCGCCAGGATCCGATCACCGTCACGCAGCGCGTCGGGCAGCCGTTTGAGTAATACGACGACACAGCCTTCGGCGGACGCGAACCCGTCAGCCGCGACGTCGAACGCATGACACCGACCTGTGGGGGAAAGCATGCCTTCCGCGGAACCCGCGACGAACTTCCGCGGATCCAGGATCACCGCCGCGCCACCCGCCAGGGCAAGGTCGCTTTCACCGTCGCTCAGGCTGTGGCAGGCCAGGTGCACCGCGGTCAAACCCGACGAACATGCGGTGTCCACCGTCATCGCGGGACCGTGAATGCCCAAGACGTACGCGATCCGCCCTGATGCCAGGCTGAAGCTGCTGCCGGTGAACCCGTACGGCGCCTCCACTGCGTTCGCATCGGCGGCCAGCAGTTGATAGTCGCCGTGCGTCAGACCGACGAACACACCGGTGAGCGAGTCGGACATGGTCTCTCGCGTCAGGCCGGCGTGCTCCATGGCCTCCCACGAGGTTTCCAGCAGCAACCGGTGCTGGGGGTCGATCGCGGTGGCCTCGCGTTCGTTGATCCCGAAGAACTCGCAATCGAAGCCGGCGACGTCGTCGAGGAACCCGCCCCACTTGGTCACCGACCGACCAGGAATCCCCGGCTGAGGGTCGTAGTATTCGTCGGCGTCCCACCGGTCCGGCGGCACTTCGGTGATCAGGTCGTCCCCACGTACCAACGCCTCCCACAGCCGCTCGGGGGAGTCGATGCCGCCGGGCAGTCGACAGGCCATGCCGATGACAGCAGTGGGAGTGAAAGTTGCTTTCTCCACGGCCGTTCACCTCTTCTTATCCGGCGGGGCGGTAAGCGCGCTTGAATTCGGAGTGGTCGTTGAGACCGCCTGGTCGAGTCAACGCATCTTCGACAATTGGTTGCGGCGGGAAACGCCCGATGCCGGACGGCATAGCGGTGCGCATTCCAATTGATCGATGTCCGGGCTGATGGTCCGAAATCGCCCGGTCCACCAGCGCAAAGACATAATCAACGTTCGGTTCGACGATCGAATAATCGGTCGTCCGCGGGAAAATTCGGCCGCCCACCTCGAAGAAATCGGCGCTGGGTGGTTCCGGCCCTTGCTGCACTTTGCTGATTACCGGACTAAGCAAATCTGGATTACCCAGAGTCCCGATATTTGCCAATGAGCGCGATCGGCATTTGGTACCCGAGTGGCCAGAGTTTCGCGGAGGCCAGACATTTGATTGTCGCCTCGGCAGGGGAAGGTCGGGGTCCTCAATCCCCATCCGACTTCGCCCGGCTCGAAGGCGTGGGAATGGACGACCGGATTGGCCCGGCCGCCGTCGCTTCGTCGTGGCGCGCCGCGAAGATGCAGCGCGAATGGCTGCGATCCCGGTCGCCCGGCATTCGGCTGCGTCTTGGGCGGAGGCCCGGAAGAAGTTGTCCCGCGCCGGTTGTCGCCGGCCGAGGCGAACTAGTTGTCGTTGTCGTTGTCGACGGGTTGATCATGCGCTCTCCCACACCGCAAGTCGACGTGTGTGCAACAAACCATACAGAAGGTCACCGCTGAGCGCGCCGGGTTGAGGCAAATTCTTCGAAGCGACCTAGGTGTTAGCTGTGCGTTCAGCCGCGAGTGGTCGCACGGCCGGCGGAGAGGCCTAGTGCGGGCGGTGTGCGCCTAGCGCGCCTGGCCCTGCGAGGCGAGGAAACCCGCGACGCCGCGGACCATCGCGTCGGCGTACTTCTGCCTGCCCTCTGCCGACTCCATCTGCGCCGAGTCCGCGGGGTTTTTCATGTTGCCGCATTCGACCAGGATCGACGGGTACTGCGCCAGGTTCAGCCCGGCGAGGTCCGAGCGTCCATACAGCCCGTTCTGGCCGATGTAGTTGGCCGGCGGGATACCCGAGGCCTGCATCTGGTCGCGCATGATCCGGGCGTACTGCACGGACGGTCCGGCCTGCACCTGGTTGAGCGGGGGGGCCGAATAGTTGACGTGGAATCCGCGGCCCGATGCCGGGCCGCCGTCGGCGTGGATGCTCAGGACCGCATTGGGGTGCAACGCATTGGCCATGTTGGCGCGCTCGTCGACGCACGGCCCCAGCCCGGTGTCGTTGCCGCGCGCCATGGCGGTCCGGACGCCGAGGGCGTTCAACTCCGCGCGAACCCGCAGCGCGGTGTCCCAGGTGAAGGTGTGTTCCTGGTAGCCGCTGTTGGTCGACGTCCCGCTCGCCTGGCAGTCCTTGGTGCCCCCGCGGCCCGTCGGCACCTGGCGGCCGATGGACGCGTCGTTGGAGCCGTTGTGGCCGGGATCGATGAACACCACCATGCCGGCGATGTTGGAGGGGACCCCCCATGCCGGCGGGGCGGCGGTCGGGGTGATCGCGACCGAAGCGGTAACCAGCGCGCCGATGACCAACCTGATGCCGACACGCCTGCTCACTCGTAGGTCCACGGCGCAAAGGTAGCGTCGCGCGGTCTACGCTGAGTGTTTCGAATCGCCGGACACACGCAGGCGAAACCAACTCGAGACCAAGATGCGAGGGGACTGTCATGCAACCCGGAGGCGACATGTCGGCGCTGCTGGCCCAGGCGCAGGAGATGCAGCAGAAGTTGATGGAAGCCCAGCAACAGCTGGCGAATGCCGAGGTGCACGGGCAGGCCGGCGGAGGCTTGGTCAGGGTGACCGTCAAAGGCAGTGGCGAGGTGGTCGCGGTGCAGATCGATCCCAAGGTCGTCGACCCCGGGGACGTCGAGACGCTGCAGGACTTGATCGTCGGGGCCATGGGTGACGCGTCGAAGCAGGTCACCCGCATGGCGCAGGAGCGGCTGGGCGCGCTGGCCGGCGGTTTCGGCGGCCCACCCCCGGGCCAGCCTCCGGCCCCGGCGCCGGGGCTCTAGACCTTCCGACATGTTTGAAGGACCCGTCCAGGATCTGATCGACGAGCTCGGCAAGCTGCCGGGCATCGGGCCCAAGAGCGCTCAGCGCATCGCCTTCCACCTGCTGTCCGTCGAACCGCCGGACATCGACCGGCTGACCGCGGCGCTGGGGAAGGTCCGCGACGGCGTGCGGTTCTGCGCGGTGTGCGGCAACGTCTCCGACAACGAGCGCTGCCGCATCTGCTCGGATCCCCGGCGGGACGGCTCGTTGGTATGCGTGGTCGAGGAGCCGAAGGACGTCCAGGCGGTCGAGCGCACCCGCGAATTCCGCGGCCGGTATCACGTGCTGGGCGGCGCGCTGGATCCATTGTCGGGGGTGGGGCCCGATCAACTGCGGATCCGCGAGCTGCTGAGCCGGATCGGTGAGCGGGTCGACGACGTCGACATCACCGAGGTGATCATCGCCACCGACCCGAACACCGAGGGGGAGGCGACGGCCACCTACCTGGTGCGGATGTTGCGCGACATCCCGGGGCTGACGGTGACGCGGATCGCGTCGGGGCTGCCGATGGGCGGAGACCTGGAGTTCGCCGACGAACTGACGCTGGGCCGCGCGCTGGTCGGCCGCCGGGCGATGGTCTGACGTCGCTCAGGTTTTGGTCAATCGGAACGGCCGAGTGACCGTCGAGCCTGGACCGCCGCACCCGTCGGACGTGGTCGTCGTGCCCTCACCGGCAAGCGACACGGCGTCGAAGCTGTAGTCGACGGTTGCCGGGACCGATGTTCCGTTCGCGCACGGCGCCTGCGTCGCCCCGCTGTGGGTCCAGCGTCCGTTCACGAGGTCGAACTCCCAGCTGATGACGAACGTCCCGCCGTCCTGCGAGGTCGCCAGCGTGCAGTCCGACCCGCAGGGGGCGAAAAGCCACATGGTCGATTTGTCGCTGTCGGTATAGAGCACGGTGTAACGACCGCTCGGCACCTCCGGGGTGGCGTGCGCCGGCGCCGGCGCAATCAATGCGGCCGCGACCAGCAGGGCGCCGCCGCCCGCCAACCCCGGCCGGCTGCTTCTCGCGATGTCATTCCGCACGTCAGCGCGCCCCTAACCGCTCCCGGCGCAACAACTCCACCTCGGGCAGGTCCAACGGCGCCAGCTCACCCACCACCTTGCTCAGCAGCAGGTCGGCCAGCTCCGGGTTGCGCGCCAGGCACGGCCCGTGCATGTAGGTGGCGACGACGCTGCCCTGCACCGCGCCGTCGAAGCCGTCGCCCGCCCGGTTGCCCGCGCCCTTGACCACAGCGCCCAGCGGCGACGCGGCGGGGCCCAGGACGGTGCCGCCCCGGTGGTTCTCGAATCCGGTGAGCCGCTGGGTCAGCCCGGGCAGCAGCGGCTTGGTGATCAGTTCGCCGATGGTGCGGGCGTCCTGCGGCGAGGTGGTCGCGTCGAGCAGGCCCACGCCGTCGACCCGTTCCCCTGCCGACGTCTCATACCACCGCCCCAGCACCTGGACCGCGGCGCAGATCGCCAGCACGGGCGCGCCCCGCTCCGCGGCGCGCTGCAGCCCGGGGTGCTTGACCAGGTGCCTGGTGGCCAACCGCTGCGCGTAGTCCTCGGCGCCGCCCAGGGTGTAGAGGTCCAGCGAGTCCGGCACCGGGTCGGCGAGCGTGATCTCGATGACCTCCGCGGCGATGCCCCGCAGTCGCAGCCGCTGGCGCAGCACCAGCGCGTTGCCGCCGTCGCCGTAGGTGCCCATCACGTCGGGCAACACCAGCCCGATCCGCACGGTCGAGTCAGCCATGGCGCGCCAACGCCCGTTGCAGCTGGAGGAACGCGGTGTAGTTGGCGACGACCTCGACCCGCCCCGGCGGGCAGGACGCGATGGCGGCCACGGTGTCGTGCACCAGGGTGTGGTCGACGCCCGCGTAGCCGAGGCGCACCGCGAGGTCGGTGCCCCGTTCCCCGGCGGCCACCACGGCGGTGTGCTCGAAATGCTCGAAGCGCACGTCCCACAGCCAGGACAGGTCCTCGCCGTCGGGGACCTGCCCGTTGACCGAGATGACCACCCCGGCCGCCTGCTTGTCCACCATGGACAGCGCCTCCTGCCAGCCGGCCGGGTTCTTGGCCAGCAGGATCCGCACCTCGTGGTCGCCGACGCGGACGGTCCGATAGCGGCCGGCGACCTCGTCGACGCCCGACACGGCCGCCACCGCCTTCGAAGGATCCGCGCCCAGCGCGACGGCGGCGGCCACGGCCTGGGCGGCGTTGCCCCGATTGACCGCACCCGGCAGCGCCAACCGCATCGGCAGCGCCAGCCCGTCGGGCCCGTACAGCGTCTCGTCGTCGAACCACCACTGCGGGCTGGGCCGCTTGAAGTCTGCGCCGGTGGAATACCAGTGGCCCTTCTCGCGGACGATGACCTCGCCGCTGCGTGGGCAGCTGACCGAGTCGTTCGCCCACGAGCCCCCCGCGGCCACCCACACCACGTTCGGGCTGTCGTAGGCCGCCGACGTCATCAGCACGTCGTCGCAGTTGGCCACGACGACCGCCGTCGGGTGCCTGGCCAGCCCGGCCCGCAGCGTGCGTTCGATGACGTTGATCTCGCCGACGCGGTCCAACTGGTCGCGCGACAGGTTGAGCAGCACGACGACGGCCGGCTCGACGGCATCGGAGACGTGCGGCACGTGCATCTCGTCGACTTCCAGGGCCGCCAGGGTCGCCTCGCGGCGCGCGGCCAACGCGGCCACCAGGCCGGCGTCCATGTTGGCGCCCTCGGCGTTGGTGGCCACCGGTCCCAGCGTGGCCAGCGCGGCGGCGGTCATCCGGGTGGTGGTCGACTTGCCGTTGGTGCCGGTGACGATGACGGTGCGCCGCCCGGCCGCGAGCTGACGGAGCACCGAGCGGTCCAGGGTCATCGCGATCAGGCCGCCGATCATCGCCCCGGCGCCGCGCCCGGTCACCCGGGATGCCCAGCGCGCGCTCGCTCCCGCCGCGAGGGCGAGACGTGCACGGGTGGTGACCACGCGGGTGAGTTTAGAGGCGGGCCGCCGCCCGCATCGAATCCCGGGCGATCGCAAGCGCGGCGCTGGTGTCGGGTGCGGCGGGTCGCCCGCATCGAATTCCGTGCCGACACGGCAGCGCAGCGACCAGGCGTTGTCGGCCGGACGTGCCATCCTCAACTCATGAACCGGGTGTCGTGGGGGCGACCGGCCAGCGAGCCGGACGGGGGCTGGGCTGTCATCGACGTTGAGACCTCGGGTTTTCGCCCGGGTCAGGCACGGGTCATCAGCCTGGCGGTGCTGGGCCTCGACGACGACGGGCGCGTCGAGCAATCGGTGGTCAGCCTGCTGAACCCCGGGGTCGATCCCGGTCCCACCCACGTGCACGGCCTGACCACCGCCATGCTGGAAGACCAACCGCAGTTCGCCGACATCGTCGATGACGTGGTCAAGGTGCTGGACGGCCGCACGCTGGTTGCCCACAATGTCGCGTTCGACTATGCGTTCCTGACCGCGGAAGCCGAGCTCGCCGAGGCCGAACTACCCATCGACGCCGTCATGTGCACGGTCGAGCTGGCCCGGCGGCTGGATCTCGGCACCGACAACCTGCGGTTGGAGACCCTCGCGGCGCACTGGGGCGTGACCCAGGAACGGCCGCACGACGCCTTCGACGACGCAATGGTGCTGACCGGTGTGCTGGCGTCGGCCCTCGAGCGCGCGCGCCAACGTGACATCTGGCTGCCGGTGCATCCGGTCACCCGCCGCCGCTGGCCGAACGGCCGCGTCACCCATGACGAGCTGCGCCCGTTGAAGGTGCTGGCCTCGCGGATGCCCTGCCCGTACCTGAATCCCGGCCACTACGTGGGTGGCAGGCCGCTGGTGCAGGGCATGCGGGTTGCCCTGGCGGCCGAGGTCGGGCGCACCCACGAGGAACTCGTGGAGCGGATCCTGCATGCCGGGCTGGCCTACAGCGACACCGTCGACGGGGAGACGTCGCTGGTGGTGTGCAACGATCCCGCCCCGGACCAGGGCAAGGGCTACCTGGCTCGGCAGCTGGGGATCCCGGTGATTTCCGACACGCAGTTCATGGACTCCATCCGCGCCGTCGTGGGCGGCACCAGCATGGAGGAGTTCACCGACACCACCGCGCTCGACCAGCAGCTCGCGCTGTTCTGAGCTCGGTCAGGGGCCACCGCGCCAGTGTTCGATGCGGTGATGGTCAGGTGTGAACCCGTGATCCACACCCCACAGCACGGCCTGGGTCCGACTGCCCACGCCGATTTTGCGATAGATCGTGCGGATGTACGACTTCACCGTGTTGGGACTTAGGTAGGTCAACCGTGCCACGTCGGCATTGCTCTTACCCTGGGTGATCAGCGCCAGGATCTCCGCTTCCCGGTCGCTGAGCCCTTCGTTACGGCCCGGCCAGTCCAGCCCGGGAGCGCTGCGCGGTCGCCCGGTCACCGGGCTGATAACCACCTCGCCCGAATGCACCGCCTCCAATGCGGCTACCAGTTCCCGGGCCGGCAGGGTCTTGGACAGATATCCCTGAGCGCCATGCCGCCGTGCACTCTCGACGAGGTCGGGGTGAAAGTTCCAGGTGTAGACGACAACCCGGCGTGCTCGGGGGTTCGCCGTCAGAACTCCGATCTCCTCTTGATCGGATTCGGGTTGGGCGAATGAGTCGTACAGCACGATGTCGACGGCGTCGTCGACGGGCATGGTGGAGTCCAGTTCCGCAATGACGACGCGGTCCCGGTAGGGGTCCAACATGTTGGCGACGCCCTTCACGACGACGTCATAGTCGTCGACGAGCGCGACGGTGATCGGCGCGCTGGCACGTGACGATCGCGTCATGCCGGGAAGATTACCTACCTAGGGGTGTATTGGTACCCCCCTTAGGGGTGGTCGACTGAAGTCGGTGCCGGGCAACCGGCCGCACGAGGTAGTCACGCATCCGGAGGGGAAGGCTCATCATGATCATTCTCGGCATCGTCCTGCTGGTCGCAGGATTCCTGCTCAAGATCTCGATCCTGTGGACGATCGGGATCATCCTGTTGGTCATCGGCGCGATCCTGGCGGTCCTGGGCAACGTCGGACGCCCCGTCGCCGGCCGCCGACACTATTTCTGAACGGCGAAAGCGCTAACCGGCTTCGCGACCCTAGGCCGGCGGCGACACGCGAGGCCATTGACGGGCCCTTCCGCCACAGCGCTGTGGCGGCGGGGCCCGCCTAGGGCTTTGGGGCCGACCCGCGGCGTCCGCCTGGGGCTTTGGCCGACCCGCTGCGCCCGGCGTCAGCACCGCGCTTGCGATCGGCCCGGGGCTGTGGGCCGACCCGCTGCGCCCGGCGTCAGCACCGCGCTTGCGATCGGCCCTAGCGCGACGCGCGGTTGACCGCCGACACGACAGCGCGCAGCGACGCGGTGGTGATCGACGGCGCGATGCCGACGCCCCACACCGTGCGGCCGTTGACCGACGCCTCCACGTACGCGGCGGCCTGCGCGTCGTCGCCGGCGCTCATCGCGTGCTCGGAGTAGTCGAGGACCGCGACGTCGAATCCCACGTCGCCCAGCGCGTGCACGAACGCCGCCAGGGGGCCGTTGCCGGCGCCGCTGATCTCGGTCTCGGTCCCGTTGACCTTCACGGTCGCGGCGATCGTGGTGGTGCCGCTGTCTTCCTCGGACGCCTCGACCCGCTGCTTGATCCGCTCCAGCGGCCAGACCGGGGCCAGGTACTCCTCGTAGAACGCGTCCCACATCTCCTTCGGGGAGACCTCGCCGCCCTCACCTTCGGTGATCTTCTGGATTGCCTGGGAGAACTCGATCTGCAGCCGTCGCGGCAACGCGAGGCCGTGGTCGGACTTCATGATGTAGGCCACGCCGCCCTTGCCGGACTGCGAGTTGACCCGGATCACCGCCTCATAGGTGCGACCGACGTCCTTGGGGTCGATCGGCAGATACGGCACCTGCCAGGGGATGTCCTCGACGTCGGCGTCCGCGGCGTCGGCATCGATCTTCATCTGGTCCAGGCCCTTGTTGATCGCGTCCTGGTGGCTGCCGGAGAACGCGGTGTAGACCAGGTCCCCGCCGTAGGGGTGACGCTCGGGCACCGGCAGCTGATTGCAGTACTCCACCGTGCGACGGATCTCGTCGATGTTGGAGAAGTCGATCTGGGGGTCCACGCCGCGGGAGAACAGGTTGAGCCCCAGCGTCACCAGGCATACGTTGCCGGTGCGCTCGCCGTTGCCGAACAGGCAGCCCTCGATCCGGTCGGCGCCGGCGGCGAAGCCCAATTCGGCTGCGGCGACGGCTGTTCCGCGGTCGTTGTGCGGGTGCAGGCTCAGGATGACCGATTCCCGGTTGGCCAGGTTGCGGCTCATCCACTCGATCGAGTCGGCGTAGACGTTGGGAGTGGCCATCTCCACCGTGGCGGGCAGGTTGAAGATGATCGGGTTGTCCGGCGTCGGCGCGATGATCTCGCCGACGGCGTCACACACCTGCCTCGCGTACTCCAGCTCGGTCCCGGTGTAGGACTCCGGTGAGTATTCGAAACGCCATTGTGTGCCAGGGTATTTGGCTGCCTCCTCGACGCACTTGCGGGCACCGTCGGTGGCGATGGCCTGTACCGCGGCCCGGTCGGCGCGAAAAACCACGCGGCGCTGCAGGATTGATGTCGAGTTGTAAAAGTGCACGATGGCCCGCGGCGCGCCCTCGCACGCGCTGAAGGTGCGTTCGATGAGTTCGGGACGGCACTGGGTCAGCACCTGGATGGTGACGTCGTCGGGGATGGCGCCTTCGGTGATGATCTCGCGGACGAAGTCGAAGTCGGTTTGACTGGCCGACGGGAAGCCGACCTCGATCTCCTTGTAGCCCATGCGAACCAGCAGATCGAACATGCGGCGCTTGCGGGTGGGGCTCATCGGGTCGATCAGCGCCTGATTGCCGTCGCGCAGGTCCACCGCGCACCACAGCGGGGCACGGTTGATGACGCGGTCGGGCCAGGTGCGGCCGGGGAGCCGGATCGGCTCGACTTCCTCGGCGAAGGACCGGTACCGGTTGACCGGCATCGCCGAACCGCGCTGGGGGTTCCATGCGGGCTGGCCGGGCCCCGGCGGGCCCGCGGGTTTGACGATCGAACGTGTTGACGTATAGGCGTCGGGATTGGAAGTCACGGTAGTTGCTCCGGGGGTGTCAGAAGGAACCTCAGACCGGCGCATCGCGAACACCCGCGACGGGAAGCCGGTCTGGATCAGACCCCGTCGCGGCGTCCGAGGAGGAGCACCCGCTGCACGAGGAGAACTCTACCGCGATTGGCGTCGCGGAGAAAATTGCGCTAAAACTCGCTCAAAACCGCAGGCTGTGGTGCTTAGCAACGCTGCGTAAACCGTTATGCGCAGCCACGTATTCTGTTGTGGGCTTAAATCGTGCGGGAAGGGCGGGAAAAGTAGTGGCGCTCGTCGTGCAAAAGTACGGCGGATCCTCGGTGGCCGACGCCGATCGGATCCGTCGTGTCGCCGAGCGCATCGTCGCGACTAAAAAGCAGGGGAACGACGTCGTCGTGGTGGTTTCGGCCATGGGCGACACCACCGACGACCTGATGGACCTGGCCCAGCAGGTGTGCCCTGCCCCGCCGCCGCGCGAACTCGACATGTTGCTGACCGCCGGCGAGCGCATCTCCAACGCTCTGGTGGCCATGGCGATCGAGTCGCTGGGAGCGCAGGCGCGCTCGTTCACCGGTTCGCAGGCCGGCGTCATCACCACCGGCACCCACGGCAACGCGAAGATCATCGAGGTCACCCCGGGGCGGCTGCAGGCCGCGCTCGATGAGGGGCGCATCGTGCTGGTCGCCGGCTTCCAAGGTGTCAGCCAGGACACCCGCGACGTCACCACGCTCGGCCGCGGCGGCTCGGACACCACCGCGGTGGCGCTGGCCGCCGCGCTGCACGCCGACGTCTGCGAGATCTACACCGACGTGGACGGCATCTTCACCGCCGACCCGCGCATCGTGCACAACGCGCGCCGGCTGGACAAGGTGACCTTCGAGGAAATGCTCGAAATGGCGGCCTGCGGCGCGAAGGTGCTGATGCTGCGCTGTGTGGAATACGCCCGCCGCTACAACATTCCGGTGCACGTCCGCTCGTCGTACTCGGACAAGCCGGGCACCGTCGTCGTCGGATCGATCAAGGACATAGCCATGGAAGACCCCATCCTGACCGGAGTCGCGCACGATCGCAGCGAGGCCAAGGTGACCATCGTCGGCATCCCCGACATCCCCGGCTATGCGTCCCGGGTGTTCCGGGCCGTCGCGGACGCCGACGTGAACATCGACATGGTGTTGCAGAACGTCTCCAAGGTCGAGGACGGCAAGACCGACATCACCTTCACCTGCTCGCGGGACAGCGGGCCGACGGCGGTGGCGAAGCTGGATTCGCTCAAGGACGAGATCGGGTTCACCCAGCTGCTCTACGACGACCACATCGGCAAGGTGTCGCTGATCGGCGCGGGCATGCGCAGCCATCCCGGCGTCACCGCGACCTTCTGCGAGGCCCTGGCGGAGGTGGGCGTCAACATCGAGCTGATCTCCACCTCCGAGATCCGCATCTCCGTGCTGTGCCGCGACACCGAACTAGATAAGGCCGTCGTGGCGTTGCACGAGGCGTTCGGGCTCGGCGGCGACGAGTCGGCGACGGTGTACGCGGGGACGGGCAGATAAATGGTTTCCATAGGTGTAGTGGGCGCCACCGGGCAGGTGGGCCAGGTGATGCGCAGGTTGCTCGACGAGCGGGACTTCCCCGCCACGTCGGTGCGGTTCTTCGCGTCGTCCCGCTCGCAGGGGCGCAAGCTCGAGTTTCGCGGCCAGGAGATCGAGGTCGAGGACGCCGCTACCGCCGACCCGCGCGGGCTGGACATCGCGCTGTTCTCCGCCGGCAAGACGATGTCGCTGGTGCAGGCGCCGCGGTTCGCCGCGGCCGGGGTGACGGTGATCGACAACTCGTCGGCGTGGCGCAAGGACCCCGACGTGCCGCTGGTCGTGTCCGAGGTGAACTTCGAGCGGGACGCGCACCGCAGACCCAAAGGCATCATCGCCAACCCGAACTGCACCACGATGGCCGCGATGCCGGTGCTCAAGGTCCTGCACGACGAGGCCGGGCTGACCCGCCTGGTGGTCTCGAGCTACCAGGCGGTGTCGGGCAGCGGGCTGGCCGGCGTGGAGGAGCTGGCGACTCAGGCGCGCGCCGTCATCGACGACGCCGAGCAGTTGGTGCACGACGGTTCCGCGGTGGAGTTTCCGGCGCCCAAGACCTACGTCGCGCCGATCGCCTTCAACGTGGTGCCGTTGGCCGGGTCCCTGGTCGACGACGGCTCCGGGGAGACCGACGAGGACCAGAAGCTGCGGCACGAGAGCCGCAAGATCCTCGGCATCCCCGACCTGGCAGTCAGCGGGACCTGCGTGCGGGTGCCGGTATTCACCGGGCACTCGTTGTCGATGAACGCCGAATTCGCCCGGCCACTGTCGCCGGAGCGTGCCCGGGCGCTGCTCGACGGTGCGCCCGGCGTCAAGGTCGTCGACGTGCCGACCCCGTTGGCGGCGGCGGGCGTCGACGAATCGCTGGTCGGCCGCATCCGGCAAGACCCGGGTGTCCCCGACGGGCGCGGCCTCGCCCTGTTCGTTTCGGGAGACAACCTGCGCAAGGGGGCCGCGCTGAACACCATCCAGATTGCCGAGCTGCTGGCCGCCCAGTTGTAATAGGCGGGTGAGCACCGCCCACGCCCGACTGGTCTCGGGGTGCTCGCTTGCACTGATCCTGTTTGTGCTGCAATGGTTTTGGGCCGCGCACGCCGATCCGCCGGCGCCGGTCCCCGAACCAATCGTGCAGCCGCTGGCGCCCGGCCAGGTGCTGCGGCTCGGCCCTACGGCCGGCACCGGCACCCCGACCGGCGACTACGGCATCGGCGCGACCGACCTCTGTGAGTTCGTCGAGTTCCCCACCGAGCTGCTGCAGGTCTGCGGCGACAGCTTCGCCGGCCAAGGCGTCGGGTTCGGCGGCTGGTACGCGCCGGTGGCGCTGCACGTGGACACCGCCTCCGTCGACGACCCGGCCGGCGTGCGCTACACCGGCGTGACCGGGGTCAGCAAACCGCTGCTGGCCGATCCCGCCCCGCCGGGCACCTCGCAGCTGCCCGCGGGCGTGGTGCAGATCAATCGGCGCAACTACATGATGGTGACGACGACGAAAAACCTGGAGCCACAGAGCTCCCGGCTCGTCACTGCCGAGCCCGCACGGGCTGGGTGGCAGACCATCGCCGGGTCGCGGCGAACGGCGTCATACCAGGGCGGCTCGCAGACACAGATCAGCGGCTACTACGACCCGATCCCGACGCCGGACTCGCCCACCGGCTGGGTGTACATCGTGGCCGACAGCTTCACCCGCAGGGATCCCGTCGTGCTGTATCGGGCCACCCCGCAAACGTTTACCGACCGGTCCCGTTGGCAGGGCTGGGCGGCCGGACCCAACGGCGGCTGGGGGAAGGTCCCCACCCCGCTATGGCCAGATGCGGCGGGCGAGATGTGCGTGCGCCAAATCGATGGGAAGGCCGTGCTGTCGTACTTCAACGCGGTAACCGGCAACATGGAGGTCCGCGTGGCCGACGATCCGACGTCGCTGGGCGATGCGCCGGTGACCACGGTGGTGCAGCACGACGAGTGGCCCGAGCCGGCGGAAAGCCTGCCGCCGCCCTACGACAACCGGCTCGCGCAACCGTACGGCGGCTACATCTCGCCCGGCTCGACGCTCGACGAGCTGCGAATCTTCGTCAGCCAGTGGGACACACGCGCGCGCGTGGCCGCGCCGTATCGGGTGATCCAGTTCGCCGTCAACCCGTTCAAGCCGGGCTAGCGAGAAGTCGCCCCCCGCCGCGCCAATATGCCAGACACCGCTGACCAGCGGTGAAACGATATTGGCGTGAATGGCAGTCGTGGTGCTCGGCGCTCTGTGCCGAATTCTCTGCGATCGCTCGCACTGTTATTGGCCGACTACCGCTGGCACGTGCTCGCCGGGGTGGGCGTCGCGGCGCTCGTTCTGGGCAATATCGGGTTCTGGCAGTTGTGGAAGCATCATCCTGAACCGAGCGACATCGTCTTCTGGAGCTTCAAGCTGTTCACGGCGTCGACCCCGGTCGACGATCACCTGCCTGTCACGCTGGATATCGCCCGCTTCCTGGCCCCGCTCGTCGCCGGCTTCGCGGGGCTCAGCGGCTTGGCGTCGCTGTTCCGCGACCGGGTGCAACAGATGCGCATACCGCTGATGAGCGGTCACGTGGTCGTCTGCGGGCTGGGAGATGTGGGCAGCGCATTTCTGCACCATCTCCGCGAGGCGGGGGATCGGGTGGTTGTCATCGACTCGGACGCGGCAAATCCGAACATGCAGCTGTGCCACGGCTGGGGTGTGCCGGTGATCGTCGGCGATGCTCAGCAGGAACGAACCCTGCA
Source organism: Mycobacterium sp. 852002-51613_SCH5001154 (assembly GCF_001667425.1). NCBI lineage: Bacteria > Bacillati > Actinomycetota > Actinomycetes > Mycobacteriales > Mycobacteriaceae > Mycobacterium > Mycobacterium sp. 852002-51613_SCH5001154. The sequence continues at coordinate 125,466 of NZ_LZII01000043.1, read as the reverse complement.
GGCGGCCGGCGTCCGGCGCGCATCGCGGCTGCTCGCGCTGTGTCCGAACGATGCGGTCAACACCGAGATCGTCGCCGTTGCCAGCGCGCTTGCGGGTGGTCGTTCCGGCAATGTGCTGACCTGTCTGGCCCAGATCGGGGACCCGGAGCTGTGCGCGCTGCTGAGGATCCGGGAGGCCGAGCGCGCCGATGCGGCCTCGGCGCTGGACTTCTTCAACACCGACGAGATCGGCGCGCGATTGCTGCTCGACGAGTTTCCCGTCGACACCGGGCGCGACCGCCCGCACATCCTCATCGCCGGCCTCGATGAGCTGGGCGCCTGGGTGGTGTACCACGCGGCCCGGGATTGGTATGACCACCGCGGCGACAACACCGCCGCGCTGGTGGTCACCGTCGTCGACAACCAGGCCGACCGCCGGGTGAAGTTGCTCCTCGGCCACTATCCCGCCCTCGAGCAGGTGTGCAGCTTCATCACGCTGCCCGCGGCTGTCAGCAACATCCACCGGCTGCGCTCCTATCACGCCGATGCGGGAGCGCCCCCGCTGGCCCGCGCCTACGTGACCGCCGACAACGACGAGCAATCCGTCGAGTTGGCATTGCAGCTGAGGCATGAACTGGACGCGGCCGTCCCCTTGGTCGTCGCGCTGGCCCGGTCGCGCGGGGTTGCCCGCCTCCTCGACGAGGCCGGCAGCTCCGGCGGACCCGACATCGATGTCTTCCCGACCCTCGAACGAACCTGCACGGTCGAACTCACTCGCGGCGGTTCGTATGAGGCCATCGCCCATGCGATCCACCGTCGCTGGTGCGCCGAACAACTCGCGTCCGGCAAGCCTGCGCCGCCATGGTCCGAGCTCGATGAATCACGCAAAGATTCCAGCCGCGCGCAGGCGCGCCACATTGGGGTCAAGCTGCGCAACATCGGTTGTGACCTTGCGCCCTTGCGGGACTGGGACGCATCGGAATTCGTGTTCGGCACCGACGAGGTCGAGACGCTCGCGGTCGCCGAACACGACCGCTGGATGGCCGAGCGCCTCGCCGACGGCTGGTCTTTGGGTGAGAAGGACATCGAAAACAAGAGGACCCCGTATCTGGTGCCCTTCTCGGACCTGCCCGACGAGGTCGCCGACTACGACCGCGTGTTCGTGCGGGAGATCCCCGCCCTCCTTGCCTCGGCCGGCCTGCAGGTGATCCGCACCCGGCAGAAGTGAGAAACGGCCGCCACTTAGAACTTCGGCCCCGCGGACTTCGGCACCTTGACGGCCATTTTCGCGGCGATCACGCTGCCCTGATCGGTGATGTGGTCTCCGCACACCTTGACGTCGATCACATAACTGGACGCCGCCTGCAACACCCGCTGGCACGCGTAGCTGGGACGTTCGCCCTGTTGTCTGTACATCTGAGTGATCTGCGGGGCATGCCCGGTGAGGTTGTCCAGGATCCACGTGTATGCGCGGCCGTTGTCGAGGTAGGTCGCGGTCACCGTCTTCCCATCGCAGGCCGCCCATTCGTTCGCCGAGCGCCGCACGAAGTCCAGGGCCTGATCTCTGGTCGGAAAGGCCGCCACGGCTTGGTCGACGAAGTGATGATTGCCCTCGCCTGCCCGGACCCAGCCACCCGAGTCCTCCAGCGCCGCCCAGTCGAGTTCCTTTTCTCCGCTGTCTTCATATGTCAGGTCCGCGCCGGGATAGAGCACGCCCATGCACCACCGCGGCGACACGTCAACGGCCTTGCTGACGTCCTTGAACGTCTTGCCTTGGTTGTCGGGGGTTTTCGCCATGTTGGAGGTGCCCGCGATGGAGTTGATCTCCGCGTCGCTCAGCAGGATGGACTCCAGGGACAGGGTGGCGGGACCCGGCTTGGGCCGAAGGAGCACCACCGCGGCGACGACAATCGCGATCAGGACGGCCAAACCCGCGCCGCCGGCGATGAGCAACCTGGCGCGCGGCCGGTGTCGCTTGCCGACCTTGGGAGCGTGCGGGGGCGCGGCGTCGGAGCCCGCCGCCGGGACCGCTCCCGATTCGGGTTCCGCCGGCGCGCCGGGCGTCGCAACAGGCGCGGCGGCTTCGGTTGAAGGTTCTTCGTCGACCGACTTGAGCAGGGCATCGATGTTGTTTCGCGCCTGATAGGTGACGTCGGGACGGTCGCGCAGCTTGGCCAGCAATCGGGCGATGTCACGGCGCGCAGCCGGATCGGCCCCGTCCTCGCGCAGTCCGACCTTCAGCTCCGACACCAACTCGGCCTGCTGGCGGGCGCTGAGCTCCGGGTCGGCAAGGGTATTGCCCAGCCGCATCAGATAGGCGAAGGGCACCGGCGGTTCCTCGGGCAGCGGTGACGGCAGCGGCTCAAGCTTTTCCTTCAATTCGTGCACCGCTTCGATCAACTGAATACCGCTGTCCACGTTCGGATTTCGGTAGTCGATGACTTGAGTCTCGGCCAGCGGAGTGAGCCGCATGGAATCGACCGGGCCCACCTGGACGGGAAGGATCGGACGGCGCAGAGCTTCCGCGTAGCGCAACTCGGCTTGGCAGGGCTTCGACGCCATCGAGTTGTTCGACAGCGCATAGACGAACACGTCGCAGCCCCGGATTTGCTCGAGGATGGTGCGCCACCATGCGTCACCGCCGCCCAACGTTTCGTCAACCCACACGTGCTGACGTGCGTCCCGCAACGCCTTCAGGAGATTCTGGATCGCCGCCTTGTCCTGGCTGGAGTGACTGACGAATAGCGTCATGCTTTCTCCTGATGCAGGGTCGGCGGTTTGTCGGTCTGCGGGCGGCCACATCACTGTCGAGGCGTTTCAGGCAGCGTAAATCTTCGGTGGTGGGGCAGGTGGGCGATTGGGAGGCCCCAGAGCGTGCGGTGCGCGCACGGTTCCAGCGGGTCCGCCGGATAGGGGTTCTACCAGGCAAGATGGCTGTTCATCTCACAGCTGCTACTTAAGTGATGCATAGCCGCGACTGGTGTTAACACCTTCATCATTTGTCTCATGAGTGAAACATCTGAAACCCCCACCGGGCGGACCTCCACCGCAACTGCCCCCGCACCCGCAACTGCAGCCGCGCTTTACAAGACCCCCAGGGTCTTTATCGCCGCGGCATGGGTTGCCATTGTCGCCGGAATTGTGTTCATCGTCTCCGTCATTTTCTTCACCGGAATGGCTCTGGGACACCACGGCGGTCATCACCACCACCACAAGCACCACGCGGCGTGGATGCATCCGCACCGCATGGGCGGTCCGGGTGGCCCGGGTGCCCAGCAGGGTGGCCAAGCCGGCGTCCAGCAGGGCGGACCCGCGTCGGCGACCCCCGGCGCCCCCGGGCCCAGCCAGATCCCGTCGTCGGTCGCCCCGTCCCGGACGCCGTAGTCCGACCCGCTCCTGAAACAAGCAGCAGCCCGGTGCTCGCCAGAGCACCGGGCTGCGTGTCGTTTCGTCACCGGCAACTAACCACCCGATCTCGATTCACAGCAAGTTTGTGGGACGAACCTGTTATGCCCGTCGCGACGCTGGGCATGATTCAGGAATGAGCGAGACACCCGAACCGTCGACGACCCCGCCCGCAGCTGCACCCCCACCGCCGCCGCCTGCCCCGGAGCGGGTGAAACCGCCGCGGCTCTACACGGCTGCGGCGTGGGTGATCATCGTCGCCGGGATCGTCTTCATCATCTCCACCGTGTTCTTTGCCGGTGCCTTCGTCTTCGGGCATTACCACCACTGCCACCATCACCACGGCCAGATGTTCAAACCGGGCGGAGGCCCGGGTGGCCCTGGGCCGGGCAACGGGCCGTGGGGACCGGGATACGGCCCCGGACCGTGGGGGTCCGGTGGGCCCGCACCCGCCGGCGGCCCGTGGGGTGATGGCGGGCCGGGGTTGATCGTGCCCATGCCCCCCGGCGGTCCGGGCGGCCCCGGCGGACCGGGTCTGAGCGGTCCTGGCGGGCCGCCGCCGGCGCGCGCGACACCCAGCCCGCCGGCGCCGCGTCCGTGACGGGTGGCCCGGCCGAGGTTTTTCTTGCCTTGGTCCAGAAACGGAGAATAGTTATTGGCGCGCAAGAATTTTCGTCGCCACAGCCTGGAGTAAGCCCAGCAAACGAGGAGATAGCGACATGACGGAGCGTTTCACCACCACTGATGCCGGCATCGCTGCGCCCAGCGACGACCAGTCGTTGACCGTCGGTCCCGACGGGCCGATCCTGCTGCAGGACCATTACCTGATCGAGCAGATGGCCCAGTTCAACCGGGAGCGCATCCCGGAACGTCAGCCGCACGCGAAGGGCGGCGGCGGCTTCGGCACCTTCGAGGTCACCAACGACGTCAGCAAGTACACGAGGGCCGCGGTCTTCCAACCCGGCACGAAAACGGACATGCTCGCCAGGTTCTCCACGGTCGCGGGCGAGCGCGGCAGCCCGGACACCTGGCGCGACCCGCGTGGCTTCGCGCTGAAGTTCTACACCAGCGAAGGCAATTTCGACCTGGTCGGCAACAACACGCCGGTGTTCTTCATGCGCGACCCGCTGAAGTTCCAGCACTTCATTCGGTCCCAAAAGCGCATGCAGGCAACGAACTTGCGCGACCACAACATGCAATGGGACTTCTGGACGCTCTCGCCGGAGTCCGCGCATCAGGTGACCTGGCTGATGGGTGATCGCGGCATCCCCAAGACGTGGCGGCACATGAACGGATACAGCAGCCACACCTACAGCTGGATCAACGCCGCCGGCGAAATCTTCTGGGTGAAGTACCACTTCATCACCGACCAGGGCATCGACTTCCTGACCCAGGAGGACGCCGACCGGCTGGCCGGCGAGGACGGCGACTACCACCAGCGCGACCTCTACGAGGCAATCGAGGGCGGGGATCACCCGAGCTGGACGCTCAAGATGCAGATCATGCCCTACGAGGAGGCCCGCAACTATCGGTTCAACCCGTTCGACCTGACCAAAGTGTGGCCGCACGGCGACTACCCGCTGATCGACGTCGGCAAGATGACGCTGAACCGCAACGTCATCGACTACCACACCGAGATCGAGCAGGCGGCCTTCGAGCCGAACAACACCGTGCCCGGCACCGGACTGAGCCCCGACAAGATGCTGCAGGCCCGCGGGTTCTCCTACTCCGACGCGCACCGCGCCAGGCTGGGGACCAACTATCGGCAGATCCCCGTCAACACGCCGAAAGTCGAGGTGAACAGCTATTCAAAGGACGGCGCGATGCGGATGACGAACGTCGCCGACCCCGTGTATGCGCCCAACTCCTACGGCGGCCCGCACGCCGACCCGGCCCGCGCCGCCGAGGTGCGCTGGCACGCCGACGGCGACATGGTCCGTGCCGCCTACACGCTGCACGCCGAGGACGACGACTGGGGACAGGCCGGCACCATGGTCCGCGACGTCCTCGACGACGAGGCCCGGGACCGGCTGGCGCACAACATCATTGGGCACGTCTCCAAGGGAGTGAAGGAGCCGGTGCTGTCGCGGGTGTTCGAGTACTGGCGCAACGTCGACCCCGACCTCGGCAAAAAAGTCGAAGAGGGCGTCCGGGCAAACGGGGGCTGACCTCGCGCCCACGTGCCTGGCATGATCGCCTCATGACCATGCGGGTTCGCGCGGCCGTCATCACCATCGGCCTGGCCGTCGGCGGAGCGGTCGCGCTTCCGGTTGCGGCCGCCCACCCGTCGGACCCGGGGGTGGTGAATTACGCGGTCCTGGGCAAGGGGTCGGTCGGCAACATCGTCGGTGGGCCCATGGGCTGGGAGTCGGTGTTTACCCGACCGGTGCAGGGCGATTGGGTGGACGTTCCGGTGTGCAACAACTGGGCCGACATCGGCTTGCCCGAGGTGTATGAGGACCCCGACTTGGCGTCGTTCAACGGTGCGGTCACCCAGACTTCGGCCACCGACCAAACCCACTTCGTGAAGCAGGCCGTCGGTGTGTTTGCCACCAACGACGCCGCCGGCCGCGCCTTCCATCGGGTGGTGGATCGGACGGTGGGCTGCTCGGGCCAGACCACCCCGATGCACCTGGACAACGGCGTCACACAGGTGTGGTCGTTCGATGGCGGGCCGCCCGACGCCGCCGACGCGAACTGGACCAAGCAAGAGGCCGGTACCGATCGGCGGTGCTTCAATCAAACCAGGCTGCGTGAAAATGTGTTGTTGCAGGCCAAGGTCTGCCAATCTGGCAACGCCGGGCCGGCGGTCAACGTGCTGGCTGGGGCGATGCAGAACGCGCTGGGTCAGTGAGCCGGGTTCGGGGACCGGGTCGGGCATGCTTGGAATTGGGCGCGAACGGGAATATGTCGGAGCCATCTGTTAGATGAAGTAGTGGCGGTTACCGTTCCGTCGACTGTGTCGGGAAGCGGTCCGTAGGCGCATGTTCGAGCTTGCTCAGGCCCGGAGGGATAGTGATATGACGTTTGCCGCTATCACTACCGCCGGCTCCGAGCTGGCCAGTCCCGAGATGGCCGATTCCAAGACCGCCGCGCGCTACATCGCAGACGGTTGCATGGTGGACGCCCCGCTGGGGCGTGTGGGTCTGGAACTGGAAGCCCACTGCCACGACCCGGCCGACCCGCATCGCAGGCCCGGTTGGCAGGAGATCGCCGACGTTCTGGGGCACTTGCCCGAGCTGCCGGGAGGCAGCCGGGTCACGGTGGAACCCGGCGGTGCGGTGGAGTTGTCCGGCCCGCCCGCCGAAGGGGTGGCGGCCGCCATCGACGCGATGCGGCGCGACCAGGCCGTGCTGCGGTCGGCGTTCGTCGATGGCGGGCTGGGCCTGGTGTTCCTCGGGGCGGATCCGCTGCGGCCGCCCAAGCGCATCAACCCGGGTGCGCGTTACCGCGCCATGGAGCAGTTCTTCGCGACCAGCCGCTCGGGTGAGGCAGGCGCGGCGATGATGACGTCCACCGCGTCCATTCAGGTCAACCTGGACGCGGGCCCGCGGGCCGGCTGGGCGGAACGGGTGCGGCTGGCGCACGCACTCGGGCCCACCATGATCGCGATGGCGGCGAACTCCCCGATGCTGCGCGGCGAGTTCACCGGGTGGGCCTCCACCCGGCAGTGGGTGTGGGGCCAGATGGACTCGGCGCGGTGCGGACCCATCCTGGGCGCCAGCGGCGACGACCCGGGCACCGACTGGGCGCGCTATGCGCTCAAGGCGCCGGTGATGCTGGTGCACGCCCCGGACGCCACCGCGGTCACGCATTGGGTGCCATTCGCCGACTGGGTCGACGGCCGGGTGCTGCTCGGCGGTCGCCGCCCCACCCTCGCCGACCTGGAATACCACCTGACCACGCTGTTCCCCCCAGTGCGCCCGAGGCAGTGGCTGGAAATCCGCTATCTCGACAGCGTGCCGGACGACTTCTGGCCGGCCGTTGTGTTCACTCTGGTGGCCCTGCTCGACGACCCGGTCGCGGCGGACACCGCGGCCGAAGCGGTCGAGCCGGTGGCGACCGCCTGGGACACGGCCGCCCAGGCGGGACTGCGTGACCGGCGGCTGTACGCCGCGGCCAACAAGTGCGTGGCCGTCGCCGCTCAGCTGGCGCCGCCCGAACTCGGTGATTCGATGCAGCGGCTGGTCGACGCCGTCGAGCGGGGCCGATGTCCCGGCGACGACTTCTCCGACCAGGTGATACAGCAGGGCATCGCGGCTACGGTTGCCAAGGCGGCGCGATCCTCGCAAGGGGGGCTGTGAGCTTTCCCGATGATTCCGACCCGCTGCGCGGAGTCCCCGGCAAGCGGGAGGTGCCCCCAGCGCCGCGCTTGCGGTCGTCATGCCGGGCAAGTCTTGCCGATGATCTGGCGCGGGCGCGGACGCGGACGTTGCGGCTCGTCGAGTTCGACGACGCCGAGCTGTATCGGCAGTACGACCCCCTGATGAGCCCACTGGTGTGGGACTTGGCGCACATCGGTCAGCAAGAGGAGTTCTGGCTGCTGCGCGGCGGTGACCCCGGCCGGCCCGGCATGTTGCCGGCGGCAATCGAGGGCCTCTACGACGCCTTCGTCCACTCCCGCGCGAGCCGGGTCGAGCTGCCGCTGCTGTCGCCGGACCGCGCGCGGGCGTATTGCGCCACGGTGCGGTCCGCTGCCCTTGATGCCCTCGATGCGCTGCCGGAGGAGAGTGACGACTTCGCGTTCGCGTTGGTGATCAGTCACGAAAACCAGCACGACGAAACCATGCTGCAGGCGCTGAACCTGCGCACCGGCGCTCCGCTGCTGCGCGACTCGGCGGCGCTGCCGGCCGGCCGCCCCGGGCTGGCCGGCACCTACGTGCTGGTGCCCGCCGGTCCGTTCGTGCTGGGCGTGGACGCCGCGAGCGAACCGTATTCGTTGGACAACGAGCGTCCCGCCCACGTCGTCGAGCTGCCCGCGTTCCGGATCGGCCGGGTGCCGGTCACCAACGGCGAATGGCGGCACTTCATGGAAGACGGCGGCTACCTCCAACCTCGCTGGTGGTCCGAGCGCGGCTGGGAGCATCGCCAGCGCGCGGGTCTGACAGCGCCACAGTTCTGGAGCCCCGACGCACGAACGCGCACCCGGTTCGGCCACGTCGAAGACATCCCTGCCGACGAACCGGTGCAGCACGTTTGCTACTTCGAGGCCGAGGCATACGCAGCCTGGGCCGGCGCGCGGCTGCCCACCGAGATGGAATGGGAGAAGGCCTGCGCCTGGGATCCGGGCACCGACAGTCGCCGCCGCTACCCGTGGGGAGCGCAGCCGCCCTCCGACGCCCTCGCCAACCTGGGCGGAACGTCGTTGCGTCCGGCACCAGTCGGGGCCTACCCCGCCGGCGCCTCGGCGTACGGGGCGGAACAGATGCTCGGCGACGTGTGGGAGTGGACCAGTTCGCCGCTGCGGCCCTGGCCGGGATTCCTTCCGATGATCTACGAGCGCTACTCGCAGCCGTTCTTTCTTCAGGACTACCGGGTCCTGCGCGGCGGCTCGTGGGCCGTAGAGCCCGCAATCCTGCGGCCGAGCTTCCGCAACTGGGACCACCCGATCCGGCGCCAGATCTTTTCTGGCGTCCGGTTGGCTTGGGACGTCGAGGATTTCACCTGATGTGCCGTCACCTCGGCTGGCTTGGGGCCGACGTCACCGTCTCCTCGCTGCTGCTGGACCCGCAGTACGGCCTGCGGGTGCAGTCGTATGCCCCGCGTCGGCAGAAGCACGGCCTGCTCAACGCCGACGGTTGGGGCGTCGGCTTTTTCGACGACTCTTCTGGACGGCAAGTGCCCCGCCGCTGGCGTAGCCACGCGCCACTGTGGGGCGACACGTCGTTCGACTCCGTCGCACCGGCGCTGCGCAGCCGCTGCGTGGTTGCCGCGGTCCGCTCGGCGACGGTCGGCATGCCGATCGATGTCAGCGCTACGGCGCCGTTCACCGACGGTCAATGGATGTTGTCGCACAACGGCGTGGTGGACCGCGCCGCGTTACCCATGAGTTCGCAGGCCGAATCCGTCTGCGACAGTGCACTACTCGCGGCCGCCATCTTTGAGCGGGGCCTCGACGCGCTCGGCGCGACCATCACCGAGATCGCGGCAGCCGACCCGGACGCCCGGCTGAACATATTGGCGGCAAACGGCTCTCGCCTGCTCGCCACCACCTGGGGCGACACGTTGTCCATCTTGCGCCGCGCGGACGGCATTGTTCTGGCCAGCGAGCCCTACGACAACGACCCCGGCTGGGAGGACGTGCCGGACCGCCACCTCGTCGAGGTCACCGCGACGGGCGTCGCGCTGACCCCGCTGGATCACTCGGAAGGTTATCGATGACGCTGACTTTGTCCAACCACCTGGCCGCCGACTCTGCGGATCAGGCGCTGCGCCGAGATGTGTTCGACGGCCTGCAGCGGACGCCGAAGTCATTGCCGCCCAAGTGGTTCTACGATTCGCTGGGCAGCCACCTTTTCGATCAGATCACCCGGTTGCCCGAGTACTACCCGACCCGCGCGGAGGCCGAGATCCTGCGCGCGCGGTCGGCCGAGGTTGCGGCGGCCAGCGAGGCCGACACCCTGGTGGAGTTGGGCAGCGGGACGTCGGAGAAGACCCGGCTGCTGCTCGACGCGCTGCGTGAACGCGGATCGTTGCGCAGATTCGTCCCCTTCGACGTCGACGCAGGCATACTGTCGACGGCCGCGGCGGCGATTCAGCAGGAATATGCCGGCGTCGAAATCAACGCCGTATGCGGCGATTTCGAGGAACACCTGACCGAGATCCCAACCGGCGGGCGGCGCCTGTTCGTGTTCCTGGGGTCGACGATCGGCAACCTGACGCCCGGACCGCGCACGGCGTTCCTGTCGAGCCTGTCCGCCCAGATGCGCCCGGGCGACAGCCTGCTGCTGGGCACGGACCTGATCAAGGACACCGGCCGGCTGGTGCGCGCCTACGACGACTCGACCGGGGTGACCGCGGCGTTCAATCGCAATGTGCTGGCGGTGATCAACCGGCAACTCGACGCCGATTTCGACGTCGAGGCCTTCGAGCACGTGGCCCGCTGGAACGCCGACGAGGAACGCATCGAAATGTGGTTGCGCGCCAGCCGTGCCCAGCGGGTCCGCGTCGACGCGCTCGACCTGACCGTCGATTTCGCGGCCGACGAGGAGATGCTCACCGAGGTGTCGTGCAAGTTCCGCCCCGACGGGGTGAGCGCCGAATTGGCCCGCGTGGGACTGCGCCGCACCCGGTTCTGGACGGACGCCGCGGGTGATTTCGGGTTGTCGTTGGCCGTCAAGTGACGGCCGGCGGTTCGCTTGCGGACCGCTGGCGGGCGGCCCGCCCGCCCGTGGCCGGGCTGCACCTGGACAGTGCGGCGTGTTCGCGGCAGAGCCTTACGGTGATCGAGGCCGCCGCCCTGCACGCGCGCAACGAGTCCGAAATCGGCGGTTATGTCGCGGCCGAGGCGGCCGCACCCGCGCTGGACGCCGGGCGGGTGGCGTTCGCCGCACTGGCCGGCGTGCCCGACGCCGAGGTGGTGTTCACCACCGGTTCCCTGAACGCGCTGGATCTGCTGCTCGGCGGCTGGCCCGCCGACCGCCGCACGCTGGCGTGCCTGCCCGGTGAATACGGCCCCAATTTGGCGCTCTTCGCCGCCCACGGCTTCGACCGTCAGTTGCTGCCGACGCTCGACGATGGGCGGGTCGCGCTCGACGACGCGGCGCTGGCGCTCGAGGCCGACCCGCCCGATCTGGTCCACCTCACGGCGGTCGGCAGCCACAGCGGTGTGGTGCAACCGCTGTCGATGATCGCGCAACTCTGCCGCGAGTTGGGCCTGCCGCTCGTCGTCGACGCCGCCCAGGCGCTGGGCCAGGTGGACTGCGCGGTCGGCGCCGACGTGACGTATGCGTCGTCGCGCAAGTGGATCGCGGGGCCGCGCGGTGTCGGCGCGCTCGCGGTGCGACGCGAGTTGATGGAGGGCCTGCGTCCGCGTCTGGCGCCGCCGGACTCGCTCGCGGGCTCGTGCACTGTCGCCCAGCAACTCGAATTCGGCGAAGCCAATGTCGCAGCGCGCGTGGGCTTTTCGCTGGCGTTGGGGGAGCACTTGGCGTACGGGCCACGGGCCGTGCGCGCGCGGCTGGCCGAGTTGGGCGCCACCAGCCGCCGGGTGCTGGCCGACGTGGCCGGTTGGGCGGTGGTCGAGGAGGTCGACGAGCCCAGCGCCATCACCACCCTTGCCCCGGTCGACGGCGCCGATGCCCAAGCGGTGCGGGCGTGGCTGCTCGCCGAGCGGCGGATCCTGACCACCTTCGTCGGCGTGCAGCGGGCTCCCCTGCGGCTGGCCGGTCCGGTGCTGCGCATCTCGCCGCATGTCGACACCACGGCCGAGGACCTGCAGACCTTCGCCGAGGCGCTGATCGCCGCGACGGCGGCGACGTCTTAGCCCGCTTTGTGCGCCGTCAGCAGGTAGGCCGGCATCTTCATCCGGCCTTTGTCATCGCGATCGTGCGGCGGAAATTCGAAGGGCGCGTTGGGGATTTCGACGACGTTGGACAGGATGAAGGCCGGCCGGATCTCGTCGACTTCCCAGTACTTGCTCACCGCGGCGCGCAGTTCGTCCTCGTCGACCTCGTTGGGCTTCGGTTCCATCTCGGCTGGGAAGGCGCCCTTGGCGAACACCAGCACGAACAGGGTGGCGCCCGGCGCCGCCGCGCGGTGGATGGAGCTCAGGTAGCCGTCGCGGCCCTCGACCGGCAGCGAGTGAAACAGCGTGGAATCGACGACGGTGGAAAACCGGCCGTCATAACCACTGAACGACGTGATGTCGGCCTGCACGAAGCTGGCCGTGGTCAAGCCGCGCTCCTGGGCCGCCTTGGTGGCCGCCGCGACGGCCGTCGGCGTGAGGTCGACACCGACAACCGTGTAGCCCTGGGCTGCCAGCGCCAACGACAGTTCGGCGACCCCGCAGCCGGCGTCGAGCACATCGCTGCGGAATTTCCCGGCCGCGCCCAGTGCGGCCAGTTCGGGTTGCGGCTCACCGATATTCCACGGCGGCGGACCCTCGAAGTGCGCCCGTTCGCGGTATGCGCTGTCCCAGTCCATAACGTGATCGCCCGTCATGGTTTTCAACGTACCCGCGGTCAGGACTCCCAGGTGTGCACCGGCTCGTTGGCGTGCATGTGCTCGCAGTACCGGCGCAGCATCTCTGCCAGCGCAGCCGGCCGGGTCATCCCGCCGTCTTCCAGAGCGCGGACGGTGGATACCTGCCAGCTGGCGCCGTTGCGGCCCGATCTGGCGCGGCCCTCGATGACGCCGAGGAAGCGGTCCCGCACCTCGGCGTCCATTCCCCACCGGCGCAGTCCCTCGTCGGCGATCGGCAGCAACGTATCCAGCACCAACGCGGTCGCCGTCACAGGGCCCCGACCCGGCCAATGCAGCCGGGCATCGATGCCGTGTCGCGCCGCCTCGAGGAAATTCCCTTGTGCCGCAGCGAAATCCATCTGAGACCACAGGGGATGGTCGTCTTCGGAGAGGGTGCGCAGCACGCCGTAGAAGAAGGCCGAATTGGCCAGCATGTCCACGACGGTCGGCCCGGCCGGCAGTACCCGGTTCTCCAGCCGCAGGTGCGGGCGCCCGTCGACCACGTCATAGACCGGACGGTTCCACCGGTACACCGTGCCGCTGTGCAGCCGCAGTTCGGACAGTTGCGGTGCGCGCCCGGCGGCCAGCTCGGCGGCCGGATCCTCGTCGGACACCTCGGGCAGCAGGGACGGGAAGTAGCGGAGGTTCTCTTGATACAAGTCGAGCACCGAGCTGATCCACCCTTCGCCGAACCACACCCGCGGCCGCACGCCCTGGGACTTGAGCTCCTCCGGCCGGGTGTCGGTGGACTGGGTGAACAGCTCGATGCGGGTCTCGGCCCACAACTGGTGACCGAAGAAGTACGGCGAGTTGGCGCCCAACGCCAGCTGCGGGCCCGCCACCACCTGGGCCGCATTCCAGTTGGCGGCGAACGTTTCCGGGGCCACCTGCAGATGCAATTGGATGCTGGTGCAGGCGGATTCGGGCGCAATCGACACGGCCTGCCAGCTCAGCGGCTCGGGGCCGGAGATGTTGATCGGGATGTCCTCGCCGCGGGCGGTGAAGATCGAGTCATTGAGCGCCGCGTACCGCCTCGAGTCGCTCATCCAGCCGGTGGTCAGATGCTCGGGCATCAGCGTGGGCAGGATCCCGATCATCACGATGTGCGCGCCACCCACGCCGGCTTTGGTCTCCGCATCGTTCAGACTGGCCCGCACCTCGCCTTCCAGATCGAGCGCGGTGTGTCCGGGCAGGGCGTGGGGCGGCACGTTGAATTCGATGTTGTAGGCGCCCAATTCCGGCTGGAACGCCGGATCCCCGATGGCATCCAGCACGTCGCGATTCGACATCGCGGGCTGGTAATCGGCGTCGACGAGGTTGCACTCGATCTCCATGCCGGTCAGCGGCTTGGCCGAGTCAAAGCGCGACTGTTCCAGCATCGTCTCCAACACGTCCAGGCAAACCTGGAGCTTGCGCCCGTATTCCCGCCGATGTGCGCTGGTGTACGTGGTGCGCTTGACCTCTTCGCCCACACCGCCGATGGAACAGGGTTACCGGCGGTAACGCAAGCTACCCGGCCGCTTGTCGAGTTCACCCGGACGTGATGGACTCCTGACGTGTCCGCTGAGTTCGTCGCCGCCATCGACCAGGGAACCACCAGCACTCGCTGCATGATCTTCGATCATGACGGGGCCGAAGTGGCCCGCCATCAACTCGAGCACGAACAAATCCTGCCCCGCGCCGGCTGGGTCGAGCACGACCCGGTCGAAATCTGGGAGCGTACTTCGTCGGTGCTGATGTCGGTCCTGAATCGTGCCAATTTGACCGCCAAACACATTGCCGCGCTTGGTATCACAAACCAACGGGAGACCACGCTGGTGTGGAATCGGCGCACCGGGCGGCCCTACTACAACGCGATCGTCTGGCAGGACACCCGCACCGACCGCATCGCGTCGGCGCTGGAACGAGACGGCCGCGGCGACGTGATTCGCCGCAAGGCCGGCCTGCCGCCGGCGACGTATTTCTCCGGCGGCAAACTGCAGTGGATCCTAGAGAACGTCGACGGGGTGCGCGAGGCCGCCGAGAGCGGTGACGCCTTGTTCGGCACGCCGGACACCTGGGTGTTGTGGAACCTGACCGGAGGCACGCGCGGCGGCGTGCACATCACCGACGTGACCAATGCCAGCCGGACCATGCTGATGGACCTGGAAACGCTCGACTGGGACGACGAGCTGTTGTCGTTCTTCGCCATCCCGCGTGCGATGCTTCCGGCGATCGCGCCGTCGTCGTCGCCGCAACCGTATGGCGTCTCCGCGCAGGCCGGGCCGGTCGGTGGCGAGGTGCCGGTGACGGGGGTTCTCGGTGACCAGCACGCGGCGATGGTGGGCCAGGTGTGCCTGTCGGAGGGCGAGGCGAAGAACACCTACGGCACCGGAAACTTCCTGCTGCTCAACACCGGCGAGACGATCGTGCGGTCGAACAACGGCCTGTTGACCACCGTGTGCTACCAGTTCGGCGACGCGAAACCCGTTTACGCCCTTGAGGGTTCGATCGCGGTCACCGGCGCTGCGGTGCAGTGGCTGCGCGACCAGTTGGGCATCATCAGCGGCGCGGCGCAAAGCGAGTCGCTGGCGCGCCAGGTCGCCGACAACGGCGGAGTGTATTTCGTCCCGGCCTTTTCCGGGCTGTTCGCGCCCTATTGGCGATCCGACGCGCGCGGCGCGATTGTCGGGCTGTCGCGGTTCAACACCAACGCGCACCTGGCCCGCGCGACGCTGGAGGCGATCTGCTATCAGAGCCGCGACGTGGTGGATGCCATGGCGGCGGATTCCGGTGTGCGCCTTGAGGTATTGAAGGTCGACGGCGGTGTCACCGGCAACGACCTGTGCATGCAGATTCAGGCCGATGTGCTCGGCGTCGACGTGGTGCGTCCGGTGGTCGCCGAGACGACCGCGCTGGGCGCGGCCTACGCGGCGGGGTTGGCGCTGGGGTTCTGGGCCGATCCGTCCGACCTGCGGGCGAACTGGCACGAGGACAAGCGCTGGGCGCCGGCCTGGACCGACGAGCAGCGCGCCGCCGGGTACGCGGGTTGGCGTAAGGCCGTGCAGCGGACCCTGGATTGGGTGGACGTCACCTGATCCAGGGTCCGCTGGGTCTGTCGGGGCTCAGTCTTCGCCGAGGATGCCGTAGACCTCGCGCCGCGCGTTGTTGAGGATTTCGACGATGCGCTGCTGCTGCTCGGCGGTGGCGGTGTGCGCGGACTGCGCGACCGCGCCGAACAGCTGGCCGATGGCCGCCCGCAGGTTCATGTGACCCGGGTCGGCGCCTTCGGCGATCTCGTCCCACGGCGGTGTCTCGACCTTTTCCGCCGCCGCGCGACCCTCGTCGGTCAGCTCGAAGAGCTTCTTGCTGCCCTCGCTTTCGCTGGCGGTGATCAGGCCCTCGTCGGTCAACAGCTGCAGCGTCGGATAGACCGAACCGGGGCTGGGCTTCCAGAGCCCCTTGCTGCGTTCGGCGATCTGCTGGATCATCTCGTAGCCGTGCATGGGGCGCTCGGCCAGCAGCGCCAGGATGGCCGCGCGGACGTCGCCGCGTCTTCCGCGGCCCGGGCCGCCACGGCGCCATCCGCCGCGTCGGCCGCCCGGCCCGAAGCCGAAACCGGGACCGAAGCCGGGGCCGAAACCCGGGCCGAATCCGGGACCAAATCCGGGCCCGAAGCCCGGGCCGTCGTGGTCGGGGCCGTGCTCGCGGAGGTGTTCGAAGAACTCTTGGCGAGCGCGCCGGCGGGCGCCGTGCGGGGCGCGCCGATGTGTGTCGGGACCGAAGCCGAAACCGGGGCCGCCTGCGAACGGGCCGCCCGTGGGGGGGAAGGGGTTGTACATGTCTGTTCCTTACGTCTGAAGGGGAAGCGCACCGTGCGCTTCGAAGTATCACGATATATCGGAAAGTATCGCGATGCAACGGGCGACCCTATGTTGTGCTTCAACGCAGCCGTTAAGACGCATGACCTGCGGTGTTGGGCCGGCGGGTCGGTTCGTTGGGACGCGCCGGCCCGTTTGCACTCGCCGGGCGGCGGGTAGGAACTTTGGGATGAACGCCGACAACTCCGACCTTTCGGTGGGCAGCGGGACCTCGACCGCGGCCGGCCCCGCGCAGGGCGGCACCGGTGGTGGGCGCAACGTGTGGCCGTGGGTCAACTGGGCCCTGGCGCTGGCCACGGTGCCCGCCGCCGCCATCGTCATGCTCTTCGCGCTCGGCGCGGTGATGAGTACCGACGGCTGCAGCGACCGCAGTTGCCCCAACCTCGGCCACGGCGGCATCAGTTTCGGGGTCGCGTTCTACGGCGCGCCCGCGGTTGCGGTGGTCGTAATCGTCATCTCCCTGTTCACCGCGAAACGCCGCGGCGGCATCGCCGTCCCGCTGTGCGGCTGGGCGCTGTTGATCGCCGACGTCGCCCTGATGGCGGCGAGCGTCTCCGGTTAACCGGGCGGCGCGAAACCGCCCGGCGCGGGATGCGGCGGCCCCTGCTGGGGTGCACCCGGGTCCGGCCATGGGACCGTCTGCTGTGGTGGCGGGGCCGGCCAGGCCGGCCACGGCGCCGCGCCCGGCGGCGGCATGGCGGGTCGAAGTCGCGCCAGTTCGCGGCGGTGCCGTTCGGCGAGCACGGCCGCCAGCACCAGTTCCGGCGGGGCGCCCGGCGGGGGCGGCGGGGCGATGCGGGACACCACATCACCGGCGATGCGATAGGCCATCTGCAGTCGTAATTGGCGATCGAGTTGTGTTGCCCGCGAGAGGAATTGGCGTGCGACCTCGGCCTGACCGGGGGACAGGCCGGAAAGTTGCAGGGACGAGGCCCACCAGGCCAGTGAAGGCGGCATCACGGGCGGGGGGCCGAGGCGGGGACCGCGTTCGTTCACGACGACGGTGCCGGCGAAGATGTCGCCGACTCGCTTGGCCTTCGGCGACAGGATGCTGCAGATGACCGCGGGACTGCCGAACAGCATCCAAATCTCGACCACCGCCGCGAGGGCCCGAAAGAGGGCCTGCCGGAAGCGTTCTGGCCCGCCGTCGTCGGACACCACCCGAAGCCCCATTGCGATCTTGCCCACCGAGCGTCCGCGCGTCGCCGTTTCGAGCACCACCGGATAGCCGACGATCACCACCACGGTGAAGATGAGCAGGATGGCGGTGCTCAGCGCGGTGTCGAACTGGGTCAGTGTGGCGGCCCACAACATCAGCCCCAGGAGATAGCAGACGACGATCACGGCGATATCG
The DNA here is from genome assembly GCF_001667425.1 of Mycobacterium sp. 852002-51613_SCH5001154. Classification (NCBI taxonomy): domain Bacteria; kingdom Bacillati; phylum Actinomycetota; class Actinomycetes; order Mycobacteriales; family Mycobacteriaceae; genus Mycobacterium; species Mycobacterium sp. 852002-51613_SCH5001154. Next base: position 107,685 of record NZ_LZII01000043.1, on the reverse strand, counting down.
ATCAGTGCGCCCACGGCCCGCACCGGCAACTGGGCGATCTGCACGTCGAGCACGACGGCGTCGCCGGTCACCACCTCCGACATAACACCGAACGGTACAGGGCGATTAGGCTGCGCAGGGTGGACGTCGACGCATTCGTGCTGGCCCATCGCGGTACGTGGGACCGCCTCGACCGGCTGGTCGCAAGGCGTCGCTCACTGACCGGCGCCGAGGTCGACGAGCTCGTCGAGCTCTACCAACGGGTGTCCACCCACCTGTCGATGCTGCGCTCGGCCTCGTCGGACTCGCTGTTGATCGGTCGGCTCTCGAGCCTCGTCGCGCGCGCCCGTTCCGTGGTGACCGGCGCCCACGCGCCGTTGAGCGGTACGTTCGCCCGGTTCTGGACGGTGTCTTTCCCGGTGGTCGCGTACCGGTCGTGGCGGTGGTGGCTGGGCACCGCGGTGGCGTTCTTCGCCGTGGTGTTCATGATGGCGTTCTGGGTGGCCGCCAATCCCGAGGTGCAATCTGCCGCCGGAACACCAAGCGACATCGAACAATTGGTGAACCACGACGTCGCCTCCTACTACAGCGAACATCCCGCCGCCGCGTTCGCCCTGCAGATCTGGGTGAACAACTCCTGGGTCGCCGCGCAGTGCATCGCGTTGTCCGTACTGCTGGGGCTGCCGATCCCCATCGTGCTGTTCCAGAACGCGGCCAACCTGGGACTGATCTCCGGGCTGATGTTCCAGGCGGGCAAGGGCGGTGTGCTGCTCGGGCTGCTGATTCCGCACGGGCTGCTGGAGCTGACGGCGGTGTTCCTGGCGGGGGCGGCGGGGATGCGGCTGGGGTGGTCGGTGATTTCGCCCGGCGACCGGCCACGCGGGCAAGTGCTCGCCGAACAGGGTCGCGCCGTCGTGTCGGTCGCGATCGGTCTGGTGGGTGTGCTGCTGGTCTCGGGGTTGATCGAGGCGCTGGTGACACCATCGCCGCTGCCGACCGTCGTACGGGTCGGCATCGGGATCATCGCCGAGGCGGCGTTCCTGACCTACATCGTGTATTTCGGTCGCCGCGCGGCAAAGGCCGGGGAGACCGGCGACATCGAAGACGCGCCCGACGTGGTTCCGACGAGCTGAGCGCTCGTCGCCGGGCTCTATCCGATTGCCCGGCTTCTTCTCACGCCGCTGCGGGGCGTGCATCGTCGCCGGGCTACAGCCGATTGGCCCGGCTTCTTCTCACGCCGCTGCGCGGCGTGCATCGTCGCCGGGCTACAGCCGATTGGCCCGGCTTCTTCTCACGCCGCTGCGCGGCGTGCATCGTCGCCGGGCTACAGCCGATTGGCCCGGCTTCTTCTCACGCCGCTGCGCGGCGTGCATCGTCGCCGGGCTACAGCCGACCGGTGGCCTTCATCGCCAGGTAGTGGTCGGCCAGGGCGGGGGCCAGTTCGGTGGGCGGGGCATCGACGACCTCCACCCCGCTGCGGCGCAGGCGAGTGGCGATCGCGCGGCGGTCGTTGCGTGATCGTTCGGCGGCCGCCGCGTCGTAGACGGCGGCCGGGTCGGAACGCCCGGCGGCCAGTTGGTCGACTCGAGGGTCGGCGACTGCGGCCACCATCAGGTGGTGTCGGGCCGACAACTGGGGCAGCACCGGCAGCAAGCCCTCGTCGAGCGCGGTCGCGTTGAGGTCGGTCAGCAGCACCACCAGCGATCGTCGGCGGGCCCGCCGCGCAATGGCGGAAACCATTGCGGTCCAATCCGGTTCGAGCAGCGCGGGTTGCAGGGGGGCCATCGCCTCGACCAGGTGGGCGAGCAGCTCGGTGCGCGACGCGCCGAAGACGCCGGCCCGGCTGACCCGGTCGTGCGCGAGGAAGTCGACGTGATCGCCGGCCCGCGACGCGAGCGCCGCCAGCAGCAGCGCGGCATCCATCGACCAGTCCAGCCGGGGCCACCCCGCGGGATCGGCGGCCGTCGGATCGACACCCACCCGGCCCGCCGAGGTGCGCCCGGTGTCGAGCACGATCACCACCCGCCGGTCGCGTTCGGGGCGCCAGGTGCGGACGACGACGTCGGCGCGACGCGCGGTGGCGCGCCAGTCGATCGACCGCACGTCGTCACCGACGACATACTCGCGCAGCGAGTCGAATTCGGTTCCCTGGCCGCGGATCAGCGTCGGCAGCAGCCCGTCGATCTCGCGGAGCTTGGCCAGCCGCGCCGGCAGGTGCTTGCGGGACAGGAACGGCGGCAGCACCCGCAGCAGGCCCGGCACCGCCTGCGACCCTTGCCGCCCCGCCAGCCCCAGCGGCCCGATGGACCGGGCGGTGACCACTGCGGCGCGCTGCTCGCCGCGGCGGACCGGCCGCAGCTGGGACTGGATGTGCTGATGCTGCCCGGCGGGGATGTTCACGGGATGGATGCGCGGTCGCGCGCCGGCGCTGGGCGGCCAGGCGTCGCGAACCTGGCCGCGAAACCGCCGCCGGCCGTCGTTGTGGATCAGCAGCCCGACGTCCACCTGCTGTGCGAGCCGGGCGGAGCGATCCGGCGAGCGGATGTAACGCAACCTGCGGGTGCTGGCCGCCAACCCGATGTCCACGGCCACCACGGCCGCCAGCGTGACCGCCAGCACGGCGAAAGTCCTTGCCGGCCAGGGTGACAACGCAATGGGCAGGACGCACATCAGCGCGACCAGCCCGGCGCGTCCGGTCAGGACCACTAGCGGGGCACCGGAACCGAGGCCAAGATCCCGTCGAGCACACCGTCGGGTGTGGCCCCTTCGAGCTCGGCCTCGGGGCGCAGCATCACCCGGTGCCGCAGCGTCGGGCGGGCCATGGCCTTCACGTCGTCGGGGGTGACGTAGTTGCGGCCGGAAAGCCAGGCCCAGGAACGCGCCGTGGCCAGCAGCGCGGTGGCCCCGCGCGGCGAGACGCCCAGCTGCAACGCGGGCGAGGAGCGGGTGGCCCCGACGGTGTCGACGATGTATCCCAGGATCTCGTCGGCGACTAGCACGTGGCGCACGGCGTCGCGCCCGGCCGCCAGTTCGGCGGGCCCGGCCACCGGTTTGATCGCCGACAGATCGCGGGGATCGAAGCCATGTGCGTGCCGGGCGAGGATGGCGATCTCCGAATCCCGCGGCGGCAGAGTCACATTCAGCTTGAGCAAGAATCGATCCAGCTGCGCTTCGGGCAGCTGGTAAGTGCCCTCGTATTCGACGGGGTTCTGGGTCGCGGCGACGATGAACGGATCGGGCAGCGGCTGGGCGACGCCTTCCACGCTGACTTGGCGCTCCTCCATCGCCTCGAGCAGCGCGGCCTGGGTTTTCGGCGGGGTCCGGTTGATCTCGTCGGCCAGCAGCAGGTTGGTGAACACCGGGCCGGGCCGGAACTCGAAAGCGGCTGTGCGCGCGTCGTATACCAGCGATCCCGTCACGTCGCCGGGCATCAGGTCGGGGGTGAACTGCACCCGCTTGAACTCCAGTTGCAGCGCGGCCGCGAGTGCGCGCACCAGCAGCGTCTTCGCCACTCCCGGAACGCCTTCCAGCAGCACGTGGCCACGGCACAGCAGCGCGATCACCAGGCCGCTGACCACCCCCTCCTGACCGACGACGGCCTTGCCGAGCTCGGTACGCAACGCCAGCAGCGCCTCTCGCGCCGATTCAGCGGTGGGGGTCGAGGCGGTAGATGGTTGCGTCACGTCCGTGTGACCTGCCTTTCGATGTCGTCGAGCGCACGGGCAAGTTGTAGCAAGTCGTGGTCGGTCGCCGGGGGCGGGCCGAACAGCTGGTAGGAGACGAATGCCGGGTCGGCCCCGCTTCGCCCGGCCACCGCGGCCGCCACCGCCGGTGGTGACGCCCCGATGCTCAGACCCAGCCGGGGCACCAGCCGCTGCAGCGTGGCGGTGCGCAGTGCCGCGGCGGCGCGGTCGCGCGCCTGGCGGGAACGGTACAGGCGGCCGCGGCCCTCCACGGTTTCCGAAGCGCGCACCACTACGGGCAGCTCCTCGGCGATCAGCGGGCCGGGTCGACGGCCCCGCCACAGGGCGACCAGCAGCACAACCAGGCAGAGCTGCCAGACGATCCATGTCACGTTCTGCGGGATCAGGTCGCCAACCGAGCCGGGCGGCGGTGATTCGCCCTCGATGCGGTGGGGCGCGTACCAGATCAGCCGCGGCCGGGCGCCCGCCAGGTTCATCGCCAGGGCGGCGTTGCCTGCCTGCAGCAGAGCACCGTTGGTCAGGAAGTCGGTGCTGCCCACCGCCGTGGTCGTCCGCCCGCCGTCGCGGAAGCGAATCAACGCACCGTGGTAGCAACGGGTCATCGCCCGACCGTCGGTGGCGCGGTAGGTGTCGCTGGGCCCGAATCGCACCGGACCGGCCCGAGTGGCCTCGCGCAGCGTGCAGTCTGGATCGGTATCGAAGGTGCCGGCCGCCGAGACGCGCAGGCCGGGCAGCAATGCTTCGCGGGTCCGCGCCGTCGGCTCCACCAGCAGCAGATCGCCGGGCGCCTTCGCCAGCCGGTCCAGCAGCGGGGCGGTCAGGTATTGGCTCTGCGCCACCAGGATCAGCGCGTCGGGCCGCGCCGCCCGTTCCACCTCGGCGATGCCGTCGGCGACCACCACGTCGACGCCGCCGCCGCGCAGGAGTGCCACCAGCGCGTGCGCGCCGTCGGGAGCCGTCGATGCCGGATCCATGCGGGCGCCGGGGCGCGGCGCGGTCAGATAGGCATCGACGCCGGCGATGGCGGCGAGCACGACCAGGGTGAGGATGACCCAGCGCCAGGACCGCCAACGCTCCATCGGCGTCGGGCCGGCGGCTTCGGGACGCCCGATGGTCGCCATCACCGCACCTGCGCCCACGAGTCGGTGGCGGCGGACTGCGCCGGCCCGGCGGGCACGGCCGCCGAGCGGGACCGCAGGTGGTCGTCGAGGTCGGCGATCATCCGATACGCGCCCTGGGTTCCGGGTTGTTCGCCGTAGGTGACGTCGTTGAAAGCTGTTGCGGCTTGGGATAATTCACCGGCCAGATGGGGCAATGCGGCGCCGGCGTCGGAGGCCAGCTCGTTGGCGGTACGGCCGGGTGCCGGGTTCAGCACGCCGGTCTCCTCGAGCTGACGGGCGACGGCCCGTAGTCGATGACGAATCGCGGCGGCCCACTCACCTTGCGCCGCGTAGTTTTCGGCGGTCGCGCGATGCTGGGCCGCGGTGAGCTGTGCGGCTTCGAACAACTGGTAGTCGGCACCCCGCCTGGTGCGCATGGTGCGCCGCGCGATGTGGACGGCGACCGCCAGCGCGATCCCCAGCATGATGAAAAGTACCGTCGCCGTGAGCCATCCGCCTGGCAGCGAGGCCGTCTTCTGCAGTAGTCGGTAGATCGTCTCGTTGAGCCATTCGGCTATTTGCTGCTCGGCCGAGCCTTTGGAGTAGATCGGTTTGTTCAGCTCGTCCTGGGCGGCCTGGTGCGCGGCATCGCGGTCGATGTCGATGGAGGGCACTGTCTCACTCGTCCTCAGGCCGGCCGTGTCAGCCAGAGGTTATCGGTGGAGCCGGCCGCGTACGGTCCGCCGGCGGCACCGGTCTGCAGGACCAGATCGAAGGCCTCGGCGCGCATCCGGCGATCGGTGTACAGCAGCGCGATGACGCCCGCGTTGAACGGGGCGGTAATGATCTCGCCGATCGCCGCGCCCACCGACGCGACCACGGTGCCGAGGAGGAAAGCCGCGGTAGACGAGGTGATCGAAAAGAACTGGCTGACGATGTTGAACGGCACGGCGACCGCGCCCCCGACGACGGATGTCACGACGAACGTCAGCAGCCGGATGCCCAGCACCCGCCAGAAGCCGCCGCGGACCAGCGCGAAGGATCGGGTGATGGCGTCGAGGACGGGTAGCCGTTCCAGCACGATCAGCACGGGTGCAAACAACACCACCGTGTACAGGAACACCAGCAACGCGATCACGGCAAGCGCGAGCGGCAAGCCCAGGATGACCGCCGCCGCGGGGTTGCCGATAGCTGCCAGGACCGCGACTATCACCGCCGCCAGTCCCGCGACAACCGCCATCACCGCGCCCTCGATCACCGCGAGACCGAACAACGGCACCAGGCGCCCACGGATCTTGGCCCACGTCTCGCCGATGGTGATCGGTGACCCGAACACCGCCCGCCCGACTATGACGGTGAGCATCCCGGACAGCAGCATGCCGCCCAGCCAGGCGACCAGCACGCCGGCGCCCATCGACGTCAACCACGCGCCGACGATCCCGGTGGTCAGCTCCTTGGCGTGGTCGGTCGTCAACCTGCCGTAGGCCGCCAACGGTCCGAAAACGGCGGCCTTGGTGACGATCTGGATGACCACCACCACGATGGCGGTCAAGCCCAGAGCCGCCTTCGGATTTGCGCGGACGTAGCCGACCGCGCCATTGAAGATGTCGCCCAGGGTCAGCGGGCGCAGCGGGATGATGCCGGGTTTGACCGCCCCCGGCACCAGTTGCGGCGGACCGTATTGCCAAGGGGGCGGCGGCCCGTACCCCGGCGGCGGCCCGTATCCCGGCGGTGGCCCGTATCCGGGTGGCGGGCCATAGCCCGACGGGGGTCCATAGCCGGGTGGGGGACCGTACGCGGGTGGCGGGCCGTATCCGGGTGGGGGGCCGTATCCCGGTGGTGGGCCGTAGCCCGGATAGCCAGGCGGCGGCGCGCTCAACGTGTTCCGCGGTGTATGCGGACGGGCCCGTCGTTCGTCATGGGCTCCATCCTGTCGGTGGTCCGGGCATTTCTCAATCATGGCCAGGCGGTCGGCGCGTAGCGTCTCTGGCATGGCCGAACTCAAATCCCGGCTGCGGGCCGACCTTACCGATGCGATGAAGAGCAAGGACAAGCTGCGCACGGCGACCCTGCGCCTACTGCTCGCCGCGATCCAAACCGAGGAAGTCTCCGGCAAACAGGCCAAAGACCTCTCCGACGACGAAGTCATCAAGGTGCTGGCGAGGGAGTCGCGCAAGCGTGCCGAATCGGCGGAGATCTACACCCAGAACGGCCGCGGGGAGCTCGCCGCCAATGAGCACGCCGAGGCGCGGATCATCGACGAATACCTGCCGACGCCGCTCACCGAGGCCGAGGTGGCCGACGTCGCGGACACCGCCATCGCCCAGGTCGCCGAGGAGATCGGCGAGCGGCCGAGCATGAAGCAGATGGGGCTGGTGATGAAGGCAGCCACCGCGATCGCGGCGGGCAAGGCCGACGGCGCCCGGTTGTCGGCGGCGGTCAAGGAGCGGCTGTAGGAACCACCACCCGGGTGCCGTCCGGGGCCCGCCTGGTGACGCGCCGGGCGTCGAGCTGCTCCAGCAACGGCACGGCGACCCGGCGGGTGGTGCCGAGCGCGCGGCGCGCCTCGCTGACCGTGAACGGCTGGGGCAGCGTCGCGAGGACGCCCGCCGCCCGGTCCAGCGCGCCGGACCCGAGCACGACGCCGTCGGCGATCCGGGTCAGCCGCCCGGCGCGCACCGCGGCGGCCAGCTCCCGGGGCCCGAGCTTGAGCTCGGCGAGTTCGTCGGACTCCGGTGCCCGAAAGGGCTCGGCGGCCAGCCACTCCTCGACGGTGCGCACCGCCTTGTCGACGCGGGCCGGCAGGGCCGCCCCCGGCGAGCGGACCAACCCGTCGACCACCGCAAGTCCGGTGCCCGCCAGCAGCGTCGGCAGTAGTTCGGCGGCGGGCAGGCCGGCGCGCTGCCGCAACGTCTCGAGCGGCATTCCCGCCGCGATGTCGTGGTCCTCGGCCCAGGCCCGCACCGCGGCGGTCGCGCACTCGCGCCGCGCGGCCCACCACCGCGGCTGCACCACCCAGTCACCCACCCGTTGCCCCGCAAGCGGTAGGCCCATCGCGCGCAGTTCGTCGGCCCGGGCGTAATCGGGCGGACGGACGCGGCCGGTTGCCAGCTCCGCGGCACGATCCCTGGCCGCGCCGCGGCGGCGCAGCGCCGGCGGCCGGACGTCGAGCACCTCGATCCCCGCCGCGATCCGGTGCTCCCCGGGATCGCGCAGCAGCCCGATGTCCGAAACCCGCAGCGGCAGGGGCTTCGCCAGCCGCAGCCGGGCCGCCGCTTCCCCCAGCCGCCGCACCTGCACGGGCACCGCCGCGGACCCGACGTGCAGCACCAGCTGGCGGTGCAGCGCGTCCGCCGAGCGCAGGGCGACGTCGATCTCCGCGGTGTCTAGCCACACGCCCGGCGTCCGAACGGTGTCGCCGCGCCCGATGTCCCGGCGGTCCACGCCCCGCAGGTTCAGCGCGACGCGCGCCACCGCGCGCACCGCCGACTCGTCGCGGCCCAGCGATTGCAGCCCGCGGACCGTGACGCGCCGGCCGGCGTGCTCCAGCTCGTCGCCCACCCGGATCGTGCCGGCCGCCAGGGTGCCGGTCACCACCGTGCCCGCGCCCCGGACGGTGAAGCTCCGGTCCACCCATAGCCGCACGTCGGCAGCCGCGTCCGGAACCGGCAGCCGGTCGGTCAGCGCCAGCAGTTCCGCGCGCACCCGCTCGAGGTCGGTGCCGATCGCGGCGGCGGCCCCGGCCAGCGAGGTTGCGGCGAACCGTTCGCGTGCCTGCTCGATCGCCGGGCCGGGATCGGCGAGGTCGGCCTTGCTGATCACCAGCAGCCCGTGGCGCACACCGAGGGCGTTCAGCGCCGTGAGGTGTTCATCGGACTGCGGCATCCAGCCCTCGGTCGCGGCGACGACGAACATGACGGCCGGGACCGGGCCCACCCCGGCGAGCATGTTGGCCACGAACCGTTCGTGGCCCGGCACGTCGACGAACGCCAGCCGTCGCCCGCCGAGCTCGGTCCACGCGAAGCCGAGGTCGATGGTCAGACCCCGGCGCCGCTCCTCGGCCAGCCGGTCCGGCCACATGCCGGTGAGCCGCTGCAGCAGGGTGGACTTGCCGTGGTCGACGTGCCCGGCGGTGGCTATGACGAACATGCGAGCACCGCCGCCGCCAGCCGCGCGTCGTCCACGGGAGCGACCGTGCGCAAGTCGAGCAGGCACCGGCCGGCCTCGAGCCGGCCGACGACCGGCGGGCTGGCGGCGCGCAGCGCGGCGGCGTAGGACTCGGGCAGGCTCACCGCGGCGCTGGGCAGCTGGACGTCCGGCGCCCCGCCGCCGCCGACGGCCGCGATGCAATCCACCACCTCGGCGTCCGGCAGCCTCGCGGCCAGCGACTCGGCGCGCGACCGCAGCTCCGCCACGTCGGCGATCAGCGCCTCGGCCACCGGGGTTGGCGGGCCCGTCAGGGTCGCTTCGAGGGCGGCGAGGGTGAGTTTGTCCACCCGCAGCGCGCGCGCCGCCGGGTGCCGGCGCAGCCGCTCGATCAGCTCGGCGTCGCCCAGCAGCAGGCCGGCCTGGGGGCCGCCGAGCAGCTTGTCGCCGCTCGCGGTGACCAGGTCGGCGCCGTCGCGCAGGGTCGACGTGGCGTCGGGCTCGTCCGGCAGCAGGGGGTGCGGGGAGAGCAGGCCGGAGCCGATGTCGACCACCAGGGGCACACCGAGTTTCGCCAACTCCGCCACGCCGACCGCCGAGGTGAACCCGGTGACATGGAAGTTGGACGGATGGACCTTCAGGATGAAACCGGTCTGCGGCCCGATCGCCCCGGCGTAGTCGCGCAGGCTGGTGCGGTTGGTGGTGCCGACCTCGCGCAGCCGGGATCCGGTGGAGGCCAGCAGCTCGGGGATGCGGAACCCGTCCCCGATCTCGACGAGCTCGCCGCGGCTGAGCACGATCTCCTTGCCCGGGGCGAGCGTCAGGGCGGTCAGCAGCAGCGCGGCGGCGTTGTTGTTGACCACGTGCACGCCGCCCGCGGTGGGCACCGCCTGCGCCAGCGCGGCCAGCGCCCCCCGGCCCCGGCGGCCGCGGCGGCCCGTCGCCAGGTCCAGCTCCACGTCCGTGGTCCCCGCCGCGGCGACCACCGCGTCGACGGCCGCCCGCGACAGCGGCGCCCGGCCCAGATTGGTGTGCACCACGACGCCGGTGGCGTTGATGACCGGCCGCAGGCTCGACGCGGTGGCCGGAAGTGCGGCGACGGCGTGCTCGGCGACGCGCTCGGGTTCGATCTCCCCCCCGCGCGCCCGCTGCTGCGCGTCGGCGATCACGGACTTCACCAGATCGCGGCCCAGCACCCGCTGGGCTTCGGCCAGGCGCGGGTCGGCGAGCAGCGTGTCGGTGCGCGGCACCCGCCGGCGCGGGTCGGTCATGTCAGGCTCGAAGAAGTATGGCGGAGGCGGACGGGAATCGAACCCGCCAGCGGCAGCGTCTGCCGTTCGACGGTTTTGAAGACCGCGCCGGTCACCAGACCGGACACGCCTCCTCGAACCATAGGGACAAGTATGGACGCGTGACCTATCGACTGACCCAGTACGCCCACGGCGGCGGCTGCGCCTGCAAGATCCCGCCCGGCGAGCTGGAGGATGTGGTCCGCGGGCTGGGGGTGAGCGCGCCGCGCGACCCGGTCGGCGAGCTGCTGGTCGGGCTGGAGCACGGCGACGACGCGGCGGCGGTCCGCATCGAGGGGGGCGTGGCGCTGATCGCGACGACGGACTTTTTCACCCCGGTGGTCGACGACGCCTACGACTGGGGTCGCATCGCGGCCACCAACGCGCTGTCCGACGTCTACGCGATGGGCGGGCGTCCGGTGGTGGCGGTCAATCTGCTCGGCTGGCCGCGCGACGTGCTGCCATTCGAGCTGGCAGCAGAGACGCTGCGCGGCGGGCTCGACGTCTGCGGGCTGGCCGGCTGCCACCTCGCCGGCGGGCACAGCGTCGACGACCCGGAGCCCAAATACGGCCTGGCCGTCACCGGGATCGCGGACCCGAACCGGTTGCTGCGCAACGACTCCGGCAAGCCCGGCACGCCGCTGTCGCTGACCAAGCCGCTCGGCGTCGGCGTGCTCAACAGCAGGCACAAGGCCACCGGTGAGCGCTTCGAGCAGGCGATCGAGGCGATGACCACGTTGAATGCCGACGCGGCCGCGGCGGCGCTGGCCGCCGGTATCGAATGCGCCACGGACGTAACGGGTTTCGGACTGCTCGGGCACCTGCACAAGCTGGCGCGGGCCAGCGGCGTGACGGCGATGATCGACGCCGCGGCCGTGCCCTACCTGGAAGGCGCGCGGGAGGCGCTGGCGGCCGGTTACGTCAGCGGGGGCACGCGGCGCAACCTCGACTGGGTGGCACCGCACGTCGACCTGTCCGCCGTCAGTGACCAGGAGGCGCTTTTGCTCGCCGACGCGCAGACCTCGGGTGGGCTGCTGATCGCCGGCGAGATCCCGGGCGCCCCCGTGATCGGGGAGCTGGTGCCCCGCGGCGAGCGCACGATCGTGGTGCGCTGAACCCGGCGGGGTTTCGGCCGCGCGCACTAGGGTAAAGGCCATGGCTATGCGGAACTTTTTCCTGGAGTGGCCCGTCGTGCGTCAGTTGCGTTCGGGCGACAAGCTCGGCCGGGGCTCGGCCGTGACATCGAGGCAGACCCGCGCCGTCACGCCGCGCACGACGACGGCCGACCGCGTGGTGCAGAGCATCTGCCCGTACTGCGCGGTGGGTTGCGGGCAAAAGGTGTACGTCAAGGACGAGCGGGTGGTGCAGATCGAGGGCGATCCCGACTCGCCGATCTCGCGAGGCCGCTTGTGCCCCAAGGGCGCTGCCAGCGAGCAGCTGGTGAACTCACCGGGCCGGCAGCTGCAGGTGCTCTACCGCGCGCCGCGAGCGACCGAATGGCAGCCCCTCGAGCTGGACACCGCGATCGACATGATCGCCGACCGGTTCATCGAATCCCGCCGCCACACCTGGCAGGACATCGACAAGAACGGCAACCTGCTGCGCCGCACCATGGGCATCGCCGCGCTCGGCGGGGCGACGCTGGACAACGAAGAGAACTACCTCATCAAGAAGCTCTTCACCGCCGCGGGCGCCATTCAGATCGAGAACCAAGCCCGCATTTGACACTCCGCCACGGTTCCCGGTCTGGGAGCCTCCTTCGGGCGCGGCGGCGCCACCCAAACACTGCAGGACATGGCCAACGCGGATTGCATCGTCATCCAGGGCTCCAACATGGCCGAGTGCCACCCGGTCGGATTCCAGTGGGTCGAGGAGGCCCGGGCCCGCGGCGCGCGGGTGATCCACGTCGACCCGCGCTTCACCCGCACCTCGGCGGTGTCGGACAAACACATCCCGATTCGGGCCGGTTCGGACGTGGTGCTGCTGGGCGCGCTCATCAACCACGTGCTGAGCAATGACCTGTGGTTCTCCGAGTACGTCATCGCGTACACCAACGCCGCCACCCTGATCAACGAAAAGTTTAGGGACACCGAGGATCTGAATGGTCTGTTCTCCGGCTTCGACCCAGAGACGGGGCAGTACGACACGTCGACGTGGGCGTACGACGAAGAGGGGAACGGCCAGATCGAGTCCGCCGGCGGCGGCCACACACACGGGGCGTCGGCCGCGCAGAGCGGGGCGGGTCAGGAGCACGGCAGCGGCGGACCGCCGCTCGCCCATGCCCGCGTCAAACGCGACGAGACCCTGCAGCACCCGCGCACGGTGTTCCAGATCCTCAAGCGCCACTACAGCCGCTACACCCCGGAGATGGTCACGGACGTCTGCGGCATCAGCCGCGCCGACTTCGACTACCTGGCCCGCTCCATCGTCGAAAACTCCGGGCGCGAGCGCACCACGTGCTTCGCGTACGCCGTCGGGTGGACGCAGCACACCCTGGGCGCCCAATTCATCCGCACCGCAACCATCTTGCAGCTCCTGCTGGGCAACGTCGGCCGCCCCGGCAGCGGCATCATGGCGCTGCGCGGCCACGCCACCATCCAGGGCTCCACCGACATCCCGACACTGTTCAACCTGCTGCCCGGCTACCTGGCGATGCCCAAGGCGGGCACGCACGACACCCTGGCCGACTATCTCGACGCGGTGGGATCGAAGAAGCAGAAGGGTTTTTGGGCCAACTCCGACGCCTATGCGATCAGCCTGCTCAAGGCGTGGTGGGGGGAGGCGGCCACCGAGGACAACGACTGGGCCTACGACTACCTGCCGCGGCTGTCCGGCCCGCACGGCACCTATCAGACCGTCATGGGCATGCTGGCCGACGAGGTCGAGGGCTACTTCCTGCTGGGCCAGAACCCGGCGGTCGGGTCGGCGCACGGCCGGATGCAGCGCATGGGCATGTCCCACCTCAAGTGGCTGGTGGTGCGCGACCTCAACCTCATCGAGTCGGCCACCTGGTGGAAGGACGGGCCCGAAATCGCTTCGGGCGAACTGAAAACGGAGGACATCGAGACCGAGGTGTTCTTCTTGCCCGCCGCCACGCACGTGGAGAAGGCGGGATCGTTCACCCAGACCCAACGCCTGGTGCAGTGGCGGCACAAGGCCGTCGAGCCGCCGGGCCAGTGCCAGAGCGAGTTGCAGTTCTTCTTCGAACTCGGCAAGCGGATCAGGCAGCGGTTGGCCGGGTCGACCGATGAGCGCGACCGGCCCCTCCTGGACCTGACGTGGGACTACCCGACCGACGAGCACGGCGAGCCCGACGGCGAAGCCGTACTGGCCGAGATCAACGGGTATCACGCCGCCGACCGCGCTCCCTTGTCGTCGTACACCGAGTTGCGCGCCGACGGGTCGACCGCGGCCGGCTGCTGGATCTACACCGGCGTGTACGCGAACGCCACCAACCAGGCGGCGCGCCGCGTCCCGCACGGCGGCTCGTCGCCGAGCCAGCAGGAGTGGGGCTGGGCATGGCCGGCCGACCGGAGAATTCTCTACAACCGCGCGTCGGCCGACCCCGACGGCAAGCCGTGGAGCGAACGCAAGCGGTACGTGTGGTGGGACGTCGACCAACAACGGTGGGTCGGCTACGACGTGCCGGACTTCGTCGCCGACCGGGCGCCGGGCAGCAGGCCCGACCCGGACGTCGGCGGTCCCGACGCGCTCGCCGGCGACGACCCGTTCATCATGCAGGCCGACGGCAAGGGCTGGCTGTTCGCGCCGAAGGGTCTGGTCGACGGGCCGTTGCCCACGCACTACGAACCGCAGGAATCGCCGGTCGCCAACGCGCTGTATCCTCAGCAGCGAAACCCCGGACGAATTACCTTCCCGCGCAAGGACAATCTGAGCGCGCCGAGCGCCGGAGAGCCCGGGGCCGACGTGTACCCGTACGTGTTCACCACCTACCGGCTCACCGAGCATCACACCGCCGGCGGGATGAGCCGCTGGCTGCCCTACCTGTCGGAGCTGCAACCGGAGATGTTCTGCGAGGTGTCCCCGGAGTTGGCCGCCGAACGCGGACTCGAGCCGTACGGGTGGGCCACCATCGTCTCGCCGCGCGCGGCGATCGAAGCCCGGGTGCTGGTCACCAAACGTGTTGCCCCGCTGGTGATCAATGGGCACACGGTGCACCAGATCGGCCTGCCGTACCACTGGGGTGTGGGCAGCGACGCCGTGGTGAGCGGGGACGCGGCCAACGACCTGCTCGGCGTGACGCTGGATCCCAACGTGCAGATCCAGGAATCCAAGGCCGGCTCGTGCGACATCCGCCCGGGCCGCCGCCCGCAGGGCGAGGACCTGCTGCGCCTGATCGCCGAATATCAGTCCCGGTCGGGGGCCACCACCGAGACCGGCAATGTGCGGATCAGCGACGGCGTATGGGAAGGGGGAGCCGATGGGTCAGCTGAGCGGACCGACCGACCCGACGAGTGACGCCGGCTGGGTCGAACCCAAGCCGCGCAAGGGATTCTTCACCGACACCTCGATTTGCATCGGCTGCAAGGCCTGCGAGGTGGCCTGCAAGGAGTGGAATCGCAATCCCCGTGACGGCGACCTGGAGCTGCTGGGTTCGTCCTACGACAACACCGGCGCGCTGGGCGCCAGCACCTGGCGGCATGTGGCGTTCATCGAGCAGGGGCGCGACCGGATCGACCAGGCGCGCGAATCCGGGCGCGCCCTAACCGAATTGGGCATGCCCTCCCTTCCCGGCCACGCGCCACGCCCAGACATCACGCCACCGGACACCCCCGAATTCCGTTGGCTGATGTCGTCGGACGTGTGCAAGCACTGCACCCACGCCGGCTGCCTGGACGTCTGCCCGACGGGGGCGTTGTTCCGCACCGAGTTCGGCACCGTCGTCGTGCAGGACGACGTCTGCAACGGGTGCGGCACCTGCGTGGCCGGGTGCCCGTTCGGCGTGGTGGAGCGTCGTAGCGACGGCACGTATGCGACGCCGGCACAGCGACCCGGCCGCCCCGCCGAAACGCCGGCCACCGGCGTCGCCCAGAAGTGCACGCTGTGCTACGACCGCCTCGTCGACGACCAGATCCCGGCGTGCGCCCAGACGTGCCCGACCACGTCGATCAAGTTCGGCGACCACGACGACCTGGTGGTAACGGCCTCCGAACGGGTAGCCGCGCTGCACGCCCAGGGTTTGACGGAGGCCCGCCTCTACGGCGCCAACGAACGCGACGGCGTGGGCGGCACCGGGTCGATCTTCCTGCTGCTCGACGAGCCGGAGGTCTACGGCCTGCCGCCGGACCCGCGCGTCTGCACGGCCGACCTGCCCCAGATGTTCAAACGAGCGGGCATGGCCGCGGCGGGGATGTTCGCCGCCGCGGCGCTGGCCTTCTGGAAGGGTCGGTGAAAACGCCATGAGCACTTCGGAATACGACAGCCTGCGTCCGCCGGAGCCGGCGGGCGGCAAGCGGCGCCGGGGCAGGCGGGCGGGCCGCCGGGGCGGCGGCGACGGTGCGCGCGAGATGCCGATGGTCCCGGAGGTCGAGTTCGGCTCGTACTACGGGCGCCCGGTGGTCAAGCCCGCCCCCTGGGGACATGAGGTCGCGGCGTACCTGTTCCTGGGCGGCGTCGCGGGCGGGTCCGGCCTGCTCGCGGCCGGGGCCCAGCTCACCGGGCGAGACACATTGCGCCGCAACGCCAGGCTGTCCGCGTTGATCTCGGTGATGCTGGGCGCGGTCGCCCTGGTCAAGGACCTCGGTCGGCCCGAGCGATTCGTCAACATGCTGCGCACCGTCAAGCTGACCTCGCCGATGAGCATCGGCTCGTGGATCCTCAGCTTCTTCAGTGCCGGCATCGGGGTGGCCGCGGTGTCCGAGGTCGACCGGATGACCGGTGAGCGAATCCCGTTGGGGCCGTTGCGCGCCGTTCTGCGCGCCGTGGAGGGACCCGCCGGATTGGAAGCGGCGGTCTTCGCGCCGCCACTCGCGGTCTACACGGCGGTGCTGCTCACCGACACCGCCACCCCGACGTGGAACGCCGCGTACCGAGACCTGCCGTTCGTGTTCGTCAGCTCGGCGAGCCTGGCCGCATCGGGATTGGCGATGATCACCACCCCGGTCGCGCAGGCCGGGCCCGCCCGCAGGCTGGCCGTCATCGGTGCGATCGGCGACCTGGTCTCCGCCAGGTTCACCGAGTATCGGATGGATCCGGTGACCAGGGAACCGCTGCACGAGGGCAGGCCCGGCCGGCTGCTGGCCTGGAGCGAACGGCTGGCCGCCGCGGGTGGTCTGGGCGCATTGCTCGGCGGGCGGCACCGCGGTGTCGCCGCCCTGTCCGGCCTGGCGCTGCTGGCGGCGTCGGCAATGCTGCGGTTCGGCTTCTTCGAGGCGGGGCTGGAGTCGGCCCGCGATCCCCGGTACACGATCGAGCCGCAGAAACGCAGGCTGGCGGCGCGCAGGGCCGCCGGGACCGCCGGAGATTCGATCACCACCGCGGGCTGAGCGCTGGTGCGGTTTGCGCCAGGCGGACCGGGGTAAGTATAGGAACATGACGAATTTTGGCTACACTCTGATGACCGAGCAGAGTGGACCCAAAGACCTTGTACGACAAGCTCATTCAGCCGAAGAGCGGGGTTTTGACTTCGAGGTGTGCAGCGACCACTTCTCGCCCTGGCTGACCACGCAGGGGCACGCGCCCAACGCCTGGGCCGTGCTGGGCGCGGTGGCGCACGCCACCGAGCGGGTCGACCTGTACACGTACGTGACGTGCCCCACGATGCGCTATCACCCGGCGATCGTCGCTCAGCAGGCCGCGACCGTGCAGATCCTGTCCGATGGCCGGTTCACCCTGGGCCTGGGCACCGGCGAGAACCTCAACGAGCACGTCATCGGCAAGGGCTGGCCGACCGTGGAACGTCGCCAGGACATGCTGCGCGAAGCCATCAAGATCATCCGCGAGCTGTTCGGTGGCCAGCTGGTGAACTTCACCGGCGACTACTTCCGGGTGGACTCCGCTCGCCTGTGGGACGTGCCCGAGGTTCCGGTCGGCATCGCGGTGGCGATGGCCGGCGCCAAGGGCATCGACAAGTTCGGCCGGCTGGCCGACCACTTCGTCGCGGTCGAGCCAGACGGCGAACTCGTCGACGCCTGGCACGCCGCGCGGCAGGCCGCCAACCTCGCCGGCGGGGGTCGCGTCGTCGGCCAGATCCCGGTGTGCTGGGACCCCGACCGCGACACCGCGATCAAACGCGCTCACGACCAGTTCCGCTGGTTCGCCGGCGGCTGGAAGGTGAACGCCGACCTGCCGACGCCGGCCGGCTTCGCCGGCGCGACCCAGTTCGTCCGCCCCGAAGACGTCGCCGAGTCCATCCCCTGCGGCCCCGACCTGGACGCGATCGTCGAGGCCGTCAAGCCCTATTGGGAAGCCGGCTTCACCGACGTGGCGCTCGTCCAGGTCGGCGGCCAATCGCAGGACCTGTTCCTCTCCGAAGCCGCCGAACCTTTGCTTGCGGCACTGCGTGACGCGGCGAGCTAATCCCACGTTTGGGCGGTAGCTGCCCGGGTATCCGGCTTCAATCGTGCGCACCAGGTGAGTACGGGCGATGGGCCGCGCGAATCCGGTTGGCAGCGCCGACTACCCGAAGACCCGCAAAGGGGCTGTCTTGCAGCAACTCGCCCCGATTCACGTTCGCCGTTAGGCAAGGAGAGTTGACCATGGGCGATCGATCCGCCACCACCACCTCCGCTCTGGTCAAGGCACTCAGCGGCGCCAGCTTCGGGCTGGGTTTGAGCGAGCTGATCGCCCCGGGAAAAGTTGCTGCCGTTGCGGGAGTCGACGACACCTCCCGGTCACGAAAGGTCATCCGCGCGCTGGGCGCGCGGGAATGCGGCCATGGCGCGGCGCTGCTGGGCGGTCCCGACAAGCTGGTCTGGACCCGGGTGGCCGGTGACGTCCTGGATGTGGCGCTGCTGGTGGCCGGGGTGACCGCCCGCGGCCCGGGCCGGCGGAGGCGGGGCACCATCTCGGCCGTCGTGCTCGCCGGCATCGGCGGGCTGGACCTCTACACGGCGCTGCGCACGGTCGACGGCGGCGGCCGGCACGTGAGCGGCTCCCGGCATCGCACCTTGCGGGCCGCGGTCACCGTGCGTCGCCCCCCCGAGGAGGTGTACCGCTTCTGGCGCGACCTGGAAAACCTGCCCAGCTTCATGCACCACCTGAAGTCGGTCACGCCGACCACCGACGGGCAGTCGCATTGGGTCGCCAACGCCCCGGCCGGCCGGTCGGTGGAGTGGGACGCGCAGATCACCGAGGACGACACCAACAGGCGGCTCGCGTGGCAGTCGCTGCCCGGCTCGGTGATCGAGAACGGCGGCAGCGTCGAGTTCACGCCCACCGCCACCGGCGACGGCACCGAAATTCGCGTCAGGATCGGCTACCACATCCCGGGTGGCCTGTTCGGCAAGGCGGCGGCGAGCCTCTTCGGGGAGTCCCCCGAGCAGCAAGTCAACGACGACCTCCGCCGCTTCAAGCAAATCCTCGAAACCGGGCAGGTGCTGCGTTCGGACGGCTCTCCCGAGGGCACGGCGGCGGTCCGGCAGATGCACCAGCAGCCCGCGCAACCGAACAAAGGAGCCAGCGTATGAAGGCCACCGTCTGGGCGGGCCGCAACAGCGTCCAAGTGGAGTCGGTCCCGGACCCGAAGATCCTCAACGATCGGGACGCCATCGTGCGCATCACCTCGACGGCGATCTGCGGTTCGGACCTGCACCTCTACGACGGTTACATCCCCACCGTGAAGCACGGCGACGTGCTCGGGCACGAATTCATGGGTGAAGTGGTCGAAGTCGGTAAGGGGGTCAACAACCTGGCGGTCGGCGACCGGGTGGTGGTCCCGTTCCCGATCGCGTGCGGGGCGTGCTCGGCCTGCCAACGTGACCTGTACTCGCTGTGCGAGAACTCCAACCCCAACGCCGGCATCGCCGAGAAATTTATGGGCCACTCGCCGGCGGGGCTGTTCGGCTATTCGCACATGCTGGGCGGTTTCGCCGGCGGCCAAGCCGAATACGCCCGGGTACCGTTCGCCGATGTCGGGCCGCTGAAGATCGAAGACGACCTGACCGACGAGCAGGTGCTGTTCCTGTCGGACATCTTGCCGACGGGCTACATGGGCGCGGAGATGTGTGACATCTCCCCCGGTGACATCGTGGCGGTGTGGGGCGCCGGACCGGTCGGCCTGTTCGCGATCATGAGTGCGTATCTCCTCGGGGCCTCCAAAGTCATTGTCGTCGACCGGGTTCCGTATCGCCTCGAGCTTGCGCAGAAGATCGGCGCCGTGCCGGTCAACTTCGCCGAGACGTCGGTGCTCGAGGAACTGCGTGACCTCACCGCCGGTCGGGGTCCCGACCATTGCATCGACGCCGCCGGCATGGAAGCGCGCAGCGGGTCCACCCCGGTTGATGCCTACGACCGCGTCAAACAGGCCGCACGCCTGGAAACCGAACGCCCGCATGCTATCCGGGAAGCGGCGATGAGTTGCCGCAACGGCGGCACCCTTTCGATCATCGGGGTGTACGGCGGCCTGATGGACAAGTTTCCCATCGGGGCGGTGATGAACCGGTCGTTGACCATCAAGACCGGTCAGTGCCACGTGCATCGCTATATGCGCCCGCTGCTGGACCGGATTCGCAACGGCGACATCGACCCGACCATTGTGGTGAGCCACCACCTGAGCCTCGATCAGGCACCCCACGGCTACGAGATCTTCAAGAACAAAGAGGACCGCTGCACCAAAGTCATCCTCAATCCGACGTAATCGAAAGGGGCGAAGGGGAATAGCCATGGCAAATGAATTGGAAGGCAAGAAAGTCGCGATTCTCGCTGCGGACGGCGTGGAGAAGGTGGAATTCGAGCAACCTCGTGCGGCGCTCGAAGAGGCCGGCGCACAGGTCGAGCTGCTTTCGCTGAAGACCGGAGAAATCCAGGCTCGCAATCACGACCTCGAACCGGCCGGAACCTTCAAGGTCGACCGCGCTGTATCGGACGCGTCGGTCGCCGAATTCGACGGCCTGGTACTTCCGGGTGGCACCGTGAATCCGGACAAGCTGCGGATGGACGCCACCGCAGTCTCCTTCGTGCGCGACTTCGTCGGCTCCGGAAAGCCGGTCGCAGCGATCTGCCACGGCCCCTGGACGCTGCTGGAAGCCGGTGTAGCAGAGGGCCGCACGCTGACGTCTTACCCGTCCATTCGCACCGATCTGCGCAATGCCGGCGCAAACGTGGTGGACGAGGAGGTCGTCGTCGACGGCAATTTGATCTCCAGCCGCTCACCCAAGGACCTGCCGGCGTTTTGCGCGACCATTGTCAAGCAATTCGCCCATGCGCCTGCGAGTTAGCCGAAAATGGCCTTTGCCCACTCCGTTTGAACCCATCGGTTTGCGGGCATTACACAGGCCAAGCAGTGATCGCCCCGGCGATCTGTCGAAAGGCCAGAGTTGACCACAACATATCCAGGACCCGCTGTCTCGGCTGTTTCGAACGTGTATCAGCCCCAGGACGATTCCCGATTACTGGTAAATGTGATGCAAGAAAGCGCGCTCATTCCGGGCCGGCGCGTTCTCGACTTGTGTACGGGCAGCGGATTCGTGGCGATCGCCGCCGCCGAGATGGGTGGCGCCGACGTGACAGCCTTCGACATCTGCCCGCACGCCGTGGGTTGCTCTCGCGGCAACGCGGCCGCCGTCGGTGTGAATGTCGATGTGCGAAAGGGCACCTGGAGCGATGCGCTCGACTGCGCGCCGTTCGACGTTGTCGTGTCGAACCCGCCGTACGTGCCGACACCGCCGAACGGCGACACGGAGTACATCAGCCCAAGCGCGGGTCCGTCGTGGGCCTGGAACGCCGGCCCTGATGGCCGGATGGTGTTGGATCCGCTGTGCGAAGCGGCGCCGAAGTTGTTGTGCGACGGTGGGTCCCTGCTGCTCGTGCACTCGGCGCTGGCCGGTGTCCGGCAATCGCTGGATTCCCTGAAGTGGGCCGGCATGGATGCCAAAGTCATTGCGTCGAAATGGATACCGTTCGGCCCCGTGATGACGGCGCGGGCGAACTGGCTCGAGAGCGTCGGCCTGATACCCCGCGGACGCCGGGAAGAGGAGTTGATCGTGATCCGGGCGGACAAGCGGTGACCACCACCCGCGTCCAGGTGGTTGCAGGCGGGCCGGTGCTGGTGTCCGGCCCGGTGCGCATCGAGATGCCGAACGGTGAGGTCGTCGAGTCCGACCGGTTCATGGTGGCGATCTGCACCTGCCGGCGCAGCGAGAAGTATCCCTTGTGCGACACCAGCCATCGCAGATGCCAGAACCTGGCCCGCCGGACGTCTAGTCCAGCGCCCTCCGCAACGACGACCGACCCTGCTGCCACGACGCCATAACCGCGTCGGCCAAACGGTTTTCGACCACCGCGTGCGCGCGGATCCCGAACACGATGTCGCAGTCGAGGTGCGGCTCCCGTTCGACGAGATCCCCGACCACGTCTATGCGCACCACGTGCTCGTGCACGGCGTCGGCCTCGACGTGCTCGGCGTAGAACTCGACGCACGGCGAAGGTGCCCCCATCCGCTGCAGCGCCTGCACCATCCGCCGGGACCCCGGCGGGGAGGTGATCTCCGTCGAAGCGAAGTGCCCGATCGCCGCGCCACGCAACTCGCGGTGCAGCCCGAAGAGCGACATCAGGTTCACCGCCGCCAAAGCTTCGGCGTGAACCGCGTCCACGTACGCCAGATACGTCGTGTCCAGATTCGCGGCCGCCATCAGATCGGCGAAGAGCTGCTGGTGCAGACGGGGGCCCTGCCCCGCCCCATACTCGTCGAATTCGATTGCCACGAAAGCGGCTTTCGCGACACCCGTCAGCCGCGGGATCGCCCACGCGTGCGGATCGCCCTCTTTGAGGTGATACACGGACCGGTGAACGAAGTACTCACGCATCTGCTGCCACGTTCCGGTGTCGCGCAGGTAATACGACGGACCCGTGCCGTCGGCCGGTTCGACGGAGATGGCGTCCATTTCGGCGGCGGCGGTCTGATTCGATGCGATGGGTCCGACGTCGCGGCGCACGCCGGCCAGGAAAACGCGTTCGAGC
Organism: Mycobacterium sp. 852002-51613_SCH5001154; assembly: GCF_001667425.1. NCBI lineage: Bacteria > Bacillati > Actinomycetota > Actinomycetes > Mycobacteriales > Mycobacteriaceae > Mycobacterium > Mycobacterium sp. 852002-51613_SCH5001154. The sequence goes on along the minus strand of NZ_LZII01000043.1, from coordinate 85,329 downwards.
TCGCCGCGCAGTGCCAGCAGTGCCGGATTCCATTCCCAGCCGGGGTCGACGCCCGCGAAGCCGCGGTAGTGCAGCTCGTAGCACATGCACAGCGCCAGCTGCAGATCCAGGCCGTAGGGATCCGAATCGCGCACCGACGCGCCGATGCGGGTCAGGTGGTCATGCGACGGCGGTCCGGTCAGGGCGCGACGGACTGCGGTCGACAGCGGCCCGTGTGCCGCCGGCAGGGCGGGTTCGGTGATGATCGATGCGCGGGTCACGCCCACGACTACCCGCAATCCAGGGGCCACAAACGGTGCGGCACCACCCCTACCCACCCTCGGCCGGCAGCCGGAAGGTGATGTCGGCCGTCGTCCCGGTGGGGGTGCAGTCGAGTTCGACCGCGGTGCTGAGCGCCCGCATCAGCACCAGGCCCCGCCCACCATTGCCGGGGTTGACCTCCGGTGGCTTCCACGAGCCCTCGTCGGTGATCCGGGCGCGGATTTCGCCATCGGCAAGTTCGACGTCGAGCAGCATCGTGCCCAGCGGTTGTCCGGTGTACGCGTGCTCGACGCAGTTCGTGCAGGCCTCGTTGACCACCAGCACGATGTCGGCGGCCAATTCGTCCGGCACGTCGGCGGTGCGCAGCCATTCGGCCAACCGATGCCGGATGCCGACCAACCGCGCTGCGCTGGCCTCGTTTTCGATCCGAAGCGGGGACTGCTGGTGCCGGTAGATCACCATCGCCACATCGTCGTCATACCCCGCCGCGGGGGCCAGCTCCCTCAGGACCGCATCGGCGACGGAGTCCAACGGCAACGTCGTCGTCTTCGCCAGAACCGCTGCGGCGCGATCTATCCCGTCATCGATGGACTCGTGTTTGCGCTCGACCAGCCCGTCGGTGAACAGAATCAGGGTAGAGCCGGGCGGCAACACGCGGCTGGTCTGCGGGCGGGGTTCGGGGCGGCGGACCGCGAGCGGCACCGACGAGGCATCGGTCAACATCGACGTCGTCCGCGGCTCGGACCCGACGAGCACGGCGGGCATGTGGCCGGCGTTGCTGTATTGCAGGACACCGGATTCGGTGTCGAGGATCGCCAGGAAAACGGTGGTGCAGTACGCGTTCGGAATGAGCGATGCCGCCGAGTCGAGTTGCTCGAGCAGCAGCGCGGGCTCGGCCCCGTTGATCAACAGGGCCCGCGCCGAGCTGCGTAGCTGGCCCATGACCGCCGCGGCCGGCAGCCCGCGACCCACGCAGTCACCGACGACGATGCCGATGCGATGGTCGCCGATCGGCAGCACGTCATACCAGTCGCCGCCGATTTCCAGGGGCGGGACCGCGGGCTCGTAGCGCACGGCGAAGCCCGGCGGCGGCTGCATCGTCGGCAACAGGGCACGCTGCAGGGTCAGCGATGTCTCACGGGCGCTTTCGAATTGGCGGACGTGCTGCATCGCCAGGCTGAGGTGGCCGATGAGCACGGTAACCAGCAGCCGGTCTTCGGCGCTGATCCAGCGCGGCGTGCGCAGCTCCAACCACAACGCCAGGTCGCCCGCGCCGGAGAGCACGGCCACCAATCCGTGTGCCTTGCCGGGATTGTCGGGTCGCTCGACCGTTTTGGCGGTGAGCGGCAGCTGGTGACGCGCGTCCTCGAAGGTATGGCGCAACCACGGATCCAGGCTGCGCCAGGAGGTTTTGGACGTCTCGCCCGCCACCTGGACGGTCGGTTCGCCGTCGCCGTTCGGCCAGAAGATCGCGACCACCCGTTTTACGTCGATCGCCGTGCTGCACTCGTCGAGGGTGATGGACAGCAGCTCGTCCACGCTTTTGGCCACCGCCACCGCGGTCGCCAGGCGCAGGACCGCGCTTTCCCTTGCGGCGAAGGCCCGTTCGGCGGTGATGTCACGGATAGTCCCCACGAAGACGTTTTGGTCGCTGCCGCTGCCCTGAACGGCGTTGATGCTGACCGTCACCCAGACCAGGTGCCCGTCGCGGTGCCGAATCGGCGTCTCGTAGGCGGTGGTGCCGATGCTCTGGACCAGCGCCTGCTGTTGGGTGGCGCCCTTTTGGTCGACCAACCACGGGTGGGGCCAGCGGTAGGGCAGGCCCTCGGCTGGATAACCGAGGATCTCGATCAGGGCGTTGTTCATCTCGATCACGGAGCCCTCGTGATCGGCGACGAAAAACCCCTCCTGCAACGAATTGACAACTGCGGTACGGAATTTGTCGCGGTCGGCCAGCCCCTCGGCGCGGGCGCGCTCGCGCGCGAAGCGCCTGGTGCCGTCCAGGAAGCCGCGGGTGGCGATGTCGAGCGGGACCAGCAGCTGCAACAGGAATTCCAGCGCGATCGGCGCGTCTATCTGGATGTCCTTGGCCAGATCGAGGATCAGCTGGACGTGCCGCTCGATGATCGCGAGCAGGCTGACTTCCTCCTGCAGGGCTCGGCGGCCGAGCTCATACGCGGTCGCCAGGCTGTCTTCGTCACGCGCCTCCATGTAGGTGCGCAGCGCCGCGGCGTACTGGGCGTGGAACTCGTCGCTGTCACTCATGTCGAGACACCCCGATGACGAGCGGTGAGCACCATGGCATCGTCGGTTTCTTTGGCGTCCTTACCGAGTAATTCTTCGGCGATGACGACGGCGGTGGCCGAGAAGTCGATGTGGTCAAGGTAGTTTTCGGCGATCCCGTCTGTGCTTATCACGAGCAGGTCTCCCGGCCGGATCGAGATAACTTGCGCCGGTCTGATTTCCGGTATGCGGTAGCCGACGATTCCCGCGATAAGCCGTGCGCTGGATCGGATTTGGACGCCGGTCGGGGACTTGGCCACCAGGTCGGCGCTGACGTTGCCGACGCCGGTCCAGGTCAGCGTGTTGGCGGCGAAGTCCACCCGTGCCAACGTCATCGCCACCCCTCTGGTGCCCTCCAGCAAACGATGGCAAAGCTGGATCAATACTTCGAGCCGCTCCGAACTGGAGCGTTTGACCGCTTCGATGGCGCACAGCGCAGCGGCCGCGGCATCCGGACCGTGGCCGAGACCGTCCACCACGCCGAACAGCGCGGCTTCGCGGCCGATGTCGACGGCGAGACCCCGATCACCCGAGACATACTCGCTGGGCAACGGGCGGCCCGCCCTTGCCCACTCGATCGGACCGAACCGGCCGTTGTCACGCATGGGGAGGGACCCATTTCCACATCTCGACGACCGTCCCCCGGCCGAGCGCGGACTCCACGAGCAACCTGTCCATCAGCCGGCGGGAGCCCGGTAGGCCCATCCCCAGCCCACGCCCGGTCGAATACCCGTCTTCCATTGCCCGCTCGATGTCCGCGATGCCCGGTCCCTGATCCTCGGCCCGCACCACCAGGGCCTTGTGGCCCTCCCGGTCGGCCACGAAGACCCGGACGCTGCCGCGGCCGGCGTAGCTGGTGATGTTTCGCGCGATCTCGGAGATCGCCGTCGCGATCATCGTGACGTCGGTGAGGGAGAATCCCAGGTCGAGTGCGAGTTGGTGTCCGGCTTTGCGAGCTTCGACGATGTCGTCGGAATTGTCGATGGCGACGACGATATCAGTCGCCACCATCGCGCCCGATCATCGGTTTCCGCTGCGTCAGTTGACGATTCAGCAGGGCGAGGCCTTCTTCGAGGTCCAGCGCCGTATTCATGTCGTCGAACGCCAAACCCAGCTGGACCATCGCGAAGGCCACTTCCGGCTGCAGGCCGACGATCACCGTGTCCGCGCCACGCAGCCGCGTCATGTGCGCAATGGTCCGCAGCGACCGGGCCGCGAACGAGTCCATCACGTCGATGGCGGTGACGTCGACGATGATGCCCTGCGCGCGGAACCGGCTGACCCGCTCCATCAGGTCATAGCGGAGCCGCTCGGCGTCGGAGTCGCTGAGCGCGGCCTGGACTGAGGCGATGAGGATCGCACCCTGTTTCAGGATCGGTACGGGCATGGCGCGCTCGTGTTCCTCGTAGCTATCCTGGCTGCTCGCCGGTGCGAGTGACCTCGTAGCCCAGCAGGCGTTCGGCTTCCTCGATGCCGCCCTGCAGGTCGCCGACGGCGTTCATCTTCGACAGGTCCAGCCCGATGGTCACCAGCGTCAGGGCGATTTCGGAGGACAGGCCGGTGATGATGACGCTGGCGCCCATCAGCCCCGACGCGTCGACCGTCTGCACCAGGTGGTTGGCCACCGTGGAGTCGATGGTCGGCACACCGGTGATGTCGATGACCACCACTTTCGCGCGGTTCGCGCGGATGGCCCTCAGCAGTTGCTCGGTGACCTGGCGGGCGCGCTGAGAATCGAGCACACCGATGATCGGCAGAATAAGCAGCTGTTCGCGCACCTGCAGCACCGGCGTCGACAGCTCGCGGATGGCCTCCTGCTGCTGGCGGATGATGCGCTCGCGTTCCTGCACGAAGCTGACCGCCACGGTGTTGGCGATGCGGTTGGCCGCCGGTTCGTAGGCGTCCAGAACCCGATTGAGCATCTCGAATTCGGTCTGGTACTTCTCGAACAACGAGCGCGCCAGCACGTCGCGCAGCAACAACACGATGCCGACGACCTCGTCCGTTTCCACGCCCCGCGGAATGATGCGCTCGGACAGGTCGCGGGCGTAGGCCTGCAGCGCCTCGACGCTACCGGTCTCGAGCACCTCCACGTAGTTGTCGTAGACGGCAGTCGCCTCGGAGAACAGCTCCTCCGGCGTCATCGCGGTGAGCAGTTCGGCCTCGGTGATTCTGCGCGCCCACTCCTCGCGCAGCACGGTGCGGTTCTGCCGCAGGTGCTGGACGAGCTGTGGCAGCAGGCCCTCGCTGGAAATGCTGACCGCCTGCGCGGTGGCCGCGCCGCTGAACTCCGCCGGCGAATCTGACATGTTGCCTCCCGAGTGCCGGTCCGCACCCCGCTGTGTGCAGGCTCGATTTTGCGAGACTAGCCTGGGTTGTCGCGGGGCAGGTGTTGAGGGCATATTCTTCTCGCAGTTCGCAACGCAGGCTAGGCTTGCACCACACCTGAAGCCCAGGACAAAGGATCGCCATTGTCAGCTCCTGATTCGATTACCACCTTGGTCGAGGACCACGATGGGGTGTCCGTGGTCAGTGTGAGCGGCGAAATCGATCTGGTCACGGCGCCGGCCCTGGAACAGGCCATCGGCGCGGTTGTCGCGGAGAGCCCAACGGCACTGGTCATCGATCTCTCCGCGGTGGAATTCCTCGGTTCGGTGGGTCTGAAGATCCTGGCTGCGACGTACGAGAAGCTGGGCAACGCGACCGGATTCGGGGTGGTTGCGCGCGGCCCGGCGACCAGGCGGCCGATTCACCTGACCGGGCTGGACAAGACGTTCCCGCTGTACCCGACGCTGGACGACGCGTTGACCGCGGTGCGGGACGACAACATCAGCCGGTAGTCGCCGCTGCGCGTGGTTGCGCGACAAGGTTTTTGACAATAGCCGGGGTCCCGTTGCGATATATGGTTTCCAAATTGGCGGGCGCCGAAATCAATTCACATTGCGAAAGCGGATAACGAATTCCGCGACCCTTCGGCGTGAAACGGCGCTGGCGCATGCGACAGGTGCGATGATCACGCCTATGGACGTCGATAATCCGCAAGACGACCAGCGGTGGGACAGCCACGAGCGTGGCGAAACCGAAATCCAACGGCTGGACCGCAATTGGAACAGCCTGCTGCAGGAGCTGCGCGTCGTGCAGACGGGCGTGCAGCTGCTCACCGGTTTCCTGCTGACCCTGCCGTTCCAGCAACGTTTCGACGTCCTGGCCCCGCTCCTGCGCGACGCCTATCTCGCGACGGTGGGGTGCTCGGTCGGCGCGACAGTGCTGCTGATCGCCCCGGTGGGCATGCACCGGATGCTCTTCCGGCGCCATCGTCTCCAGGTGCTGGTGTCCGCCGCGCATCGCTGCGCGTATGCGGGCCTGGCGCTGCTCGGCCTCGCCCTGACCGGGGTGACGATCATCGTGTTCGCGGCGGTGGCCGGCCGCGGGCCGGCCCTGATCGCGGGAGCGTGTGCGCTGACGCTCTTTACGTTCTTCTGGTGGTTGCTACCGATTCTGCTCCGCACCCGCGGCATGTAGCGCGAGTTCGGCGATGCGGGTCGAGTCCAGATGCTCGAGCAGGTCTTGTGGATCGGCGAAGATCGGTGCCGAGCCCGCCGCCTGCAGCTCCTCGCGCGCGATGCCACCGCTGAGCAGCCCGATGCAGGGCAATCCGGCGCCCGCCGCGGCATGGGCGTCCCACACCGCGTCCCCGACGAACACGGCATGGTCGGCATCCACCCCGGCCCGGTCCAGCGCGACCTGCACGATGCCGGGTTCGGGCTTGGCGGTGTCGACGTCACGCGAGGACGTCGTTTCGGAGATGACGTCGTCGCAGTCGAGGACCTTGCGCAGGATCTCCAGCTCGTCGTCGGGTGCCGAGGTGGCCAGCACGACCTGCAGCCCCAGCTCCGCGACGCGGCGCAGCAGCGCGCGGGCACCCGGTAGCGGCGCGAGCAGCGGGGTGCTCTCCCGGTAGTAGCGGCTGTGCCCGTCGCTCAGCCGCTCCTGGACCTCGTCCGGGGCGTCGTTGGAGAGCGTTCGCACCAGCGTGGAGCCGTCCATGCCGATGCACCGGTGGATCTGCCAGGCGCTGACGGGCAGGCGCTCGGCGTCGAAGGCGCGTAGCCACGCGTGGACGTGAAGATAGTTGGAGTCGACCAGGCTTCCGTCGACGTCGAACAGAACGGCGGGTTTCATCTGCGCGGCATACCCAGGCCGGGGCCGGCTGACACCGGCATGCCGCGTCGTTTGGGTTCGGGGATGGGGGGTAACCGCGAAGCGTTGTCCGCGAATCGGCTGCGGCTCCCTAGCCGCCGGGTCGGGCGGCGGCCCGATCGGCGAACCGCATGTCGCATGAATCACCCTGATACACAGACTTTCTCACGAGAGTGGCTGCTGCGCACGCACCGACGGGTGCGCGACGCCGAACTTGCTTGGCACGCCGCGAATTCCGATGAGCCCGCCCCGCCGCCGACTAGTTGACCGCTGTGAGCTAACCAACACCGACCAGCGCGAATTCGCCCGCCGAGACGTTTAATCGCGGCGATGACCGGGTAAAAGCCGATCATGGTCGCGCCCGTTTCGTTACGAGCAGCAAACTACTCGGTCGAGTACGAGCGTGATTTCCCCCTGCTCGGTCTCGCGGCCGTGGTGGTCTGGGCCCTCAGTCTGGCAGTCGGGCTGTTCGAGCTCCTGTTTGGGCACGAAGGGGTCGCGATCGTCGCGCTGACCGTGTCGGTCGTCGCGCCGTGGCTGGGCCTGGCCCTCGCGCATTACCCCGCGATCGCCAGGCGGCTGAGGCGGCTCACTGGCCGGCGGCGTGACTTTCTCGGGCCGGTCGGTGTAACTCGCGCCTGAATGGGGTACTGCCTGCGCCACGGGTGAGTACAGCAAAGTGCGTCAACCCGGGCTCATCAGCAGGAAGGAACTGCCATGGCGACCGCAAGCGACTATGACGCACGCCGGGTCTCCGACTCCGAAACCCAGGACAAATCCCCGATACGCGAGCTAGCCCCGACGCTGCAGGGGTCCGCCACCACGGTGGTCGACGAGGATCCCAACGATGTGCACTTCTTCGAGCTTCCCGGCGCCGACCTGTCCGGCGAGGAACTGTCGGTGACGGTGATTCCCCAGCGGTCCGACGAGTTCATGTGCTCGAGCTGTTTTCTGGTCCAGCACCGCAGCCGGTTGCACAGCTCGAGCGGGGGCATCTCCATCTGCGCCGACTGCGCCTAGCGCCGCAATGGCGGGGGCGGAATCGTTGGCGCACAACCGATTCAGGCTTGTGACCACTCGCGTTGACACACGGCGCAACGCCGGGTGACCATCGCCCAGTCGGGTTCGTCCTTGACGGGCTCGCGGATCAGGTGCGTGGATAAGTCGCCACAGCCGGGGCAGGGACAGACGGCGCGGTAGGGCTCGACCGGCTGGTCTTGCATCAGCCGCAGGTTTTCCGCCCGCGAGAACGGCACGATCGCCAACGACTCGGGGCGGGGAGTGGGGTGCGGATTGTCGAACCACAACAGGCCGCAGGTCACGGTCGCCACCGCCGTGAAGACGGCCAGGATCATCGTCGGGATGTCCCACGGCCAGTTCGGCGGGAGGGGCGTCACCACGAGAACAACCAGCACCGCGGAGATCAGCGCGCCGATGACGGTGCCGGGTTTAGCGAATCGGTAGCCGCCGACGTTCAGCGCTTCCCACGCCTGGATCTCCTGCTGTCGCCGGGCGATCTCCGCCAGGGTGGGGTGACCGGGACTACGGACCGGCGCCGGCGAATCAGCAAATCCGGTGACCTTGGGGCCGACCCCGCGTGGCTCGCCCTGCTCGGGCGGCGGGCTTACCAGCGCCATGCGGGCAGAGCTTAACGGCAAAGCCGCGACGCCGCAGTGTCAAACTCGGCGTTCGGCTGTCACGCCAGCTAATACAACTGGGTCGGGGTGGCGGGATTCGAACCCACGGCCTCTTCGTCCCGAACGAAGCGCGCTACCAAGCTGCGCCACACCCCGCTTGAAGCTTCGACAGCCTATCGCACCGGCCCATCGGCTGGCCAAACCGCGGCGTGGCGGCTCATTGCCAGAGGCAGGAGCGCTCGAACTGCGCCAGGGCCTCGGCGGGACCGCTCGGATCGAGTCCCTGCGCGCTGACCCACTCGTCGCTGAAGTAGGTGTCGTGGTATCGGTCGCCGCTGTCGGCGAGCAGCGTGACCACCGAACCGCTGCGCCGCTGGGCGACCAGCTCGGCGAGCAAGCCGAAGGCGCCCCAGAGGTTGGTACCCGTCGACGGCCCCACGCGGCGCCCGAGAACGGCGCTCACGTGCCGGGCGGCGGCGATGGACGCCGCGTCGGGCACCGACACCATGCGGTCGACCACACCGGGCAGGAACGACGGCTCGACCCGCGGCCGGCCGATGCCCTCGATCCGAGACGAGACGGGCATCGTGACGTCGTAGCGGTCGTCGGCGTAGGCCGGAAAGAACGCGGAGTTTTCCGGGTCGACGACGCACAGCCGGGTCGTGTGCCCGCGGTAGCGGATGTAGCGGCCGATCGTCGCGCTGGTGCCGCCGGTGCCCGCGCCCACCACGATCCATTCCGGGATGGGATGCGTCTCTTCGCCCATCTGCTCGAAGATCGACTCGGCGATGTTGTTGTTGCCCCGCCAGTCGGTGGCGCGTTCGGCGTTGGTGAACTGGTCCAGGTAATGCCCACCGGTGTCGCGGGCGACGCGCTCGGCCTCGGCGTACACCTCCGAAGAGTTCTGCACGAAATGGCAACGGCCGCCCTGGGCTTCGATTAGCGCCACCTTGGCCGAGCTGGTGGACGCCGGCATCACGGCGACGAAGGGCAGGCGCAGCAGGGCCGCGAAATACGCCTCCGACACCGCCGTCGAACCCGACGAGGCCTCGACCACCGTGGTGCCCTCGTCGATCCACCCGTTGCAGAGCGCGTACAGGAACAAGGAGCGGGCCAGCCGGTGCTTGAGGCTGCCGGTGATGTGCGTGGTCTCGTCTTTGAGGTACAGCGCCACCTGAGCGCCGGGGCCATCCGAGCCCCACGCCGACGGCAGCGGGTAGCGCAACAGGTGCGTGTCGGCGCTGCGGCGCGCGTCGGCGTGGATCAGCCGGACCGCGCTGTCCGTCCAGCACCGCGAGCGGCTGCGGACCGCGATCCGGGTCCGCTCGGTCAACGCACCGAAACTGTTGGCTGCGAACGGCTTAGGTCGCTGGCCGAATCGCGGCCGCCCATCGGGGTGGCGATCAACGTCAGCAGGGTGGCCTCGGGCCGGCAGCAGAAGCGCACCGGCGCGAACGGTGAGGTGCCGATGCCGGCGGAGACGTGCAGCTGCATGTTCGCGCCCCACCGGGACGGGCCCTTCGCCCGGGTCCGGTCCAGGCCACAGTTGGTCACCAGGGCGCCGTAGAGCGGCAGGCAGACCTGGCCGCCGTGGGTGTGGCCGGCCATCACCAGTTGGTAGCCGTCGGCGGCGAAGCGGTCCAGCACCCGCGGCTCCGGGGAATGGGTCAGCCCGAGTCGCAGGTTCGCGGCCGGGCTGGCCGGGGCCGCGATCGTCTCGTAGCGGTCCCGGTCGATGTGCGGGTCGTCGACGCCGGCGGCCGCGACGTGCAGGCCGGCCACCTCGAACTCGCGCCGCGTGTGGGTGAGGTCGAGCCAGCCGCGCTCGGTGAAGGCCGCGCGCAGGTCCTGCCAGGGCAGCGGCTCACCGCGAACCCGGTGCGACGGGTTGGTCAGATAGTTCAGCGGGTTCTTCAGGCGCGGACCGAAGTAGTCGTTGCTGCCGAAAACGAAGACACCCGGCCGCGACAGCAGATCCCCGAGGGCCTGCACCACCGCGGGCACCGCCTTGGGGTGGGCCAGGTTGTCGCCGGTGTTGACCACCAGGTCCGGCTCCCAGTTGCTCAGCTCGCGCAGCCATGCCTGTTTGCGGCGCTGATTGGGGAGCATGTGGAGATCGCTGATATGCAGCACCCGGAGCGGCGTCGAACCGGGCGCCAAGACGGGCATGGTTATCTCGCGCAGGACGAAGGCGTTGCGCTCGACGACGGCGGCGTAACCGATGCCGGCGACGGCCGAACCGAGTGCGGCGGCACCGGTGCGAATCAGCGTGGGCAAAACATCAGCCATGCTGGCAGCCTACTGCCGGTTGCGCTTTGGCAACGCATACCTTGCGCCACAGCACCAAAGATGGCGGCCTACGGAGGCGGCTGCCCCGGCGCGGGCGGCGGCGGCGCCAACAGCGGAATGGTGATCGGGGGCAGACCCGGGATCTCCACCACCTGTGACCCGACCGGCGGCGGCCCGCCCTCGGGCGGCGGCGGAGGAGCCGGCGGGATGCCGTTGCTGACCTGGATGGTGATGATCGACCCCGGGATCGTTGCGCCGCTCGGCGTGGTTCCGACCACCTCGCCCTGCTTCGCGGTGCTGTTGACGAAGTTGTTCTGGTCGGCGACCTGGAAGCCCGCCTCCTTGAGGCGCGAGCGGGCCGCGTCGATGTCCAGGCCGGCGACGCTCGGCACCCGCGACCCGGGCGACCCGTCGACGTACCGGGGATCGGTGGGCGGCAACTGCACCGGCCCGAAATTGGTGGCGATCGGCTTCATCGCCGTGAACCAGGTGCGGGCCGGCTCGTTGCCGCCGTACAGGTCGCCCTCGCCGCAATGGCGCAGCGGCGACGAACACAGGTCCGTCGGCGTCGTGGAGTCGTCGTAGATGTAGTTGGCCGCCGCATAGTGGTTGGTGAATCCCACGAAGCCGGAGGAACGGTGCGCCTCGGTGGTGCCCGTCTTACCGGACACCGGCAGCGTCCAGCCCGCCGCACCGGCGGAGCCGGAGGCCGTGCCGCCGCCCACCGCGTCCTTGCTCATCGCGTTGGCCATGGTGTTCGCCAGGCCTTCGGGCACCACCTGGTCGCAGGTCTCGGTGGTCACCGCGACCTCGTTGCCGTGCCGGTCGATCAGCTTGTCGATGGGGTTCGGCGGGCACCACGTGCCGCCGGAGGCGAGCGTGGCGGCGACGTTGGACAGCTCCAGCGCGTTCACCTCGATGGGGCCCAGGGTGAACGAGCCGATGTTCTGCCGTTTGACGAAGTCGGCCAGGCTCTCGTTGCTGTCGGGGTTGTAGTCGCGGGCGGTGCCGGGATCGGCGTAGGAGCGCAGGCCCAGCTTGATCGCCATGTCCACCGTGCGGGTGACCCCGACCTGCTGAATCAGCTTGGCGAACGCGGTGTTCGGCGAGGTGGCCAGCGCCTCGGTGACGTTCATCGAGCCGCGGTAGTTGCCGGCGTTGACCACGCACCAGGTGTCCTTGGGGCAGCCCTTGGCCCCGCCGCTCCCCATGCCCTTGGCCTGGAATCGGCTCGGTACCTCGAGCGTGGCGTTGGTGCCCATGCCCATGTCCAGGGCGGCGGCCGTCGTGAAGATCTTGAAAACGGACCCCGCGCCGTCGCCGACCAGCGAGAACGGCTGCGGCCGCATGGTTTCACCGGCGTCGAGGTTCAGGCCGTAGGTGCGGTTGCTGGCCATCGCCATCACCTTGTGCGACGTCTTGCCGGGCTGAATCACGCTCATCACGCTGGAGATGCCGGGCAGGGTCGGGCTGGCGAACTGGTCGATGGCCGCCTTCACCGGGATCTGCACGTCCGGGTCCAGCGTGGTGCGGATCAGGTAGCCGCCGCGGGCCACCTGTTCTTTGCTGATGCCGGCGCGGGACAGGTACTCCTGGACGTAGTCGCAGAAGAATGCGCGATCGCCGGCCGCGATGCAGCCCCGCGGCAACTCGTTGGGCTGCGGCAGCACACCCAGGGGGGTGGCCTTGGCGGCGCGCAGGGCGTCGGCTTCCTGGGGGATGTTCTCGATCATGGTGTCCAGCACCAGGTTTCGCCGCGCCAGCGCACCCTCGGGGTTGGTATAAGGGTTCAGCGCGCTGGTCGACTGCACCATGCCCGCCAGCAGCGCCGCCTGTTGCCAGTTCAAGTCCGAGGCGTTGATGCCGAAGTAGGTCTGGGCCGCGTCCTGCACGCCGAACGAACCGTTGCCGAACGACACCAGATTCAGGTAGCGGGTCAGGATCTCGGGCTTCGTGAAGGTCTTGTCCAGCGTGAGCGCCATCCGGATCTCGCGCAGCTTGCGGGCCGGGGTGGTTTCCACGGCGGCGCGCTTCTCGGCGTCGGTCTTCGCCGTCACCAGCAACTGGTAGTTCTTGATGTACTGCTGCTCGATGGTCGAACCGCCACGGGTGTCGACGTCGCCGCGCGCGTAGCCCGCCAGCCCGGTCAGCGTCCCCTTCCAGTCCACCCCGTTGTGGTCGGCGAACCGCTTGTCCTCGATGGACACGATCGCCAGCTTCATCGTGTTGGCGATCTTGTCGCTGGGCACCTCGAAGCGGCGCTGGGAGTACAGCCAGGCGATGGTGTTGCCCTTCGCGTCGACCATCGTCGACACCGCGGGCACCTCGCCCTCGAGGAGTTGGGCCGAGCCGTTGGCGACGACTTCGGAGGCCCGGTTGGACACCAGTCCCAATCCGCCCGCGAACGGAAACATCAGCGCCGTGGCGACGACGCCGGCCAGCAAGCAATACCCGGCAAGCTTCAAAATCGTGAGAAGGGCCGGGGGGCGGTCTGACATGGCTACTACAGTAGCGGCCCCCAGTCACGCCGCCACGCTGCGAGTTCACCCCCTTTTTACCCCCGTCATTGACCTGCGCTTTACTGCCGTGAGTGCGATAAAATTTGCGCGTGCGTCAGTGTTTGCGCCCCCGCGCACGTGTGCAAGATCACTTCGATCGCCGGCCCTTCTGAGACGAGACGGCACGCCCGTCCCAAAAAAAGCGTTATCGGACTGTTGCGCAATTGCCTGCTGACCACCTAACTTAGACACACGGTGAGATTCAGGTAACACCGATGTACACAGTGTGGCGTAGATCGCAGGTGTGGATCTGCACCCCAGGAGGGCGGTCGTGAGAGCGGCCGGTAGGGAAGGGAACAGTTCGTGTCAGGAACACGGCCTGCGGCGCGTAGGACAAACATTGCGGCCGCACAAGGGGTACTCCGCAGCGTTGATGCCGAGGAACGGATCGCCTGGGTCTCCCAAGCACTGTGCCGGACCACGGACCCGGACGAACTCTTCGTTCGAGGGGCCGCCCAACGCAAGGCCGCCGTCATCTGCCGGCACTGCCCGGTCATGCAGGAGTGCGGGGCGGACGCGCTGGACAACAAAGTCGAGTTCGGCGTCTGGGGCGGCATGACCGAGCGTCAGCGCAGGGCCCTGCTCAAGCAACACCCGGAAGTGGTGTCCTGGTCGGACTTCTTCGACAAGAGCAGAACCCGCAACGTCGGCTGACCGAGTTCGGCCGGGCCCCTAGCGCAGGGGCCCTTGGGCCGTGGCGCGGGCCGCGTCGTCACCCGTCGACGTGATCTGATCGGCGAGCGCGCGCAATGCCTCCAGGTCCGAGACGTCGAATGGCAGCGAGGGAACGCCGATCATCGGCACGTGCGGATTGGCACCGGTGAACCGCGACAGCAACCTGATCTCCCGCTTGGCGGTCTGCGCGCGGTCTGCGTGAATCCTCAGCACGGCCCCGGCCAGCGAGGCCGCCTCGGAACCCGGCTCGGCCGCCAGCGTTTCGATTCCGTCGATCGCCCGCTCGGCGGGCAACGAGCACAACGTCGGGTGGGTGCGGTTCAAGACCAGCCCGGCCAGGGGCATGCCTTCGGTGGACAGCCGGTCGACGAAGAAGGAGGCCTCGCGCAGCGCGTCGGGTTCGGCCGCCGACACCACCACGAACTGCGTGCCGCGCCTCTTCAGCAGCGAGTACGTCCGATCCGCCTTCTCCCGGAAACCGCCGAAGGTGGCGTCCAGCGATTGCACGAAAGCCGCCGCGTCGCTCAGCATCTGTGAGCCGAGCACGGTGGACATCGCCTTCATCGCCAAACCCATTGCCCCGGTGACCAATCGGCCGATGCCGCGGCCGGGCGCGAGCAGCAGCCGCCACAGCCGGCTGTCCATGAAGCTGCCCAACCGCTTGGGCGCGTCCAGGAAGTCCAGCGCGTTGCGCGACGGCGGGGTGTCCACCACCACCAGGTCCCAACGATCCTCGGCCAGTAGCTGGCCCAGCTTCTCCATCGCCATGTATTCCTGCGTGCCGGCGAGCGAGCTGGCGACCGTCTGATAGAACTGATTGTCCAGAATCGCTTGCGCCCGGCCGTTTCCGGAGTACTGGACCACCATCTCGTCGAACGTGCGGCGCATGTCGAGCATCATCGCGTGCAACTCGCCGGGAACCTCGGACGCCAGCGGCACCCGCTGCGGGGTGTTGCCGAGGTCGTTGACCCCCAGCGCTTGAGCCAGCCGCTTGGCCGGGTCGATCGTCAAAACGCATACGTTGCGTCCGTATTCGGCCGCGCGCAACGCCATCGCGGCGGCGGTGGTGGTCTTGCCCACCCCGCCGGCGCCGCAGCACACCACGACCCGGTTGGTCGTGTCGGCCAAGATCGAGGCCATGTCAAGCCTATTCGGCGTGGTGCTCATCGAACCCCCTGCTGTGCAAGCGATTCCGAAAGCTCATAGAGGCTTCCGAGGTCGACGCCGTCGGAGATCGCCGGCAGTTCCAGCCGCGGCACCTGCAGCGCGTCGAGTTGCTGTGCGATCTCGGCCCGCGCGGCGATGACGGTCGCGTGCTCGATGGTCTCGGTCAGCAGTCCCGCGAACTCGGTGTCGTTCAGCTTGATTCCCGCCATTTCCAGCCCCGCCCGCACCGAGTCTGCGTCGACGTGCCCCTCGGCGGCCTTCGCCAGGTCGGCGGGCTGCAGATAAGACGCGATGTTGCGATTCACGATCACGCTACCGATCGGGAGCTCCATCTCGGCGAGTTCCTCGATGGCTTCCAGGGTTTCCTGCACCGGCAACGCCTCCAGCAGGGTGACCAGGTGGATGACCGTCTGCTCGGAGTGCAACAGCTTCACCACCCCCTCGCTCTGCGAGTGCACCGGGCCGCCCTTGGCCAGATCCGACACAGCCTTGGTGACATCCAGGAAGCGGGCGATCCGTCCCGTCGGTGGTGCGTCTACGACGACCGCGTCGTAGACGGGGTTCTTGGTCCCCTTGTTCAGCCGCACCACCGATTCCTTGATCTTTCCGGTGAGCAGCACGTCGCGCAGGCCGGGCGCGATCGTCGTCGCGAACTCGATGGCGCCGATGCGCCGCATCGCCCGCCCGGCGATGCCGAGGTTGTAGAACATGTCCAGGTATTCCAGGAACGCGGCCTCGATGTCGATTGCCAGCGCGTTGACCTGACCGCCGCGTTCGGCGGTCGCGATCTTGACCTCCTGGTAGGGCAGCGGCGGGACGTCGAAGAGTTGCGCAATGCCTTGCCGCCCTTCGACTTCCACCAGAAGGACCTTGCGGCCCCCGGCTGCCAGGGTCAGTGCCAGTGCGGCCGCTATCGTCGACTTGCCCGTGCCGCCTTTACCGGTGACGAAATGCAGGCGGGCCTTTGAGAGCCGCGCCGGCCAGCCGACGGCGCTACCGCCGCTCGATGTGTTTGCCACCTTCGCATGCTAGCCCGACCGGCGTCCGGCCCCCGGGCAGGCCAGAGCCGTTCACATCCGACCGATAAGCTCGCGCCATGAGCCAACCGATCGCATGGGAATACGTCACCGTCCCGCTGCTCACGCACGCCACCAAACAGATTCTCGACCAGTGGGGTGCCGACGGCTGGGAGTTGGTGTCCGTACTGCCCGGGCCAACCGGTGAGCAACACGTCGCGTATTTGAAGCGCCCCAAGTAGATGACTGCTTCCGCCCGGCTCGCCGAACTCGGGGTCGCGCTTCCGGAGGTGGTGGCGCCGCTGGCCGCCTATGTGCCCGCCGTGCGGACGGGCAACCTGGTGTACACCGCCGGTCAGCTGCCGCTGCAGGCGGGACAGCTGGCCGGGACCGGCAAGGTCGGGGCGCAGGTCAGCTTGGAAGAAGGCAAGGCGATGGCGCGGATCTGCGCGCTCAACGCCCTCGCGGCCGTCGATTCGCTGGTGGGCATCGACGCGGTGACCCGAGTGGTCAAGGTCGTCGGCTTCGTCGCCTCCGCTCCGGGTTTCAACGGCCAGCCGAGCGTCATCAACGGCGCTTCGGAGCTGCTCGCCGAGGTGTTCGGCGAGGACGGCGCACACGCACGGTCGGCCGTCGGCGTTTCCGAGCTGCCGCTGGATGCGCCGGTCGAAGTGGAGCTGATCGTGGAGGTCGGCTCGCGATCGTGACCGATGCGCCGGAGTCGCCGAGTCATCCCGCATACGGCACCCTGCGGGCGGTCACCGACACTGCCTCGGTTCTGTTGGCCGACAACCCCGGGTTGATGACGCTCGAGGGCACCAACACGTGGGTGCTGCGCGGCAAGGGCAGCGACGAGTTGGTCGTGGTGGACCCCGGGCCCGACGACGACGACCACATCGCCCGGGTCGCCGAGTTGGGCCGTATCACGCTGGTGCTCATCAGCCACCGGCACGGCGATCACACCGACGGCATCGACAAGCTGGTCGAGCGGACCGGCGCGACCGTGCGGTCGGCGGGCAGCGGGTTTCTGCGCGGCCTCGGCGGTCACCTCACCGATGGTGAGGTGATCGACGCGGCCGGCCTCAAGATCCGGGTGATGGCCACCCCCGGCCACACCGCCGACTCGTTCTCGTTCGTGCTCGACGACGCCGTCCTCACCGCCGACAGCGTGCTGGGCCGCGGCACCGCCGTCATTGATTCCGAAGACGGCAGCCTGGCCGACTACCTGGAATCGTTGCGGCGCTTGCGTGGTCTGGGGCGACGTACGGTGCTGCCGGGCCACGGGCCCGACCTGCCCGACCTGCAGGCCGTCGCGTCCGGCTACCTGGTGCACCGGCAGGAACGGCTGGAACAGGTGCGCGCCGCGTTGCGGGACATCGGCGACGACGCCACCGCGCGCCAAGTCGTCGAACACGTCTATGTAGACGTCGACGAGAAACTCTGGGACGCGGCCGAATGGTCCGTTCAGGCGCAGCTGGACTATTTGCAGCGCTGAACTCGCGCCGAAATCGCCGCTATCGCGGAAAAGTTCGAGTGAACGTGTCGAAAACGTCGATCTCGACGCAATTCGCGCGCTTACCTCGCGCGCCTCGCGAGCCTTTCGGAGTCCGAAATCAGCACACTCTTGCCTTCCAGACGGATCCAGCCGCGGTGGGCGAAATCGGCCAGCGCCTTGTTCACCGTCTCCCGGGACGCCCCCACCAGCTGGGCGATCTCCTCCTGGGTCAGGTCGTGGGTGACGCGCATGGCGCCACCCTCCTGGGTGCCGAACCGCTGGGCGAGCTGCAGCAGCTGCTTGGCCACCCGGCCGGGCACATCGGTGAAGATGAGGTCGGCCAGATTGTTGTTGGTGCGGCGCAGCCGGCGGGCCAGCACCCGCAGCAGCTGCTCGGCGATCTCGGGACGGTCGGCGATCCACGCCCGCAACGCGTCGCGGTCCATCGACACGGCGCGCACTTCGGTGATGGTGGTGGCGCTGGAAGTCCGTGGGCCGGGGTCGAAAATAGACAACTCGCCGAACATGTCCGACGGGCCCATGATCGTCAGCAGGTTCTCCCGGCCATCGGGTGAGCGACGGCCGATCTTGACCTTCCCCGAGACGATGATGTACAGCCGATCACCCGGCTCGCCTTCGGCGAAGACCGTGTGCCCACGGGGAAAGTCGACGGGTTGCAGTTGCTTGGTCAGCGCGGCGACCGCGCCGGGCTCAACCCCTTGGAAGATTCCTGCCCTTGCCAGGATCTCGTCCACGTTGCCTCTTCAGCTTTCCAATGATTTGTGTACGGGCAGGTTAATCCCTTGCTCGCGTGATGAGTCTAGCGGTAGGACATTTTGTCCAACGTGCAACGCTACACACGATTGACGTGTCGAGTGGCCTTAAACTGCGGATTGATCTGCGAATGCGCTTGTATTCGCGTCGGCAATGTCAGCTCGGCAGGGTCAATGAAGCTGGCGGCAAACGACGGCGCCGCATGCCGCGGCCCGGCCGTCAGCCCGGCCAGCGCGGCCTCGGAAAGTTCCCGGGCCTCGCGCCGGTGCAGAAATTCCACCGCCTCCGGCATGCCCTCCCGGGCCAGGGTGCGCACGTCGACAAGTTCGGCGTACTCGAAAAGCTCGGTGACCGCGAGCATGGTGACGTCTTCGCGGGCGAGCCCCCGTTCGAGCCGCCCCAATCCGAGCGCCGCCAGCATCAGCAACGCCGGAACGCAGGCCACCAGCAACCACGACACAAGGAGAGTAAACATGGACTTCAATCAACACGTGGTCTCGGCGAGATCACGAAATCAGTACTCTGTCGTAGGTGACAGCGGCAAAGTCGTCCGGGCGCTCGAAGTCCACCTCGGTCCCACCGGGTGGCAACGGTGCACGGCGCTGGTCTGAGGAGACGCGGGCCGGCTTGGTGCGGCGGGCCCGCCGGATGAATCGGGCGCTGGCGCAGGCGTTTCCGGACGCGCACTGCGAGCTGGACTTCACCACGCCGCTGGAGCTGACCGTCGCCACGATCCTTTCCGCGCAGAGCACGGACAAACGGGTGAACCTGACCACGCCGGCGTTGTTCAAGCGGTACCCGTCGGCGCTGGACTATGCGCAGGCGGATCGCGACGAACTGGAAGCCCTGATCCGTCCGACGGGGTTTTTCCGCAATAAGGCGACCTCCCTCATCGGCCTCGGGCAGGCGCTGGTCGAACGGTTTGACGGCGAGGTGCCTTCCACCATGGAGGAACTGGTCACGCTGCCCGGGGTGGGCCGCAAGACCGCCAACGTCATCCTGGGCAACGCCTTTGGCGTCCCCGGCATCACGGTCGACACCCACTTCGCGCGGCTGCTGCACAGGTGGCGCTGGACCAGCGACAAGGACCCGGTGAAGATCGAGCGCGCGGCCGGCGAACTGATCGAACGCAGCGAGTGGACCATGTTGAGCCACCGCGTGATCTTCCACGGCCGCCGGGTGTGCCACGCGCGCAAGCCGGCCTGCGGTGTGTGCGTGGTGGCCAAGGACTGCCCCTCCTTCGGCCTCGGCCCCACCGAACCGCTACTGGCCGCGCCCCTGGTGCGGGGCCCGGAAACCGAGCACCTGCTGGCCCTGGCCGGCCTGTAGGCGCCTACCACCTTGACGCGGACCACGCGCTGGACCATCGCGATCCTCGCGGTGGTGGCGGCGCTGGCGGCGGCCCTCGTCGCCCAGCTGCGCGACGAGTCCGCGCCGGCCCCGAAGCCCGGCACGGCCGTGAGCCCACCCGACCGCGAACACCGCGACGCCGACACGGCGGCCGCGCTGGCGGGTCCGCGGCAACGGGCCGACCTGGCGCCCTGTCCCGCCGCCGGTGATGGCCCGGGCCCCCCCGCGCTGCGCGGTGTCACGGCCGAGTGTGCCGCCGACGGTTCGGTTGTCGACGTCGCCCGCGCGCTGGCCGGGCGGCGGGTGGTCCTCAACTTATGGGCGTATTGGTGCGCGCCGTGTGCGGCCGAACTGCCCGCGATGGCCGAGTATCAACGGCGAGTCGGGTCTGACGTGATGGTGGTGACGGTGCATCAGGACGAGAACGAGACGGCCGCGTTGCTGCGGCTGGCCGAACTGGGCGTTCGGCTGCCAACCCTGCAGGACGGTCGCCGGCGGGTCGCGGCGGCGCTGGGCGTGGTAAACGTGATGCCCGCGACGGTGGTTCTGCGGCCGGACGGTAGCGTTGCCCAGATGCTGCCGCGGGCCTTCGACAGCGCCGACGAGATCGCCGCCGCGGTCGGAAATGACAAGGGATAAGCCGAAAATTGGACCGACTGGAGCGCCCCGTGAGTGTTGGGGGTACCCCCCCGCCCGCGGGAGGTGGTAACCGCACCCACGCGCGCGGGACGGTGGCGCTGAGCCCCGACGCCTCCCCGCCGTGGCTGCGCCCCCTGGTCGACAACGTCGAGCGGATGCCGGACGCGTACCGGCGCCGGCTGCCGGCCGACGTGCTGGCGATGATCACCGGCAAGGCCGCGTCGTCTTTGTCGGCGATGCGCGGCAGCGGTCGCGAAGCCGCAGTCTTGGTGCTGTTCTCGGGCCCGGAGACCGCGCCGGCCGACGGCGGAGTCCCCGACGACGCCGACCTCCTGGTCACCGTGCGGGCCTCGACCTTGCGCCACCACGCCGGCCAGGCGGCGTTTCCCGGCGGCGCCTCCGATCCCACCGATGACGGCCCGGTCACCACCGCCTTGCGCGAAGCCCAGGAGGAAACCGGGATCGACGTTTCGCGGTTGCGTCCCTTGGTCACCATGGAGCGCACGTTCATTGCGCCGTCGCGGTTTCACGTCGTCCCGGTGCTGGCCTACTCACCGGATCCCGGGCCGGTGGCCGTCGTCAACGAGGCCGAAACCGCGATCGTGGCGCGAGTTCCGTTGCGCGCCTTCATAAACCCGGCCAACCGGCTGATGGTCTACCGGGGTGACCTCGGCCGCCGGTGGGCCGGCCCGGCGTTTCTGCTGAACGAGATGCTGGTCTGGGGATTCACTGGCCAGGTGATCTGTGCGATGCTCGACGTCGCCGGCTGGGCCCAGCCCTGGGACATCACCGACGTCCGCGAGCTGGACGCGGCGATGGCGCTGGTCGGCGAGCAGGGCGGCCCCACCCGATGAACATGAACTCGATGACCCCGTCACAGTGGCTTGACGTGGCCGTGCTGTCGGTCGCCTTCATCGCGGCCGTATCGGGCTGGCGTTCCGGCGCGGTGGGGTCGCTGTTCTCGTTCGTGGGTGTGTTGCTGGGCGCGATCGCGGGCGTGCTGCTGGCGCCCCACCTCGTCAGCCACATCGCCGCGCCGCGGGCCAAGTTGTTCGCCGCCCTCTTCCTGATCCTGGCGCTGGTCGTCGTCGGCGAGGTCGCGGGAGTGGTGCTGGGGCGGGCGGTTCGCGGCGCGATCCGCAGCCGCACGATCCGGACGGTCGACTCGTTCATCGGGGTGGGCGTCCAGCTCGTGGTGGTGTTGACCGCGGCGTGGTTGTTGGCGACGCCGCTGACCCAGTCCAAGGACCAGCCCGAGCTGGCCGCCGCGGTCCGCGGCTCGCGGGTGCTGGCCCAGGTCAACGAGGTCGCCCCGCCGTGGCTGAAGACGGTGCCCAAGCGGTTGTCGGCATTGCTGAACACCTCCGGCCTGCCGGCGGTGCTGGAGCCGTTCAGCCGGACTCCGGTGATTCCGGTCGCCTCGCCCGATCCCGCGCTGGCCAGCAATCCGGTGGTGCAGGCCACCGCGGCCAGCGTCGTCAAGGTTCGCAGCCTGGCGCCGAGCTGTCAGAAAGTGTTGGAGGGCAGCGGATTTGTGATCGCTCCCGACCGTGTGATGACCAACGCGCACGTGGTGGCCGGTTCCAACAGCGTGCAGATCTACGCCAGCGGCAGTCCCCTGGACGCCACCGTGGTTTCCTACGATCCGTCGGTCGACATCGCTATCCTTGCCGTCCCCAACCTGCCGCCGCAGCCGCTGGCCTTCGCGTCGGCCGAGGCGAAAACGGGCACAAGCGTTGTGGTGCTGGGGTATCCGGGCGGCGGTAACTTCACCGCGACCCCGGCCCGCATCCGCGAGGTCATCAAGCTCAGCGGACCCGACATCTACCGCGACCCCGCGCCGGTAACCCGCGACGTCTACACCATCAGAGCCAATGTGGAACAAGGCAATTCGGGTGGGCCGTTGATCGACCTCAGCGGTCAGGTGCTCGGCGTGGTGTTCGGCGCGGCCGTCGACGATCCCGACACCGGCTTCGTGTTGACGGCCGACGAGGTGGCCAGTCAGCTCGCCAAAATCGGTGACACTCAGCAGGTGACCACCGGGGCCTGCGTCAGCTGACCACGTAGTCGATGAATTTCATCAAGTGTCTGTTGATTTCCTCAGGCACCTCTTCGTGGCTGAAATGCCCTGCACCGTCGATGGATACGTAACGCCCCTGCGGAGCATAGCGCCGCGTGCGGTTGACCGGGTCGGCCAGCACGTAGGGATCGGCGTCGCCGCGCAGGTGCAGCAGCGGCACGCTGAGTTGCCGGCCCATCGATTTCATGAAGCGGCGGCCTTCGTCACGCAGCTGACTGCGCACCGCCCAGCGCTGGTACTCCAGAGCGCAGTGCGCCGCCGACGGAATCTGGATGGCCATCCGCAGGTAACCGATGGATTCGGAAAAGTCCTCGGAGGCAACCCATTTGGGGCAGCTACGGCTGCGGACCAGGCGCTCGATCTCCGCCGCGTTGTCGCGGGTCAGCAGGCGCTCCGGCCAGATCGGCACTTGATAGCGCAGTAACGTCGGCAGCAGTGCATACCCCTGGTCGCGCCGGGTCAGCGTGGACCGGCGCAGCGCCGCCGGGTGCGGCGAGCTGATCAGCGCGATGGCCGACACCAATCGCGCGTGCAGCAGCGCGGTGGCCCAGCAGGCCAGCCCGCCGTCGGCGTGACCGACGAGCATCGCCGACGAGTGTCCCAGCGCCCGAATGAGGCCGGCCGTGTCGCCGGCCAGCGTCCAGCCGTCGTAGCCGCGGGGCGGCTTATCGCTGCCGCCGTAGCCGCGCAGGTCGACTGCTACCACCCGCGCCCCGGTCAGTCCCCGCAATTGATGACGCCACGACCACCAGAACGAACCGAAACCGTGCAGCAGCATCACCAGCGGCCCGGCCGTGGGCGGTGCGGTCGTGTCAGCGCCGGTGGGTAGGGCCTCGACCACGTGGAACCGGATGCCGTTGGCGTGCACGTCGAAATGGCGCCACGGCCCGTCGATGCGGGTTACCGACGGATCCGGCGGTGCCATTTACCAACCCGATGGATCGGTTTCGGGCTTTTCGTGCCTGCCACGGTCGGCGAGCTGCTTGGGGGCGCCCTGCGCCTTGTCGTGGCCCGGGGTGAGCGCGGTGCGCGTCTCCTTGACCGATTCGATCGTCTCCCGCGGTCCCCGGATCCGGCGCACCTTGAGGAAGCCCAGCAGGGCCAGCAGCGCCCCGACCACCACCTGGACCGCGAACACGATCAGGAACGCCACCCAGCGCCAGAGCCAGGTGTCGAGCAGTTCGGCGACGAAGAAGAAGAAAAAGAACGTGGAGTAGAACAGCACCACCAGCGCGGCGATGAAGAAGACGCTGCCGGTCAAGCCCTTTTTCACGTCCCGGGTGATCTCCGCCCGCGCCAATTCGACCTCGGCGCGCACCAGCGTGGAGACCTGCGTGGTGGCGTCCTTGATCAGGTCACCGATCGAGGGCTCGGCGGGCCGGGCGTGCGGGTCGGTCAGGGGGATCGTGGTCAGGGTGCTGGGCACACCGTTCTTGCCATCGGGTTTGCTCACAGACGGTCCCCTCTTTCGTCACTGCCCGGCGCTGTCGTCGCGGTTCATGTTGCCATGCGGCGTGATGCCAGACGAGGCCAGCCGAAGGCGGCGGCCGGCCCGGCGCCTGTCGGAGGTCGACCGGCGGCGTCGCGAGGGCGTTCAACCAGATGCCCACGCGGACAGTTTCCAAACCTCTATGGGGTCAGCGAGCCGCCGTGCCGTGGGGTTTCATTCCGCTCAGATGCGCAACGGGCACAACGGGAGCGGTCGGTGCGGGCCTTCGGCCGCGCTGGGCACGGCGAACGGGACGCCCGGCCGACTAGAATGGTCACGCCGGTCCGGGTCCGGCCTGTCGATGGGAGTGGTGCTGTGCAGACGGCGCACCGGTGCTTCGCGGCGGCAATCGCGGCGGTGCTCCTGGTCCTGGTGGGCTGCCCCGCTCGCGCCGCGGCCGCCGATGTCCGGATCCCGATGGGCGGTGGCGCCGGCATCGTGATCAACGGGGACACGATGTGCACCCTGACGACCATCGGGGGCGATGCCGCCGGTGAGCTGATCGGTTTCACCTCCGCGCACTGCGGTGGTCCGGGCGCGCAGGTGGCCGCCGAGGGCGCCGAGAACGCCGGCGTGCTGGGCACCATGGTGGCCGGCAACGACAACCTCGACTACGCCGTCATCAAATTCGATCCCGCCAAGGTGACGCCGACGGCCAACTACAACGGCTTCGCGATCAATGGCCTCGGCCCGGATCCGGCCTTCGGTGAGATCGCCTGCAAGCAGGGCCGAACCACCGGAAACTCGTGCGGGGTCACCTGGGGACCGGGCCAGGACCCGGGGACCATCGTCATGCAGGTCTGTGGCCAGCCGGGGGACTCCGGGGCGCCGGTGACCGTGAACAACCTGCTGGTCGGCATGATCCACGGGGCGTTCAGCGACAACCTGCCGACCTGCGTCATCAAGTACATTCCGCTGCACACGCCTGCGGTCGTCCAGTCGTTCAACGCGGTCCTGGCCGACATCAATGCCAAGCACCGGCCCGGTGCCGGGTTCACGCCGCTACCGGCCTAGCCGGCCTGAGTGCTACTTGGCGGCTTGGATCGCGTCGAAGACGCTGGCGTCGAGCAGCGTCGATGTGTCACCCAGCTCGCGGTTTTCGGCGATGTCGCGCAGTAGCCTGCGCATGATCTTGCCGCTGCGGGTCTTGGGCAGCTCTGGCACCACGTGAATCTCACGTGGCTTGGCGATGGGGGAGATCTCCCGGGCCACCTCGGCGCGCAGTTCGTCGACGACCCCGTCGTGCACCTCGTACTCGGCGCACAAGACGACGAACGCGCAGACGGCTTGGCCCGTGGTCTCGTCGGTCTTCGCGACCACCGCGGCCTCGGCCACCCCGTGGTGACCGACCAGCGCCGACTCCAGTTCGGCGCTCGAGAGCCGATGCCCCGAAACGTTCATCACGTCGTCGATGCGGCCCACCACCCAGATGGCGCCGTCGCGGTCGTAATAGGCGCTGTCGCCCGCGAAGTACCAGCCCTGCTCGGCGAACCGGGACCAGTACGTCTCGACGTATCGGTCGGGATCACCCCAGATGCCGCGCAGCATGGACGGCCACGGTTGATCCAGGACCAGGTAGCCGGTGACGTGCTCGCCCTTGTGGATGCCCGGCACCAGCTCGACGCCGTGGTCGTCGACGATCTTCGCCGAAATGCCCGGCAGCGGCCGCATCGCCGAGCCCGGTTTGGCCGCGGCCACCCCGGGCAGCGGGGAGATCATCGCCGCGCCCGTCTCGGTCTGCCACCAGGTGTCCACGATCGGAAGGCGCTCGGCGCCGATCACTTTGCGGTACCAGCGCCACGCCTCGGGGTTGATCGGCTCGCCCACCGTGCCCAGCAGCCGCAGGCTGGACAGGTCATGGGCGTCAGGGATCTCGCGACCCCACTTCATGAACGTCCGGATCAGCGTCGGTGCGGTGTAATAGATTGTCACACCGTACTTTTCGATGATCTCGAAATGGCGGTGCTGGGTGGGTGAGTCGGGCGTGCCCTCGTAGAGAACCTCGGTGGCGCCGTTGGAAAGCGGGCCGTAGACACCGTAGGTGTGCCCGGTTACCCAGCCGATGTCGGCGGTGCACCAGAACACGTCCGTCTCTGGCTTGAGATCGAAGACGTAGTAGTGCGTGTAGGAGGTCTGGGCCAGGTAGCCGCCGCTGGTGTGCACGATGCCTTTGGGCTTTCCGGTGGTGCCGGAGGTGTACAGCAGGAACAACGGCTGCTCGGCATCGAAGGGCTCCGGCGTGTGATCGGGCGACGCGGCGTCGACGGCGTCGTGCCACCACAGGTCCCGATCGTCGTTCCACGACACGTCGATCCCGGTGCGCCGCACCACCAGAACGCGCTCGACGGGACTGTCACCGTCTGTGCCCGACGCGACCGCCTCGTCGGCCGCGTCCTTCAGCGGTGCCGGTTTGCCGCGGCGGAACTGCCCGTCGCTGGTGATCAGCACCTTGGCCTGCGCGTCGGCGATCCGGGCCCGCAGCGCCTTTGCGGTGAAACCGGCGAACACGACGCTGTGCATGACGCCGAGCCGGGCGCAGGCCAGCATCGCGATCACCGCCTCGGGAATCAGCGGCATGTAGATCGCGACCCGATCACCGGCGACCAGGCCCAGGCCGGTCAGCGCGTTGGCCGCCTTGCACACCTGTGCCTGCAGGTCGGCGTAGGTCAGGCTGCGGCTGTCGCCGGGCTCGCCCTCCCAGTGGATGGCCACGCGGTCGCCGTGGCCGGCCTCCACGTGACGGTCCACGCAGTTGTAGGCGACGTTGAGCTTGCCGTCGGCGAACCACTTGGCGAAGGGCGCCTGCGACCAGTCGAGCACCTCGGTGAACGGCGTCGACCAGGAGAGCCGATTGGCCTGCTTGGCCCAGAAGGCCAGCCGGTCCTCGTCGGCCTCGCGGTAGAGCTCCTCACCCGCGTTGGCCTGTTCGGCGAACGCCGGCGGCGGCGGATACGACGACGGGCCTACGGCGTCTGTGGCGGTCACTGGCTTCCTCCTGGTGTCGAGGCTCGTCAATCGTCAGAGAGCCTAGCCCCACAAGGTGAAAAGCGAAGCTGCAAATCGAAGGTCAAAGCCGGCCCCGTAGCGGATAATCACCGGTGTGCCCGGTCACGGGCGGCGCAACCGCCGACTAGCTCCCAGCTTCGCCGCGGCCGCAACGGGTTACGCGGCCACCGCCATGCTGGGATCCCCGGCGTGGGCCATGCCGACCGACACCGCCGACGCGCCCACCCCATGCTGGTCGGACCAGATCGCGGTCACCGCCTCGTCGACGCAGGCCGCGGTCGGCCACCGCGCGGCGACCCTGGTGTTCAGCCTCGCCGGGGGCGCGGAGCCCTGCACGCTGACCGGGTACCCCGGGGTCGACTCGGGCGCGGGCGGGCCGCCCATACACGCCCAGCCCACGCTGCGCGGCTACATGGGGGGCCTGCCGGGGGGCGCCGAGGTGCCGCCCACCGTCATCCTGTCCCTGTCCACCCAGGCGCAGGCCATCGTTGAGGGCACCGCCATCGACGTCAACGGCGAGCCCTGCCCCACCTATACCGAGCTGCTGGTCAACCCGCCGGACACGACCGTGGTGCTGACTGTGCCGGCCGCCATCGATGCCTGCGCGTTGCAGGTGCATCCGGTAACGCCCGTCTGATCGACGTCACGACTCGGCTTGCACCAAGCAGTAGACCCGCGGCGGCGTGGGATACGCGTTGGCCTTTGTCCCCGGCGGACACTGCGTTTCGTCGGCGCTGCCGTCGATGCGCTTGTCGACCCTTAATCTTGCGTAGCGTGCTTCACCGCAATCGGCCGGTGTCAACGTCGTCGTCTCACGCTGGCCCGTCCTCAGGTAGCAGAGTCCTTGTTTGAGGTTCGGGACAAAACACAGCGTGTGGGATTCGTTGGTGAGGCGCGCGTAAACAGAGCCGCCGCGCTTGTTGTCGGGGCACGTCGCCGTCGGCCCGCCTATGGAGGCGAGCTCATAGGTCGCCACAGGATCACCGCAGTCGGTCGGTTGGTTGAGCGAACCCATTTGGACCTCGAATTCGGTGAAGCACTGACCGATTTCGGGCATCGCGGCTCTGGCCGATGGGGTTGGCTGGGCGGTCGTGTGCGAGCCACGATCGTCGCGCGACACGGCGCGCGCAACGTGGACGAGGACGTTCAGCCCGCCCAACGTCAACAGCACGATACCGATGGTGATCAGCGCGATGGCCGACTTGCTCGCCGGCCGCGGTGGCGGTACCGCGGGAGGGTAACCGGGATAGGGCGGTGGAGCGGGATACGGGCCCGGATACTCGATGGCCGGAGGCGGCGGCCGATACGGGTAGCCGGGGTGGTACGGCGGCGGGGACTGCCGACGCCTGCGCGAGCGCTCTAGAAGGCCAATGATCAGACAGACCAAGCCGACTGCGGGAAGGCCGACCGCGAAGATCAATCGGCCGGCTAGCTCAGCCGATTCGTCCGAGGCCAGATACGCGACGGTCACGACGGGATTCTAGGTTGATGAAGTGGGCGCGGGCACTTCACCGGCCGCGGGTGGCAGGCCCTAGGGTCGGGTGTCATGCGTCGCATGCGGGCCCTTTCCGCCGGGATGGCGGCCGCCGGCTTCCTGGCGGTCGCGTCGCTGGCCGCGTGCGGCGGCGGCGCGTTGACCCCTGAGTCGGTGGTGGTGAACGGCGGTGAACCGCCGAACCCGCTGATTCCGACCGGCACGAACGACAGCCTCGGCGGGCGGATCCTGGATCGGCTGTTCGCCGGTTTGGTGTCCTACGACTCCGCGGGCAAGCCGTCGCCGGAGGTGGCGCAGTCGGTAGAGACAACCGACAACATCGACTACCGAATCATCCTCAAGCCCGGCTGGAAGTTCACCGACGGCTCACCGGTGACGGCCCATTCGTTCGTCGACGCGTGGAACTACGGGGCGCTGAGTACCAATGCCCAACTGCAACAAAGCTTCTTCAGCCCGATCGTCGGGTACGACGAGGTCGCCGGCCTGACCGGTGGCGGAAAGCCGACCCGGACCACCATGTCCGGGCTGCAAGTGGTCAACGATCTCGAGTTCGATGTGCGGCTCAAGGCGCCGACCGTCGACTTCACGTTGCGGCTTGGACACAATGCGTTCTACCCGTTACCGGACAAGGCTTTTCGGGACATGGCCGCGTTCGGCCGCAACCCGGTCGGCAACGGGCCGTACGAGTTGGCGAACGGTCCCGACGGGCCGGCCTGGGAACACAACGTCAAGATCGACTTGAAACCCAACCCCGACTACCACGGCAATCGCAAACCCCATAACAAAGGTCTGAGGTTCGAGTTCTACGCCAACCTGGACACCGCCTACGCCGATCTGCTGTCCGGCAATCTGGATGTGCTGGACACGATTCCGTCCAGCGCGCTGACGATCTACCAGCGTGACCTCGGCGGCAACGCCGCGAGTGGGCCCGTCGCGGTCAGCCAATCGCTCGACACGCCATTGCGGTTGCCGCACTTCGGCGGCGCAGAAGGCCGACTGCGCCGCCTGGCGCTGTCGGCGGCCATCAACCGGCCGCAGATCTGCCAGCAGATCTTCAACGGCACCCGCAGCCCGGCCCGCGATTTCACCGCCAGCTCGTTGCCCGGCTTCGATCGGAACATCCCGGGCAGCGCCGCATTGGACTTCAACCCCGAACGGGCACGCCAACTTTGGGCGCAGGCCAACGCGATTTCGCCCTGGAGCGGGCGGTACTGGATCGCATACAACGCCGACAGCGGCCATCAGGAATGGGTGGACGCGGTGGCCAACAGCATCAAGAACGTGCTGGGCATCGACGCCGTCGGCGCGCCGCACCCCACGTTCGCGGGCTTCCGCACCCAGATCACCAACCGCACCATCGATACCGCGTTCCGCGCGGGCTGGATCGGTGACTACCCGTCGATGATCGAATTCCTGGCCCCGCTGTACGCCACGGGGGCGGGATCCAATGACGTCGGGTACTCGAGCCGGGAATTCGACGCCGGGTTGGCCGCCGCCGAGGCCGCGCCAAATCTGCAGCAAGCGGATGTGCTGGTCAACGAGGCACAGCGAATCCTGTTGCACGACATGCCCGCTGTGCCGCTGTGGTACTACATCGCGGTGGTCGGATGGTCGCCACAGGTCGGTAGCGTCAAGCTCACCTGGAACGGTCTGCCCGACTACGAGAACATCGTCAAGGCTTGACAGATGGGTTGGTACATCGCGCGCCGGATCGCCGTCATGGTGCCCGTCTTCCTCGGCGCCACGCTGCTGATCTACGGCATGGTCTTCCTGTTGCCCGGTGACCCGGTGGCCGCGATCGCCGGGGACCGCCCGCTCACGCCCGAGGTCGCCGCGCAACTGCGGGCCCGCTACCACCTCGACGATCCGTTCCTGGTGCAGTACCTCCGCTACCTCGGCGGCGTGCTGCACGGCGACTTGGGCCGGTCCTACTCCGGGTTGCCGGTGAGTGACGTTCTCGCACATGCCTTTCCGGTGACGGTGCGGCTGGCGCTGATAGCCCTGGCCGTCGAGGCGGTGCTGGGCATCGGGTTCGGCGTGATCGCCGGACTGCGCACGGGGGGAGGCTTCGATTCCACCGTCCTGATCGCCGGACTCGTCATCATCGCGATCCCCATTTTCGTCCTGGGGTTCCTTGCCCAATTCGT
Organism: Mycobacterium sp. 852002-51613_SCH5001154; assembly: GCF_001667425.1. Classification (NCBI taxonomy): domain Bacteria; kingdom Bacillati; phylum Actinomycetota; class Actinomycetes; order Mycobacteriales; family Mycobacteriaceae; genus Mycobacterium; species Mycobacterium sp. 852002-51613_SCH5001154. The sequence goes on along the minus strand of NZ_LZII01000043.1, from coordinate 54,768 downwards.
TTTCGGGGTGCGGTTGGGCATCGCACCGGTCACCGTGGGGGAGCGCTCGACGTTCGGGCGTCTGCTGCTACCCGGCATCGTGCTGGGCTCGGTGTCGTTCGCCTATGTGGTGCGGCTGACCAGGTCCGCGGTGGCCGCCAACGCGCACGCCGATTACGTCCGCACCGCCACCGCCAAGGGGTTGTCCCGGCAGCGCGTGGTGACGGTGCACATCCTGCGCAATTCGCTGATCCCGGTGATCACCTTCCTGGGCGCCGACCTGGGGGCGCTGATGGGCGGAGCCATTGTGACGGAAGGCATCTTCAACATCCACGGCGTCGGCGGTGTGCTGTATCAGGCCGTCACCCGGCAGGAGGCGCCGACAGTGGTGTCGATAGTCACGGTGCTGGTGCTGATCTACCTGATCACCAATCTGGCGGTGGACCTGCTGTACGCCGCGCTGGACCCGAGGATCCGGTATGGCTGAGCGGTCGGGTTTTTGGCGCGACACGTGGCGCGGGCTGCGCGGCCGCCCGAAGTTCGTCGTGGCCGGCCTGCTGATCCTGTTCATCGTCGCGGTCGCGATGTTTCCGGCGTTGTTCACCGGGGCCGACCCCACCTACGCCGACCCCGGCCAGAGCCTCCTTCCGCCCTCGAGCGCGCACTGGTTCGGCACCGACCTGCAGGGTCACGACGTCTACGCCCGCACCGTCTACGGCGCGCGGGCCTCGGTCACCGTCGGGTTGGGGGCTGCCCTGGTCGTGTTCGTCGTCGGCGGTGCGCTCGGCGCAGTGGCCGGGTTCTACGGAGGCTGGATCGACGCGGTGGTCTCCCGCATCAGCGACGTGTTCTTCGGCCTGCCGCTGCTGCTGGCCGCCATCGTGCTCATGCAGGTCATGCACCACCGCACGGTGTGGACCGTGATCGCCATCCTGGCCTTGTTCGGCTGGCCGCAGATCGCCCGCATCGCGCGCGGATCGGTGCTCGCAGTGCGCAGCAGCGATTACGTGCTCGCCTCGAAAGCGCTGGGGCTGAGCCGCTTTCAAATTCTGGTGCGCCACGCAATGCCCAACGCCCTTGGTCCGGTCATCGCGATGGCCACCATCGCCCTGGGCGTTTTCATCGTCACCGAGGCCACGCTGTCCTACCTGGGCGTCGGACTGCCAACGTCGGTGGTGTCCTGGGGCGGCGACATCAACCTCGACCAGACGCGGTTGCGGGCGGGCTCACCCATCCTGTTCTATCCCGCCGGCGCACTGGCGACCACGGTGCTGGCCTTCATGATGATGGGCGACGCATTGCGCGACGCCCTCGATCCGGCGTCGCGGGCGTGGCGGCCATGAACGACACGCCGCTGCTGTCGGTCGAGGGCCTCAAAGTAGGCTTCGGCGATCACGCTGCGGTCCGCGGCGTCGATTTCACCGTCTTGGGGGGCCACACGGTCGCGGTGGTGGGCGAGTCGGGATCGGGGAAGTCCACCACGGCGGCGGCGATCCTCGGGCTGCTTCCCCCCGGCGGCCGAATTACCGCCGGGCGCATCGTCTTCGACGGATCGGACATCGCCCGGGCCGACCGCCGGACGCTGCGCTCCATCAGGGGGCGCCAGATCGGCTACATACCCCAGGACCCGATGACCAACCTCAACCCGGTTTGGAAGGTCGGATTCCAGGTATCGGAAGCGTTGCGGGCCAACACCTCCGACCGGCGGACGCGGCGGCGCGCGGTGGAGCTGCTCGCGCAGGCGGGCATGGCGGACCCGGCGAAACAAGCGGGTCGCTATCCCCATCAGCTGTCCGGCGGCATGTGTCAACGGGCCCTGATCGCGATCGGGTTGGCGGGACGGCCGCGGCTGCTGATCGCCGATGAGCCGACGTCCGCGCTCGACGTCACCGTCCAGCGCCAGGTGCTCGACCACCTGCAGGAGCTCACCGCGGAGCTCGGCACCGCGCTGCTGTTGATCACCCACGACCTGGCGCTAGCCGCCGAACGCGCCGAGTCCGTCGTCGTGATGCGCGAGGGCGTCGTGGTGGAATCCGGTGCGACGCGGTCGATCTTGCGGGAGCCGCGGCACGAGTACACCCGGCGGCTGGTGGCCGCCGCGCCGTCGCTGACGGTGCACAGCCCGGCCCGGCAGCGTCCGGCGGATCGCGGGGCGTCCGACGACATCCTGGTCGCCTCGGAGCTGACCAAGGTCTACCGCGAGTCGCAAGGCGCGCCGTGGCGGCGAGCGGAATTTCGTGCCGTCGACGGGGTTTCGTTTCGGCTGCGGCGGGCGAGCACGCTGGCGATCGCCGGGGAGTCGGGTTCTGGCAAGTCCACCCTGGCGCAGATGGTGCTCGGCCTCCTGCCGGCGAGCTCGGGCACGGTCGTTTTCGACGGCACCCGCATCGACGACGCACTGGGCCGGGATCAGCAATTGGCCTTCCGGCGGCGGGTGCAGCCGGTCTTCCAAAATCCTTACAGCAGCCTGGATCCCATGTACACGGTGTTTCGCGCCATCGAGGAACCGCTGCGCATCCACCGCGTCGGCGACCGCGGGGAACGCGCGCGAGCGGTGCATGAACTCGTCGACCAGGTGGCGCTGCCGTCATCGGTTCTGGGGCGGCTGCCTCGGGAACTGTCGGGTGGCCAACGGCAGCGAGTCGCGATCGCCCGGGCGCTAGCGCTGCGGCCCGAGGTGCTGGTCTGCGACGAGGCGGTCTCCGCGCTCGACGTGCTGGTGCAGGCCCAGATCTTGGATTTGCTGGCCGAGCTGCAGGCCGAACTGGGCCTCACGTACCTGTTCATCAGCCACGACCTGGCGGTGATCCGGCAGATCGCCGACGACGTCTTGGTGATGCGCGCCGGTCGGGTGGTAGAGCAGTCCGCCACCGACGAGCTGTTCACCCGGCCCCGGCACGAATACACCCGCCGGCTGCTGGAGGCCATCCCGCACGTGCCGGCATCCGATCGTTGAAGCCGGGATAGGTTGGCAACCTGTGACGGCTGATCCACTCGCTCCGTTGATGGAGTTGCCGGGCGTCGCCGAGGCCAGCGACCGGGCCCGCGACGCGCTGGGCCGCGCCCACCGGCACCGAGCCAACCTGCGCGGATGGCCGGTGACCGCAGCCGAAGCGGCGTTGCGGGCGGCCCGAGCCTCGTCGGTGCTGGACGGTGGTCCAGTCCGGCTGGAAGACCTCGCGGACGCCGGGGCCGTCAGCGATCCGGTGTTCGGCGGGGCGCTGCGGGTGGCCCAGGCGCTGGAAGGCGGAGAGGGCCCCCTGGTCGGGATTTGGCGGCGGGCACCACTGCAGGCGCTGGCCCGCTTGCACATGCTGGCGGCGGCTGACCAGGTGGACGAGGACCGGCTGGGCCGGCCCCGCGCCGATGCCGGCGTCGGGCCGCGACTGGAGTTGCTGGCGGATTTGGTAAGCGGCGGCACCCAGGCGCCTGCGCCGGTGGTCGCCGCGGTCGCGCACGGCGAACTGCTGACGCTGAAGCCGTTCGGCAGCGCCGACGGTGTGGTCGCCCGCGCGGTGTCGCGGTTGGTGACCATTGCCAGCGGGTTGGATCCACACGGATTGGGTGTGCCCGAGGTGAGTTGGATGCGCCAGCCGGCCGACTATCGCGACGCCGCACAAGGCTTCGCGGACGGCACGCCGGCCGGGGTGGGAGCCTGGCTGGTGCTGTGTTGCCGGGCGATGCGGGCCGGCGCGCAGGAGGCTGTGACGATCGCCGAGTCGCTGTCGAACCGATAGCTGAATCGGTAGCCGGGCGGCCGCAGAAACGCCACCGGACAATACGAAGCGGGCGACGTCCCGAAGTATTCGGTCCGCCGCCCGCTAGCACGGAACTCGGTTACCATGCGTGCATTTCGGGGCTGCGTGGGTTGGCCTCGGCGATCTTGCGATGCTTCCGGTCGCAACCCCACCCAAAGGGCCGTCGACACCGTCCACATTTCGCAATTACGCAGGCCCGCAACACTTCTGCCATTATCGCGGCTATGACTCCGCGTGGGTGCCGAGCACCGTGCTGGGCGCCCGGGTCGGGAGATCGAACCTTCTCCTCCGGATCGACCTAGGCCTCACCGGGCTTCCGTGGTTCCTTTGTACTACTAGACCCTTAGCGCAGCAAGGCCCAATTTTGCAAAAATTGCGAAGCCATGCCGAAATGTGTTTGCTGACTTCCTTGGCCGGGGCTAGAACGCGAAGCGGCGCAACAGCGAATAGGTGACCGCGCCGGCGGCCAGCGCACTGACGCCCACCGCCGCGGTCGTCGCGATCGCCGCCCCCGACGGCGCCGGGATGCGGTCGCGCAGCGATACCGGTCGCGAAAACGACAGCACCGGCCAACCACGTTCGACGGCTTCCCGGCGCAATCCGCGGTCTGGATTCACCACGCTGGGATGGCCGACGGATTCGAGCATCGGCAGGTCGGTGATCGAGTCGGAGTACGCGTAGCAATGCTCCAGCGGGTAGCCCTCGCGGGCGGCCAGCTCGCGGATCGCTTGCACCTTGCCCTCGCCGTAGCAGTAGAACGCTATCTCGCCGGTGTACCGGCCGTCCTCGACGACCATGCGGGTTGCCATCGCGTGGGTGGCGCCGAGCGCCCGCGCGATCGGAGCCACGATCTCCTCGCCGGAGGCGGAGACCACCACCACGTCGCGGCCGCACAGTTTGTGGGCGGCGATCAGGTCCGCGGCTTCGGCGAATACCAGCGGCGTGACTATGTCGTGCAGCGTCTCGTTGACGATCGACTTGACCTGATCGACATCCCACCCGGTGACCATGTTGGTCATATGGAGGCGCATCCGGTCCATCTGGTCATGATCGGCACCGGAGAGCAGATAGATGAACTGCGCGTAGCTCGACTTGAGCACGGCGCGGCGGTTCAGCAGTCCCTGGTTGAAGAACGGTTTGCTGAACGCCAGCGTGCTGGACTTGGCGATGATCGTCTTGTCCAGATCGAAGAAGGCCGCGGTGCGGGCCCGGGAAGCGGACGTTGCCGCCGTGTGCTGCTCCGCGGCCGGGTCGAAGACGGTCACCGACCCAGCATAGGTCGGTCGCGCGGCGGCGCCGAGATTCTGGGCCCGAAAAGGCCGCTCAGCAAAGTGGGACCACTGGTAACGCCAGTGTTTTTGCGGCTCAACGTGTTCTTTCATAGAAAGAGCTATTGCGTTATCGCGGCTTGTCATGTGTATAGTAAGCATTACTCGGCCTGAGCCGAGGGTGTATCAGCCCGACCCCCCGGGGCTGATGCACGACGACCCTCGCCTCCTCCCCCCCTGGCGGGGGTCGTCCCTTTTCTGGGGTATTTTTCAGGTCTTTTCAAGGCCGGTTCCGCGCATACGGACCGCGCGACGCGACCGCTCAATTGGTTGCGGACATTCCATCTCCTTTACGCCGACCGAGCGCCGGTCGATGTCTTTGTGCACACTCGCGTCTCTATCCCCAGATCCGCATTTGGGACTGGCGTCCAACATCGCGAACCCGCCAGAGTGGGCGCGTGACGAGCACCTCCCCGCCCGAAGTGGGGGCTTCCGCGGGCCTCTTGGCGGTGCTGGCGGACCCGGGACTGCGCGGGGATTTGGATCGCGTGGCCGCGGCCGTCGGTGTCCGGGTGGTCCACGCCGGCGGCGCCCTGAGTCGCAAGACGTGGTCTGCCGCCGCGGCCGTGGTGCTGGACGAGGCAGCGGCCGACAGGTGCGGGCGGGCGACGCTTCCCCGCCGCCCGCATGTGATTGTGCTCACGGCGGCCGACCCGGCGACCGCGACATGGGCGGCTGCCGTTGCGGTGGGGGCCGGGCTTGTGTTGCGGCTGCCCGAGCAGGAGCGCGAATTGGTAGGCGCGCTCGCCGAGGCCGCCGAGTCGTCGCGCGACGACGGGTCGCGCGGCGAAGTCGTCGCCGTCACCGGAGGGTGTGGCGGGGCAGGCGCTTCGTCGCTGGCGGTCGCCCTGACGCAGGCCGCCACCGACGCGCTGTTGGTGGACCTCGACCCGTGGGGCGGCGGCATCGATCTACTGCTGGGCGCCGAGAGCGTGCCGGGCCTGCGCTGGCCGGATCTGGCGCTGCAGGGCGGCCGCCTCAACTGGCCGTCCGTACGTGCGGCGCTGCCGCGGCACCGCGGAGTCAGCTTCCTGTCCGGCACGCGGCGCGGATACGAGTTGGCGGCGGGGCCCGTGCAAGCCATCGTCGATGCCGGTCGCCGCGGCCCCGTCACGGTGGTCTGCGACCTTCCGCGTCGCCTCACCGATGCGGTGCAGGCGGCGCTTGATGCCGCCGACCTCGTGGTCGTGGTCAGCCGGTGCGATGTGCGCTCGTGCGCAGCGGCCGGCGCACTGGCTGCGGTGCTGGGCACCGTCAACCCCAACGTGGGATTGGTGGTGCGCGGTCCGTCGCCGGGTGGGTTGCGTGCGGGCGAGATCGCCGACATCACCGGGCTTCCGTTGCTGGCGTCCATGAGGGCGGAGCCGCGCTTCGCCGAGCAGCTGGAGCGCGGCGGCCTACGGGTCGGACGGCGATCCGCGCTCGCCGCCGCGGCCCGCGAGGTGCTAGCCGTATTACCGCGTGCCTCGTCAGGGCCGGCACGAAACGGCAGGGCCGCGTGAGTGGTTCGCTGATCGATCGGGTGCGTGAGCGGCTGGCCGCCGAAGCCGCCCCGCTGGGCGCTCCCGTGGGGCCGAGCGCCGTGGCCGCCGCGATTCGGGCCGAGTCCGGCGGGATGCTGGGCGACACGGAGGTGCTGGCCAATCTCCGGGTGTTGCAGACCGAGCTGACCGGCGCCGGCATCCTCGAACCGTTGTTGTGCGCGGACGGCACCACCGATGTCTTGGTCACCGCGCCCGATGCGGTGTGGGTCGACGACGGGAATGGTTTGCGCCGCACGCAAGTTCGGTTCGCCGACGAGGCGGCGGTGCGGCGCCTGGCACAGCGGCTGGCGCTGGCCGCCGGCAGGCGGCTGGACGACGCGCAGCCGTGGGTGGACGGCCAGCTCACCGGCATCGGCGCCGGGTTCGCGGTGCGCTTACACGCGGTGCTGCCGCCCGTGGCGGCCGCCGGCACGTGCCTGTCGCTGCGGGTGTTGCGGCCGGCCAGCCAGGACCTGGCCGCCCTGACCGCGGCGGGCTCCTTGACTCCCGAGGCGGCCGCCCTGGTCGCCGACATCATCGCCGCCCGGCTGGCCTTCCTGGTGTGCGGCGGCACGGGCGCCGGCAAGACGACCTTGCTCGCGGCAATGCTCGGTGCCGTCGCGCCCACCGAACGGATCGTGTGCGTCGAGGACGCCGCCGAGCTGGCGCCCCGGCATCCGCACCTGGTGAAGCTGGTCGCGCGGTGCGCCAACGTCGAGGGCGTCGGCGAGGTTCCGGTGCGCCAACTCGTGCGCCAAGCGTTGCGGATGCGGCCCGACCGCATCGTGGTCGGCGAGGTGCGGGGCGCCGAGGTGGTTGATCTGCTGGCGGCGTTGAACACGGGCCACGACGGGGGAGCCGGCACGGTCCACGCGAACAATCCGGCCGAAGTTCCCGCCCGGCTGGAGGCGCTGGGCGCGCTGGGCGGTCTCGATCGCGCGGCGCTGCACAGTCAACTCGCCGCGGCCGTGCAGGTGCTGTTGCATGTCACCCGGGATCGCAGCGGGCGGCGCCGGCTCGGTGAAGTCGCCGTGCTGCGCCAGATTGCGGGACGAGTCCGCGCGGTCACGGTGTGGCATGCCGAGGCGGGCTTGACCGACGACGCCGACCTCCTGCATCGCCTGTTGCAAAGCCGGATGCCGGCATGAACGGCCCGATAGCGGGCGCGCTGCTGTTGGCGCTCGCGCTCGTCGTCCTTCCGGCGTCACCGCGGCGCCGTCTCGCGCCGGCGCCGTCGGGCAGTCGGTGGCGCCCGCGCACCGGGCCGGGTGGGGCCGGCTGGTTTGCCGCGGCGGTCGTGGGCGCGGCCGCCGTGCTGGTGCCGTTGACGACGCTGCTGGCGGTCGCGGTCGTTGCGGCGACTGCGGGCCTGCGCTATCACCGCCGCCACCGCATCCGGTCCGCCCAGCGCGAGGGCCACGCGCTGGAAGGCGCACTCGACGTGCTCGTCGGCGAATTGCGGGTCGGGTCGCATCCGGTGCGCGCATTCGGCGTGGCCGCCGGTGAATCCGCCGGCGCGGTTGCGGAGTCGTTGCGGGCGGTGGCCGCCCGCGCCAGGTTGGGGGCCGACGTCGCGGCCGGCCTGCGCGTGGCGGCGAAGTCGTCTGCGCTGCCCGCACAATGGGATCGCCTCGCGCTGTGTTGGCAACTGGCCAGCGATCACGGCCTGGCGATAGCCACCCTGATGCGCGCCGCGCAGCGCGACATCGCTGAGCGGCAACGGTTCTCGGCGCGGGTGACATCGAACATGGCCGGTGCGCGCGCAACCGCGGTGATCCTGGCGGGCCTGCCGGTGCTCGGCGTGCTGCTGGGCCAACTGATCGGGGCGCGACCGCTGGCCTTCCTGCTGGGCGGGCACGCGGGCGGATGGCTCTTGGTGGTCGGTTCAGCCCTGGCGTGCGGCGGCCTGTTGTGGGCCGACCGCATCACCGATCGGCTCGAGTCATGACGACGGCGGCGGTGTTGCTGGCGGTGGCCGCGTGGATCGGCCCCGGTCCGTCGCTGGTGCGGGCGCGGGCGCGGATGCCGGTCCGCGAGCACCGAGCGCGCCCGGGGAGCGGGCCGGCGCACGGGCCCGACCCGCTGGCGGTGGCGTCCTGCCTCGACGTGCTGGCCGTGTGCCTGGGAGCGGGCATGGCGGTGGCCACCGCCGCGGCGGCCGCCGCGGCGTCCGCACCGCCGACGTTGGCCCGCGTGCTGCGGCGCGCGGCCGATCTGTTGGCGCTGGGCGCCGATCCCGTTGTCGCCTGGACGATTACGCCGGATGCGCGGGCCAACTCCGCTGATGCCCAGGCCGAAGCGTTGCTGCGGCTGGCTCGGCGGTCGGCGGCCTCGGGTGCGGCGCTGGCCGAGGGTGTCGCCGACCTGGCCGACCAGGCCCGTCACGACGCCGCGCACGCGGCCACCGCAACCGCAGAGCGCGCGGGGGTGCTGATCGCCGGACCGCTCGGATTGTGCTTCCTGCCGGCTTTCGTGTGCCTGGGGATCGTTCCGGTGGTGGCCGGGCTCGCCGGCAACGTCTTGCAGTCGGGATTGTGGTGAGAAGAAAGGGAAGCATTGCTGCACAACATGTTTCGAGGGCTACTGGCCCGCGTGACGGTCCTGGTGTCCGACGAGTCGGGCATGTCCACGGTCGAATACGCCATCGGCACGATCGCCGCCGCCGCCTTCGGTGCGATCCTGTACACAGTCGTGACCGGCGACTCCGTCGTGTCGGCGCTGACCAACATCATCGGTCGCGCGCTCAACACCAAGGTCTAGCCGGCGGTGCGGGTGCCAGCACCGTGGAGGCGGCGCTGGGCGTCGCCACGCTGGTCGTCGTGCTGGTGCTGTGTCTGGCCGGCGTCACCGCGGTGTCGATGCAGATTCGCTGCGTGGACGCCGCCCGCGAGGCGGCCCGGCTCGCGGCCCGCGGCGACGAACGCACGGCGCTCGGCGCGGCTCGCCGCATCGCCCCCGGCGGGGCGCGGGTCGAGGTGCAGCGCGACGGCGAGTTCCTGGTGGCCACCGTCGTCGCGCGCTCGAAGTTGTTGCCGGCGCTCGACATCGCGGCCAAAGCGGTCTCGATGGCGGAGCCGTCGGGATGATCGGGGCTCGGCCACCCTGGTCGCGGCCTGGATGGTCGCGGTGCTGCTGTGCGTCACGGGGGGCGGGGCGTACCTCGGTTCGGTGGTGGTGGCGCGGCATCGCGCGCAGGCGGCGGCCGATCTGGCGGCGTTGGCCGCGGCGGCCCGGCTGCCGGCGGGGGCCGAAGCCGCCTGCGCCCGCGCGACGGCGGTGGCCCACCAGATGCAAACCGGCGACGCCAGTTGTGCCGTGGACGATCTCGACGTCGTCGTCAGGGTCCGGGTGGCGGTCTTCGGCGGCGCGGCGATCGCCGCCGCGCGGGCGGGGCCCGTTAGCGGCTGACGCGGGCCCGTGCGTAATAGTCTGTCGACGTGGTGCCGCAGTGGCGGATCGGCCCGTTCGTGTTGCCGGTGCATGGTGTCTTCGTCGCGCTGGGCGTCCTGGCCGCCGCCGTCGTGTTCATCGTCGAGGCCCGCCGGCGCGGAGCGGTCAACGAACAATCGTTGGTGGCGGTGACCGGCGCCCTGGTCGGTGGCGCGGTGGGCATGCGCCTCTCCGGTTGGGCCGAGCACCTCGACGTCCGCCTCAACCCGTCGCTGCTACAGGCCTGGGAATTCGGGTCGCGCAGCATTCTGGGCGGACTGTGCGGCGCCTACCTCGGCGTCCTGATCGCCAAGCGCATCGGCGGCTACACCGGCAAGACGGGTGACTTGTTCGCTCCGGCGGTCGCGCTGGGCATGGCGATCGGCCGCGTCGGCTGCCACCTCACCGAAGCGCCGGGACGCCCGACCGGCCTGCCGTGGGGCATCCACGCCCCGGCCGGCACACCGAAATGTCCCGGTTGCCTCGCGGGCGTGGCAATGCACCCGTCGTTCCTCTACGAAATCGCCTTTCAGCTGGCCGCGTTCGCGGTCCTGCTGTGGTTGCGCAACCGGATAAGTCATCCGGGTGAGCTGTTCGTCCTCTACGTGGCGGGGTATGCGGTGTTCCGGTTCCTGGTCGAGTTCGTCCGGGCCAACGAGACCGTGTGGCTGGGCCTGACCCGGCCGCAGTGGTTTCTCCTGCCCTCGCTCCTGCTCATCGCCATCCGGCTGCGCCTGGGGTATCGGCGGGGCCACTACGACACCTTGCTGCGACGGGAGGCGGTTCCCGCATGACGAACCCACCGCCGGGTCCGCCTCCGCCGGACGGCTGGCGCCCCCCGGACTGGCCCCCACCCGGTTATCCCTATGACATGAACCGGCCCTACCCCGGCTGGCAACCGCCGCCGAGCAAGCCGAGCGGCGGCGAAATCTTCGGCGCGGCCATCGCCGGGATGGCGCTGTATGCCGGAATCAACACCGTCGTCGGCCCGCTGGTGCTGTTCGGGCTCGCCAATGCCGTCGCTCCGAAGATCGCCTTCGCGGCCGGAGCCGTCATGCTCGGGCTGATCGCGTTCGCAGGCGGGGGAGCGCTGTTGTTCGTGAAGACGAGTGCCTGGGCGAGGGGAATCGGCATGGGATTGATGATCGGCTGGGCACTCACCTCGATCTTCACCGTCGGCATCTGTACCGGATTGAACCCGATGCTCTATCACATCACCCGATGAGCGGCATGGAACTGCGGGGCGACCGAATCCACCGCTACGTCAACGCGTTTTGCCCCCAGTGTCACGCCGAGGAACCCGATCGTCCGCTGGGCGACGTGGCACGGCTCAGCGGCTGGCTGGCCGTGCGCGGCGACGGGCAGGTCTGGCTGGAACGGGGCTGCCCGAGACACGGGCTCGTTCGAACGCTGTACGACGAAGACCCCGAGATCCTTGCCTACCTCGAGGAGTGGACCGCGCCCACCAAGGCGCATGTCCCCGATGAGCCGGACAACTTCGACCCGATCCCGTCGGCCTATCTACGCGGCCTGCCGCCGATGCAGACTCAACACACCTGCATCCTGCTGGAGGACATCGCCGCGACCTGCAACCTGCGCTGCCCAACGTGTTTCGCCGATTCCTCGCCGGACCTCCGCAATGTCGTCGCGGTGGGTGACGTGCTGGCCAACGTCGACCAGCGGCTCGCACGGGAGAACGGCCGCCTGGATGTGGTGATGCTCAGCGGTGGCGAGCCCAGCCTGCACCCGCAGCTGCCCGAGCTGCTCGCCGAGCTCAGCTCGCGACCGATAACACGAATCCTGCTGAACACCAACGGTATCCGGATAGCTCAGGATGACGAGCTGCTCGACCTGCTCACCGAGCACCGGGAACGCACCGAGGTGTACCTGCAGTACGACGGGCTCTCGCCGGCCGCGCACCGCTATCACCGTGGCGGCGACCTATCGCGCCTCAAGGAGTCGGCGCTGCGGCGACTTTCCGAACGCGAGGTCTTCACCACGCTCGTGATGACGGCGGCACTCGGTGTCAACGACACCGAGATCGGCGACATCGTCAAGCTGGCGCTGGACACGCCCTATGTCGGTGGTGTTTGCATCCAGCCGCAATTCGGTTCCGGGCGTTCGGGTCTCATTGACCCGGCCAGCCGCCTCACCCACACCGGTGTGCTGAAGCGGTTGGGACCGCAGACGACCGGCCTGGTCACCTGGCGGGATCTGACCGCGCTGCCATGCTCGCACCCCCATTGCTGCTCGGTCGGGTACCTGCTTCGTGAGGACAACGGGAACTGGCGCTCGCTGGTCGCACTGATGGGCCACGACAACCTCAAGGACAAGCTGGGGTTGATCGCCAACCGGATCGCCGACTCCGACATTCCCCGGGAATTGCGGCTGGCCGTACGGGAATCCCTGATGGGGTTGCTGTCGGAGCAGTCTTCGTTGTCGCATCCTGCGATGTCGGACGTGTGGCGCATGATCTGCGAGAACTGCGATCTGGGCATGGCGACGTTGCTCACCGTGGCGTCGGCCGCCCTGCCGGGGCGGCGACGCCAACTGAGGCGGATGCTGGGTGAGCGTGTCGTTCGGGTCACGGTCAAACCGTTCATGGACATGTCCACGATGATCGAAGAGCGGCTGGTGCAGTGCTGCGTGCACGTCGGCACGAGGTCGTCGCAGGATCAGTGCGCGCCGTTCTGCGCGGTGCAGGCGTGGCCGCAACTCGGGGGCCAGCGGCTGTCGGTCGCCGCCGACCGCTTGCTGCCCGTCGTGGGTTAGGCCGTCGGGTCGGGGCCGCCCGAAAATCCGGCGGCGGCGAGTTCCTCTTCCGAGGGCAACCGCAGCGAGACCAGTCCGGCGTAGGTATCCGGTTCGAGTTCCACCCTGTTGACCGTGACGTGCACCGGCACCCAATCGTTGTCATGGCCGGGCATTCGCAGCACCCGGCTGGTCGCACCGTGGGCGAATTCTTCGGTCATCGAGGACACCAAGTGCTGATCGTCGGGGTGAACCTTCGGCTTGCCGGTCTCACTGCCGCGCCAGTCGTAGAACGTGCAGGGCTCGTCCAGCCATTTCAGCAAAGCCCAGTTCTTCAGGTCGATCAGCGCGCGGTGGACGCCGGCCTGAGCGAGCCCGCTCAGGATCCGTTGCGCCAGATCGTCTGTCGAGACCCCCGGGCCCTTGAGTTCGGCACGCCAATTGATCGCCCGCGCGACCAGGTGGTCCCGGCCGTCGGGCCCCGCCTCCAGGCCGGTGCGCGCGACGAAGCCGATCCGCATGGGGTTGCCCTGCCAATCGGTGAGATCCCAAGTGCTGCACAGTGTTTGGTCGGGCTCGGCCTTCACGGCCATGGCCAGCACCTTGGTCTCGTTGGGGTTGAGCTCGCGCGAGGGAAGGTCTTCCGCGAAGGCCCTGCCGAAGGTGACCTCGACTTCGGGATTTTTTCCGCTGTTGGCCAACGACTCCCGGGTGTCGGTGGCGACACCCATGGTCAGGTCCCACTTCAGCGGCCCGGGGGTCGGCCGCTCGGGCGGCTCGACGTCGGCGGGGCCGGTCCACACGTGCACCCCGTGGATATGGCCGTCGGACATCACCACCGGTTCGGTGCGAATGACGCGGTCGCGCTTGGGAGTGATGCTGGTCAAGCTCTGACCAGTCTGTACCGACTCGGCGATCGCCGTCCGAACCGCGGAGAGATAGGGACTGCGGCGCATGAACGTGGTGATCGGGACGAGATTTTTCAATTGGCGTCCCTGCGCCACCACGGTGGGTTCACCCCCCAGCGTCTCCACGAGCAACCAGTCGTGGCCCATGCCGCCGATTTTACGGCGACGGCCCGCATTGTTGGGACCTCGGGCCTACCGGCCATGTCGGCGCCGTCCGCGGGCCTTCAGCGTCGCCCCGCCGGTGAGCCGGTGAAACTTGCCAATGTTGTTGTGGCCTTGGTAGTTTGCTGCTGCGCCCGCGAGGTCGGGGTGTCGCCGCTCACCGATGAGCGTCCGTTGGCCCGTCAGCTGGCATCCGTGGGGTCGACCGTCGAGGGGTCGGTCGTCATCCGCCGGATTGCTCGACGTGCGGCAGCTCCGTGAGGACCAGTTGCAACACCCGCACCGCACCCTCCTTGTCGAGGGGGTCGTTGCCGTTGCCGCATTTCGGGGACTGCACGCAGGACGGACAACCCCGGGGGCACTCACATGCCTCGATGGCGGCGGCGGTCGCTCCCAGCCAGGTACGCGCCTGGCGAAAACCGCGCTCGGCGAACCCGGCGCCGCCCGGATACCCGTCGTACACGAAGACACTGGGCAGACCGGCCGGGTCCGGTCCCACCGCGGTGGACAAGCCGCCGATATCGCCCCGATCGCAGCTGGCCACCAGCGGCAGCAGGCCGATCGCCGCGTGCTCGGCGGCGTGCAGTGATCCGGGGATCCGCGGCGCATCAATCCCCTTGCGCAGCAAGGCCTCTTCGGTGATGGTGTACATGACCGCGGTAGTCGCCAGCGTGTGTTCCGGCATGTCTAACTCGATGAAGTCGATCACCTCACCGGAAAGGCGGCGACGCAGATACCCCACCACTTGGTGGGTGACGGTGACGGGCACCAGACCCAGGGTGACGGACCCGAACCGCGTGCGTTCGCCGGTACCGGTGACGGTGATGTCGGTGATTTCCCGCGCAAACGTCGCGTACCCGGGGTCCTCGGCGTGCACGAAGGCGATCGCATCCTCGAGGTTCAACGAGTCGACGACATAGCTCTCCCCTTGATGGAGGTAGACGGCGCCCGGATGGACCGATGCCGGGGCCTGACCGACACCGGTACTGCCCAGCAGCCGCCCGGTGTCCGCCTCCACGATGACGATCTGGCCACCCGACGACCCCCGGATGTCCACCGCCCCATGCGGTTCTAGGCCTGCCGCGGGAAAGTACTTGCCGTTGCGCCGCCGCAGCAGTCCGTCGTCGATCAGACCCTCGGCCACCTCGGTTGCCCCGAAGTCGCGCACCTCGGCCTCGTCGAGTGGCATTTCGGTTGCGGCGCAGAGCAGTTGGGGCCCCAGAATGTAGGGGTTGGCGGGGTCGATCACCACCCGCTCGACCGGCTTGCCCAGCAGCGCGGCGGGATTGTGCACCAGATACGTGTCCAGCGGATCGTCGCGGGCGATCAGCACCACCAGCGCGCCCTGCCCGCGCCGGCCCGACCGGCCGGCCTGCTGCCAGAACGAGGCGACCGTGCCCGGGAACCCGGCGAGGACCACCGCGTCCAGCCCGGCGATGTCGACACCCAACTCCAGGGCGTTCGTGGTGGCCAGGCCGCGCAACCGGCCCTCTGCGAGGGCCCGCTCCAACGCGGTGCGGTCCTCGGCGAGATACCCGGCCCGATACGACGCCACCTTGCCGGAGAGCCCGGGGGCGATCTCGTCCAATCGCGCCTGCGTGCCCAACGCCGTCAACTCAGCGGCGCGGCGCGACCGCACGAACGTCAGCGTCTGCGCCCCTTCGGCGATCAGGTCGGCCATCACCCGCGCCGCCTCCGCTCCGGCCGAGCGACGCACTGGCGCGCCATTCTCACCGAGCAGGTCGGCGCGCAGCGCCGGTTCCCACAACGCGACCGTCCGGGCGCCCTGCGGCGAACCGTCCTCGGTGACCTCCTCGACCGGTAGCCCGATGAGCTCGGCGGCCGTCGCGCCCGGTTCGTCGGTGGTCGCGCTGGCGAAGATGACCGTGGGCGCGGACGAGTAGCGCGCGCACAGCCGCAGCAACCGCCGCAACACCATCGCCACGTTGGAGCCGAAAACCCCACGGTAGTAATGGCATTCGTCGACTATCACGAAGCGGAGACCGCGCAGCAGCACGGCCCAGCGGGCATGGTTGCGCAGAATCGACAAATGGATCATGTCGGGATTGGAGAACAGCCACCGGGATCGCTCCCGCGCGAACCGGCGGACTTCCGGGGGGCTGTCGCCGTCGTAGGCGGTGGGCGCCACGTCATGCAGCCGTGGAACGGCGGCCGTCAGCGCGTGCGCGGCCCGCAACTGGTCGTGGCCCAGCGCCTTCGTCGGGGACAGATACAACACCCGGGCGCGCGGATCGATGGTCAGCGCATTGAGAACGGGAAGCTGATACGCCAATGACTTGCCCGACGCGGTCCCGGTGCTCACCACCACATGACGGCCGGCGTGCGCCAGTTCCGCGGCGGCCGACTGGTGTGACCAGGGCGAAATCACCCCGCGGTCGGTGAACGCGCGCACCACGTCCGGCTCGGCCCAACCCGGCCAACTGTGCGGACGGCCGCTTCGTGGCGGCAGTTCGGCGACGTGCCGCAGTGGATGCTCGTCGGCGTCGGTACCGGCGAGCGCGGCGGCGAGCAGGTCGCTGCCGAAACTCGCCATTCGCACCCTCCTGGGATCGGCTTGGAATGAGTCCAAGACGCAAGTCTGTCGCCGAAGCGATGAACATGGTTGACTATTCGCGGTCGCAGCTTCTGTGTTCGTGCAAACTTTCGCAGGATCGACGTTGCGGCCGCGGTTCCTGCGAGGTTAATCGGTCGGGTGAAGTTCCGGCGACTGAGCGAGGTATGGCGGTCGTACCAGGCCCGGGGCATCGGCAGGCGGTGCCCCGCACCCAGAAGAAAAGGAAAGATCGAGAGATGCCACAGGGAACTGTGAAGTGGTTCAACGCGGAGAAGGGCTTCGGGTTCATTGCCCCCGAAGACGGTTCCGCAGATGTTTTTGTCCACTACACGGAGATCCAGGGTTCGGGCTTCCGTACCCTCGAAGAAAACCAGAAGGTCGAGTTCGAAATCGGCCACAGCCCTAAGGGCCCCCAGGCCACCGGAGTCCGCCCCGCTTAACCGGAGCAGGTCTTCCACGAACCCCCCGTGCAGTCCCGCCCAGCGGGCCCGTCGGGGGGTTTTCGTATTCCGTCCGGTCCCGAAGCGCCGCCGCGCCGGTTGCCTCAAGACGCGGATGGTCGACCTGGCCTACTGTCGGTGGCGTGAGCCAGCTTTCCTTCTTCACAGCGGAGTCGGTGCCGCCCGCGGTAGCCGATCTCTCCGGGGTGCTGGCGGCTTCCGGTCAGATCGTCATGGTCGGCGGTCCGGGGGCGCAGGGCGCGCGACTTTCCGTGGTGGTGGACCAGGCCTGGCGGGCCGCCGCGCTGGCCGAGATGATCCGCGAAGCGGGGCTGGAGCCCGAGATCGGCCACACCGACGAGGACACCCCGCTGGTGCGGACGGCGGTCACCGCCGCATTGGTGAGTTTGGCCGCCGAATGGACGCGCGGCGCGGTCAAAACGGTGCCGCCGCGCTGGCTGCCCGGGCCGCGGGAATTGCGGGCCTGGACGCTGGCGGCCGGTCATCCCGAGGGCGACCATTACCTGTTGGGCCTGGATCCCCACGCGCCCGATACCCATTCCCCACTGGCGTCGGCTTTGATGCGGGTCGGAATCGCCCCCACATTGATCGGCACCCGCGGCGGCAGGCCGGCACTGCGGATCAGCGGCCGTCGCCGGCTATCGCGCCTGGTAGAGAACGTGGGGGACGCCCCCGACGGCGTCGACGCGTCATCGGTGTGGCCGCGGGTATAACCGTCGAAAAAGATTTGTGTTTCCGGCGGCCGGTTTGCGCAGTCGCGCCTCAGGGTGCGAAATTGTCAGGTGCCCGAGGGCGAAGGAACGCTGGCGTATCTGAATTTCCGCGGAATTTTTGACGCCGGCCTGTCATTCTTCTGCGGGGCGGCCTCGCAGGGGGGCCGGGATCAAGGATGGAGCGTAAGCGTAGTTGGCCGACCCGAATCTCAAGGACCGCGAGAGCGGCCGGGCTGGGAGCCGTAGGCGACTCGTCATCGTCGAGTCGCCGACCAAAGCGCGCAAATTGGCCGGTTACCTGGGCTCCAACTACATCGTCGAATCCTCGCGTGGCCACATCCGCGACCTGCCCCGCGCCGCGGCCGACGTGCCGGCGAAATACAAGTCGGAGCCGTGGGCCCGCCTCGGTGTCAACGTGGATCACGACTTCGAGCCGCTCTACATCATCAGCCCCGAGAAGAAGAGCACCGTAAGCGAGCTGAAGGGCCTGCTCAAGGGCGTCGACGAGCTCTACCTGGCCACGGATGGTGACCGCGAGGGCGAAGCCATCGCCTGGCACCTGCTGGAGACCCTGAAGCCGAACGTCCCGGTCAAGCGGATGGTGTTTCACGAGATCACCGAGCCGGCGATCCTGGAGGCCGCCGAGAACCCCCGTGACCTGGACATCGACCTGGTCGACGCGCAGGAAACCCGCCGCATCCTGGACCGGCTGTACGGCTACGAGGTCAGCCCGGTGCTGTGGAAGAAGGTGGCACCGAAGCTGTCGGCGGGGCGGGTCCAGTCGGTGGCCACACGCATCATCGTGCAGCGGGAACGCGACCGCATGGCGTTCCGCAGCGCCTCCTACTGGGACATCCTGGCCCGGCTGGACGCCAGCGTGTCCGACCCGCAGGCCGCACCGCCGACCTTCACCGCCCGGCTGACCAGCGTCGACGGCCTGCGCGTTGCCACCGGCCGCGACTTCGACTCGCTGGGCCAGCTGCGCAAGGCCGACGAGGTGACCGTGCTGGACGAGGCCCGGGCGACCGAGCTGGCCAGCGGGCTGCACGGGGCGCAGCTGTCGGTCGCCTCGGTGGAGGAGAAGCCCTACACCCGCCGGCCCTACGCGCCGTTCATGACGTCGACGCTGCAGCAGGAGGCCGGCCGCAAGTTGCGGTTCTCCTCGGAGCGCACCATGAGCATCGCCCAGCGGCTCTACGAGAACGGCTACATCACCTATATGCGTACCGACTCGACGACGCTGTCGCAGTCGGCCATCAACGCCGCGCGCACGCAGGCGCGGCAGCTCTACGGCGAGGAGTACGTCTCCCCGTCGCCGCGCCAGTACACCCGCAAGGTGAAGAACGCTCAGGAGGCGCACGAGGCGATCCGGCCCGCCGGTGAGACCTTCGCCACCCCGGACGCGGTGCGCCGCGAGCTCGACGGCGACGAATTCCGGCTCTACGAGCTGATCTGGCAGCGCACCGTGGCCTCGCAGATGGCCGACGCGCGCGGGACGACGCTGAGCCTGCGGATCAACGGCGAATCCGACGGCCGCCAGGTCGTCTTCAGCGCCAGCGGGCGCACCATCACCTTCGCCGGCTTCTTGAAGGCCTACGTGGAGACCGTCGACGAATTGGCCGGCGGCGAGGCCGATGACGCCGAGAGCCGGCTGCCGCAGTTGACGCAGGGCCAGCGGCTGGACGCCATCGAGCTGACGCCCGACGGCCACGCCACCAACCCGCCGGCACGCTATACGGAGGCGTCGCTGGTGAAGGCGCTCGAGGAGCTGGGCATCGGCCGGCCGTCGACGTACTCGTCGATCATCAAGACCATCCAGGACCGCGGTTACGTGCACAAGAAGGGCAGCGCCCTGGTGCCCTCGTGGGTCGCGTTCGCTGTAATCGGTTTGCTGGAGCGCCATTTCGGCCGGCTGGTCGATTACGGCTTCACCGCCGCGATGGAGGACGAGCTCGACGCGATCGCCTCGGGGCAGGAGCGGCGCACCGACTGGCTCAACCGCTTCTACTTCGGCGGCGACCACGGAGTGGCCGATTCGGTGGCGCGCTCCGGCGGCCTGAAGAAGCTCGTCGGCGTCAACCTCGAAGGCATCGATGCCCGAGAAGTCAACTCCATCAAGCTGTTTGACGACGATCAGGGTCGCCCCGTGTACGTCCGGGTGGGCAAGAACGGGCCCTACCTGGAACGCATGGTGACCAACGACGAGGGTGAGCTCGGGCCGCAGCGCGCCAATCTCAACGATTCGCTGACGCCGGACGAGCTGACCCTGGAGGTGGCCGAGGAGCTGTTCGCCACGCCGCAAGAGGGACGCGCGTTGGGCGTCGACCCGGAGACTGGTCACGAGATCGTCGCCAAGGACGGCCGGTACGGCCCCTACGTGACCGAGATCCTCCCGCCGCCACCGGAAGACGACGAAGGCGGCGCCCCGGCCAAGAAGGGGAAGAAGCCGACGGGACCCAAGCCGCGCACCGGCTCGCTGCTGCGCAGCATGGACCTGCAGACCGTCACCCTCGAGGACGCGCTGAAGTTGCTGTCGCTGCCCCGGGTGGTCGGCGTGGACCCGCAGACGGGTGAGGAGATCACCGCACAAAACGGCCGCTACGGCCCATACCTCAAGCGCGGCACCGACTCTCGTTCACTGGCTACTGAGGACCAGATCTTCGAGATCACGCTCGACGAGGCGCTGAAGATCTACGCCGAACCCAAACGCCGCGGCAGGCAGGCCGCGGCCGCGCCACCGTTGCGGGAGCTGGGCGCCGACCCGGCGACCGGCAAGCCGATGGTGATCAAGGACGGCCGATTCGGTCCCTACGTCACCGACGGCGAGACGAACGCGAGCCTGCGCAAGGGCGACGACGTCCTGTCGATCACCGACGAACGCGCCGCCGAACTGCTGGCCGATCGGCGGGCCCGTGGTCCGGTGAAGCGTCCCGCGAAGAAGGCCGCCCGCAAGAAGGCCCCGGCCAAGAAGGCCGCCAAGCGCAGCAGCTAGCCCGGGCTAGTAGCCCGGACCGATCGACTCGCTGTGCACCTCTTCGGGGGCCCGCACGGGCTGGGAGTCCGTGACTCCGGCCAGCTTGACCGGCCGGGCCAGCTGAGTGGGGGCGGTGCGGCCCCGCAGCTCGACGACTTCGCCCACGTCCCAGCACAACGCCTCGGCGTCCAGCGCGCCGCTGACGGCGATCGCCGACGCCAGCACGTGGCCGGACTCGAGCTTGGCCAGCTCGGTCAGCCGAGCGGCCTCGTTGACCGGGTCGCCGATCACGGTGTATTCGAAGCGGGCCTGCGCGCCGATGTGCCCGGCGATCGCCCTGCCCGCCGAGACGCCGATGCCGAACTCCGCCGACCCGATGACCGGGAGCAGCTCGTCGTGCAGCTCGCGCGCCGCGGCGAGCGCCCCGCCGGAAGCGTCGGGGTGTTCGATCGGCGCACCGAAGATGGCCAGGGCGGCGTCGCCCTGGAACTTGTTGACGAAACCGCCGTGCCGGCCCACGGTTTCGACCACCACGCGGAAGAACTCGTTGAGCAGGTGGACCACCTCGGCGGGCGGGCGGGTCGCGGCCAGCTTGGTGGAGCCGACTAGGTCGACGAACAGCACCGCAACGTGGCGCTCCTGACCGCCCAGCTCGGTGCCGCGTTCCAGGGCGCGGCGCGCGACGTCTTCACCGACATAGCGGCCGAACAGGTCGCGCAGCCGCTGCCGCTCGGACAGGTCACGCACCATGTCGTTGAAGCCGGCCTGCAGCAGGCCCAGCTCGCTGGCGTCGTAGATCTGCATGTGCGCGTTGTAGTTTCCGCGCTGCACCTCGGACAGCGCCCAGCGCAGCTGGCGCAGCGGGTCGGCGATCGACATGGCCACCAGCAGGGTGCTGACGAAGCCGATGCCCAACGCTGCCAGCGCCAGCAACAGGATGGGGGTGAACAGCTTCTCCGGCGTGGCGTGCAGCAGGGATGCCTTGTCCGCCATCACCGCCAGCACAATGGCCAGCACCGGGACGGCGGTGGACAGCATCCACGTCAGGATCTGCCGCAGGATGACGCCGGGCGCCTGCACGTTCTCGGGCACGCCGCTGCGCAGGGCCGCCACGGCCACCGGCCGCAGCACCCGCTCGGACTGCAGGTAGCCGATGATCGCGGTCGCCGCGGCGCCGAGCCCGGTGGCGACGGCGACGACGGGAGCGGCGAATCGGGCCACCGACCAGCTGGCGATGATGAACACCACGCCGCCGATGCACCAGGCCGCCATGCTGATCAGCGTGCGATAGAAGGGCATTCGCAGGGCGCGGCTGCGCGCCAGCTCGGTGGCGGCCGGGTCGGCCTCGGCGAGCAGGTTGTCGCGGCGCTGCCAGCGGAAGACCGGCATCAGCAGCTTCAGGTTGACCATCCAGCCGGCCAGGAACAGCACCACCAGCGCGGTCGCGAAGACCGCCAGATTCAGGACCGGCAGATCCTGCAACTGGATGCGATCCTCGGGGGGCAGGGCGTAACGCAGGAAGCCCAGCACGAACAGGGCGCCGATGATGTCGGCCTGGAGCATGCTCAGCGAGAACAACGGCCACGGGGTACGCACCACCCACCGGACGAATGCGCTGATCCGCCCGGGCAGTGCTCCCGCTGTTGCCACGATCCCACCGTATCGGTCAGCAGGGACTTGTCGGAAACTTACAACGATCTCGGCGGGCCCCCATTCGGGCCGAAAAGAGCCGAAATGTAACGGGATTGTCCCAATACGGTGGCCGATCGGTATATGTCGGCGGTGGTGGCTACTGTTACCCGTGATGTCCGGGGTGTTTACGCGGCTGGTAGGCCAGGACGTGGTGACGGCCGAACTGCTCGCCGCCGCGAGGGCGGCGCGCGGTGATCTGGTTCACAGCGAAGCGGGCGCCGGGACTATGACACATGCATGGCTGATCACGGGTCCCCCCGGGTCGGGGCGCTCGGTCGCGGCGCTGTGCTTCGCCGCCGCGCTGCAGTGCACCTCCGATGGGGAACCGGGGTGCGGGCAATGCCGGGCGTGCACGACGACCATGGCCGGCACCCACTCCGATGTGCGCCGGGTGATCCCCGAAGGGCTGTCCATCGGGGTGGACGAGATGCGTGCCATCGTGCAGATCGCGTCCCGGCGTCCGGCCACCGGGCACCGGCAGATCGTGGTGATCGAGGACGCCGACCGGCTCACCGAGGGCGCCGCCAACGCGCTGCTCAAGGTCGTCGAGGAGCCGCCGCCGTCGACCGTGTTCCTGCTGTGCGCGCCGTCGGTGGATCCCGAGGACATCGCCATCACGTTGCGTTCCCGCTGCCGGCACGTCGCGCTGGTCACCCCGCCGACCGAGGCGATCGCGCGCGTCCTGATCGAGAGCGACGGCTTGACTCCGGACACCGCGAACTGGGCGGCGTCGGTCAGCGGCGGCCACGTGGGCCGGGCGCGCCGGCTGGCCACCGATTCCGAGGCCCGGGAACGCCGCGAGCGGGCGCTGGCGCTGGTGCGCGACGCCGCGACGCCGTCGCGGGCGTACGCCGCCGCCGAGGAGCTGGTGGCCGCGGCCGAAGCCGAGGCCTTGGTGCTCACGGCGGACCGCGCCGAGGCCGAGACCGAGGAGTTGCGTACGGCGCTGGGCGCCGGCGGCACGGGTAAGGGCACCGCCGGGGCGATGCGGGGCGCCACGGGCGCGATGAAAGACCTGGAACGGCGCCAGAAGTCGCGTCAAACCCGGGCCTCACGCGACGCGCTGGATCGGGCGCTGATCGACTTGGCGAACTATTTCCGGGACGCGCTCATGGTTTCGTCGGGCGCGGGCTCGGTGCGGCCCAATCATCCGGATATGGCCGATCGGGTGGCGGCGCTGGCCGCCCACGCCCCGCCGCAGCGGTTGCTGCGCTGCATCGAGGCGGTGCTGGAGTGCCGCGAGGCGTTGGCGATCAACGTCAAGCCCAAGTTCGCCGTCGACGCCATGGTGGCCACCTTTGGCCAGGAACTGCGCGATTAATTTCGTCGCGCCCGCCCGCCTGCCGTAGACTCGTGCCGCCCGGCGTGAGGGTGTGCCGCCTTAGCTCAGTCGGTAGAGCGATTCACTCGTAATGAATAGGTCGGGGGTTCGATTCCCCCAGGCGGCTCCACAATTCTTCTCCACCCAGCATCACGCCAGGGCGACGTTCGGCGTCCAGCGCCACGCCGGCGTGACCGTCGGTGCCGATGGCTCGGCGAGTGCGCGGCTAGGCCGGCGCCAGGAACCCCACCGGACCCGACGCGACGCATAACGCCAGCGCGGTGGTGTTGGCGCGCACGGTGATCGCGTCCCCGGCGCCGGGCAGCCGGGCGAAGACCCGGTTGAGCCCGGGATGCACGGGGACCTTGACGTCGGGTCCCTGCGTCAGCGCCAGCGTCATCGTTCCCTCGCTGTTGGCCAGGTAATTGAGCTCGACGCTCCAGTCGGCGGGCAGCAGCGGGCCGTCCAGGACCAGGCGCGCCGGCTTGTCCGGCTGCGCGAAGTAGCCGCACTGCGGCATGGGGCCGGGCACGATGGTCCGCACCCAGGTCACCCGCGCCTTGACCAGTCGGCCCGAGCTGTCAAGCATGCGCAATTGAGTTGTGGCGGAGGCGAATTCGGGCCGGTCGTGCAGCAGGGCGAACAGGTGGCTGGCCAGGTTCTCCGGCGCCGCCACCCGTTGCAGCACCAGCGGATCGACCTCTTGGTCCAGCAGCGGCGCCGTGGAGGCCGCGTGCGCCGCGGCCAGATCGGCCCGGGCGTTCTGTAGATAGCGCTGGGCCGGGTTGTCCCGCCAGCTGATCAAGAAGGTCGCCGTCGAATACAGGCTGCTGGCCACGAACAACGCCGTCACACCCAGCGTCGCCGCGGTGCGTCTGGGTGAGGCGTCCAGCCAGCGCGGCGCGGCGGGCCGGTTCGGCGCGCAGAACGCGACGGCGGCCAGCAGCGCCAACACGAAGACGAGATCCGGGAAATAGCGCAAGGTTTGGGCGAGTTCCAGCGCGGTCAGCTTCGACGAGCGCATCAGATAGATCGGCACCTGGCAGGCGACGGCGTAGCCGGCCGCGGTCAGCCACACCGGTACGATGCGCTGCTTGCGCACAAGCGAGACCGCCACGGTGCCGCCCAGCACCAGCCAGCCGAGCGCCATCACGAGCGGCGGGGGCGTGGCCCACGGTGAGGCCGGCGCCCACCGGTCCCAGTGCCACGGGCCCCCGGCAAGCCCGGGGACGATGCCGTGCGTGATCGATCGCGCCAGCAGGTCCGCCGTCATCGCCAGGTCCGAGCTCCACCGGCCTTGGTTGACGACGGCCAGGTAGAGCGCGATCCAGCCCGCGGTGAGCGCCAGCGTCGCTACCCATAGCCGCCGCCCGGCGCGCCACACCGTCAGCAGCGCCGCCCGGTCGCCGTCGACGTGACGCAGCAGCGCTACCACCGCGAACGCGACGAACGGGATGACCGCCGCCTTCTCGAAGAACAGCAGCCCACCGAAGTAGGCCAGCGTCCCGGTTATCGCATAGCGCTGGTTTCCCGTCCGCACCAGCAGGATGGCGTCGGCGCACACCCATGCCAGCGCCGCCAGCATCGGCAGTGAGTTCAGCGCCGCCGCCCACCACGCGAACCCCGGTACCGCCAACGGGGTGAACAGCGCGAAGGTCAGCGGGACCAGCAGCACCGGCCGCCGGCCGAGGATGACGTACAGGGCGCGCAGCAGCGCCAGCGAGGCCAGCAGCTGCAGCACCAGCAGGCTGATCGCCGGCCCGGTCCAGTTCAGCGGAGCCAGCCGGACGATGGCGCCGCCGAGCAGGAAAGCGCCCGGCATGACGTGGCCGTCGTGGTCGTCGAACAGGTACGCCGGCGAGAGCAGGTTGTGGGTGCCGGCCTTCCCGATGAGGATCAGGTCGTCCCAGTAGAAATAGCCGCCGAACGCCAGCACCGCGCGTATGCCCAGCTGAATGGCGATCAGCGCCGCGGCCAGGGCCAGTATGTATGGTGGGCCGGTGCGCGCACTGGTTACCGGGGCAGCCGGATTCATCGGGTCGACGCTAGTCGACCGTCTGCTGGCCGACGGCCACACCGTGGTGGGGCTGGACAACTTCGCCACCGGTCGCGCGACCAACCTCGAGCACCTGGCCGACAACCCCGCGCACGTCTTTGTCGAGGCGGACATCGTCACCGCCGATCTGCAGGCCATCCTCGACGAGCACCGGCCCGAGGTGGTGTTCCACCTGGCGGCTCAAATCGACGTGCGGCACTCGGTGGCCGACCCGCAATTCGACGCCTCGGTCAACGTGATCGGTACGGTGCGCGTGGCGGAGGCGGCGCGGCGGACGGGGGTGCGCAAGATCGTGCACACCTCGTCGGGCGGATCCATCTACGGCACCCCGCCGGTGTACCCGACGCCCGAGACGGTGCCGACCGACCCGGCCTCGCCGTATGCCGCGGGAAAGGTGGCGGGCGAGATCTACCTGAACACCTTCCGCCACCTCTACGGCCTGGACTGCTCGCACATCGCTCCGGCCAACGTCTACGGACCGCGGCAGGACCCGCACGGCGAAGCCGGCGTCGTGGCGATCTTCGCCCAGGCGCTGCTGTCGGGTAAGCCCACCAAGGTGTTCGGCGACGGCAGCAAGACCCGCGACTACGTGTTCGTCGACGACGTGGTGGACGCCTTCGTCAAGGCCGCGGGGGAGGCCGGCGGCGGCCAGCGGTTCAACATCGGCACCGGAATGGAAACCTCGGACCGGCAACTGCATTCGGCCGTGGCC
Organism: Mycobacterium sp. 852002-51613_SCH5001154; assembly: GCF_001667425.1. Lineage (NCBI taxonomy): Bacteria > Bacillati > Actinomycetota > Actinomycetes > Mycobacteriales > Mycobacteriaceae > Mycobacterium > Mycobacterium sp. 852002-51613_SCH5001154. The sequence continues at coordinate 28,426 of NZ_LZII01000043.1, read as the reverse complement.
GCGGCGGTCGGGGGGCCCGACGACCCGGAGTTTCATCCGGACCGCCTGGGCGACCTGAGGCGGTCGTGCCTCGACATCGGTTTGGCCGAACGGGTTTTGGGGTGGCGTCCGCAGGTCCGGCTCGACGACGGCGTGCGCCGCACGGTCGAGTACTTCCGCAGCGGCCAGACGGTCTAGCTGTGTTCGGGCGCCTGCGCGCCCTCGAGCGCCAGGGCGCGGGCGAGCCGGGCATATCGCAGTTCCAGGTCCTTGAACCGCATATACGTGCTGAGCGTGGTGAAGCAGAAGGCCATCACGAGCGCGTACAGCATCAGGTCGGTGCCGCGGCGCACCCCGAACCACTGCGCCACGACCGTGGTGTCGTCGGGCCGCAGCACGGCATAGACACCGGCCAGCACGAAGACGATGTAGCCCACCTTGACCCAGGCCCGGGACCGCGCGTTCCGCCGCGACCGCAGCAGATAGACCAGCAGCGCGATGATCGACCCGATCAGCAGCACCTGGATCCAGTTCATCTTGGAATCCTCCCTCGCAGGAACCCGTCGAAGATGATGTTGACGCCGTTGAGAAGCGGCTGTCCCTTCGACTTGGAGTAATCGGTGTAGAGCACCTCGACCGGTTGTTCGACAACGCGCCAATGGTTTTCGGCGATCAGCATGGTGAACTCGTTGGCGTGGCTCATGCCGCTCATGGTGATATCCAGTCCGTCGGCAACCTTCTTGTTGAAGACCCGCAACCCATTGTTGGTGTCGGTCAAGCCAAGTCGGCGACCACGACGGCTCAGGCGCGCGGCGGTCTGCAGAACCAGCCGCTTCACGAACGGCGGCCGGGTGCCACCGGGCGCGCCGAACCGCGTCCCGATGACCACGTCGACGTCCTCCGCGCAAAGCCGGTCCACCATCGCGGCCAGATCCTTGACCCGATGCTGCCCGTCGCCGTCGAACGTGGCGAACACCTGCGCCCCAGGCTGTTTGCGGGCGTATTCGACGCCGGTCTGGATGGCCGCGCCCTGGCCCAGGTTGATCGGATGCCGCACCAGATGAGCACCGGCCCGCCTGGCCGCCTCGCCGGTGCCGTCGGTGCTGCCGTCGTCCACGCAGACGACATTGTCGAAGATCGAGCGCACATCGGCGACCACCTCGCCGATGACGGTGGCTTCGTTGAAGGCGGGGATGACGATCCAGGCGCCCGAGTATTTGGAGTCAGTAACCATCTAGCCCACAAGGTTAGCCAGGATCAGCCGGTCAAGCGCTCGGCGCGCGAGAGCGCCACCAGATGAACACCGATTCCCACCAACGGACCGCACAACAGGCCGACGACGGTCCGCGTCTGCAGCGGCAGCGGCAGCAGTAGCAGCAACCCCGACGCCACCGTCGCGCCGACCCAGCCCAGCGAGTACGCCCGGTGCAGCGCCGCCGCTACCGCGCCGGCGCCGGTGAGCGTCAGCATGGCGATCGCCACCGCGGCCGCGGTCAGCCAGGCCAGCAGCGCGCCGCTGGCCTGGTACTGCGGCCCGAAGCCGACCCGCAGCAGCCACGGGCCCACGATCCCGGCGGCCACCACGCCGACCGCACCGATGCCGCCGATGATCCCTGCCGGCGCGATCAGGGCACGAACCCGATTGCTGCGCGCGTCGACGAAATGGGCGATCAGATTGCCCTGCATGGCGGTCAGCGGCACCAGCAGCGGCGCCCGCGTCAACGTCACGGCGAGGATGATGACCCCGCCTTCGGCTCCCAGCTCGTTGCTGGTCAGCTTGAGCAACACCGGAAAACCCATGACCAGAATCGCGCTCGCGCCCGCGGCGGTGATCGAATGGGCGGTCCCGCGCAGGAAGGTCTGGGCGCCACCGGGCGTCAGCATTCGGGCGGCTGCCCGCGCGGACGGCGACGCCACCAGCATGATCAGCCAGGCGACCGCGCCCGCGACGGTGGCCCACAGGAAGCCGACCAGGCGCCAGCCGAGCACGACGGTGGCCGCGGCGACGGTCACCCGGATGACGGCGTCGGTCACCATCAGCGCCCCGTACCCGGTCCACCGATCGGTGCCGGCCAGCATGCCCAGCAGGGTGGCGTGCACGCAGAACCCGGCCAGCCCGACGCTGAGCAGCGCCACCGACAGCCAGCGCTGCTCGACGAATACCCGCCCGCTCCAGAGCGGCGAGCTACCGGCGATCACCACGGCCGCGCCCAGGCCGACCAGCGCGGCGGCCCGCAGCGGATGGGTCCGGGGTTCGTCTCCGCCCGGCAAGGCCGCCGGGAGGTGGCGGCTGGAGCGGACCTCCCGGGTGGTCTCTTGAAGCAACCCGTTCGCGGCGCCGGTGACCAGGCCGAATGCCCCCCAGAACACCCCGAATACCGAAAAGCCGCCCGGCGCCAGGTCACGGGCGGCCAGGTAAATCACGGCGTAACCGCACAGGGCGGTCAGCGCCGTCGCGGCGCCGACCCGGGCCACGCTGCCGCGCGTGATCGGACCGGCGCCAGTGGAGGCTTGGGTACCGCCGACTTCGGGCATGGCCACAATTCGAAAATAGTAAGTGGCCGTGGATGCTGGTCGGTGGCGGCGACCGGGGTTCGCTATCGTGGGCGGCTGTCGGAAAGGACACCTTGGCCGCCTTGCGCATCTTCGGGATCTCGCTGTTGGTCAGCATCGCGGCCCTCGCGGTCGGGTATGCCCACGGCGGCCTGAAGGACCTCTTTCTCCTGCTGGTGCTGGCCACCCTCGAGGTGTCGCTGTCGTTCGACAACGCCATCATCAACGCCGCGATTCTGAAGCAGATGAGCCCGTTCTGGCGGCAGATGTTCCTGACCGTCGGGATTCTCATCGCCGTGTTCGGGATGCGGCTGATCTTCCCCTTGCTGATCGTCTGGGCCACCGCGCACCTCGATCCGGTCCGGGCGATGGAGTTGGCGCTGCACCCGCCGCCGCACGGCGCGCTGGAGTTCCCCGATGGCTCGCCCAGCTACGAAAAGCTGATCGTCGCCGCGCACCCACAGATCGCGGCGTTCGGCGGGACGTTCCTGCTGATGCTGTTTTTGGACTTCATCGTCTACGACCGAGACATCAAATGGCTCAAGTGGATTGAGGCTCCGTTCGCCCGCATCGGGCGGCTGGGGCAGGTATCGGTGGCGGTGGCCGTCGTGACGCTGGTGCTCGTCGGGACGCGATTGACGCACTCCACCGACGAGGGCCAGACGGTGCTCACCGCGGGACTGCTGGGCCTGGTGACCTATCTGGTCGTCAACGGTCTCAGTCGGGCGTTTCGCCCGCCGGACCTCGAGGCGGCGTCGGCCGGCACGGCGGTCGGCAAGGCCGGCTTGACGTTGTTCTTGTATCTCGAGGTCCTCGACGCCGCCTTCTCGTTCGACGGGGTCACCGGCGCATTCGCGATCACGTCGGACCCGATCGTCATCGCGCTGGGCCTCGGACTGGTGGGGTCGATGTTCGTCCGGTCCATCACCATCTTCCTGGTGAAGCAGGATGCGCTGGACCGCTACGTGTACCTGGAGCACGGCGCACACTGGGCGATCGGGGTGCTTGCCGTGATAATGCTGCTCTCCGTCAACCCGCGATACCAGGTTCCCGAGGCGATCACCGCGTCGGTGGGAGTGGTGTTCATCGGCGCGGCGCTGAGCTGGAGCGTGCTGCGCAATCGGCGCAACGCAAAGGCCGCGTCGGCCGCTTAGGCCTCGATCTGGCCCGCGATGCGCCTTTCGATGCCGGCTCTTGCGGGGGCCGGCAGCACGATCAGGCCGTCGAGTTCCTTGCTCGCCCGCGCGTAGGCATTCTGTCGTTCGTCGCGGGTGGCCGCCTCGTCCTGCGCCAGGTGCAGCAAGCTCTGGGCCCGCGCCATCCGTTGCTGCTCGTCCGCAGAGAAGTCGCTGCGACGCCGGCGGATCGCCTCGGCCTCGGCGATCTCGAACGCACTGATGTACTCGTGGACGGCGTCGCGGTATTCCACCAACGCGTCCCGGTTGCCGACCAGGCTCTCGGGCGGTTCGGGCCGCAGCAAATCCGCGTGCCGCTTCGCCCGATGGAACGCGATGGTCAGCGGGGCCCGCATATCGGTCATCATCGGGAAATCCAGCAATCGCGCGATATCGACTTCGTAGTCGAACCACCGGATGTCGGTACGGTCATGCGCCGCAACGAGTTTGGCGATCTCTCGCCGATCACTTTCGTCGTTGGTCCGTGCCCGGCCCGATGCCTCGGCCACCGCGATCTTGGCCTGCTGCTTCAGCCGATATCGTTCCAGCCGACGCTCGGCCCGACGCTCATTCGCGGCGGCTATGGCCCGAAGGCCGCCGCCGATCGCACCGCCCAGCGGGAAAACCAGCCACCAGAAATTGGTGGCGAAATGCAGCACCGGGGTCACATCGCCAGGATGCCACCGGAAATCGGCGTGCGGTTATGCCACGAGCGTTACCGCAGGTAAGCGGTCAGTGCCCGTTCGACTTGAACCGCTCGACCGAACGCTGAACCTCGGCTTCGGCCTCCGCGCGGCCGACCCAGTCGGCGGTCTTGACGAACTTGCCCGGCTCCAGCGCCTTGTACTGCTCGAAGAAGTGCTTGATCACGTCCAGTTCGAATTCGGGCACGTCGCCGATGTCCTGGATGTGGTCCCACCGATGGTCGCCAGCCGGCACGCACAGCACCTTGTCGTCGCCCCCGGCCTCGTCGACCATCCGGAACATGCCCACGGGGCGCGCCTCGACGATCACGCCCGGGAACACAGACTGCGGCAGCAGCACCATGGCGTCCAGTGGGTCGCCGTCCTCACCCAGTGTGTCCTCGATGAAGCCGTAGTCGGTGGGGTAGGCCAGCGAGGTGTAGAGGTAGCGGTCCAGACGCACCCGGCCGGTCTCGTGGTCGACCTCGTACTTGTTGCGCTGGCCCTTCGGAATTTCGATGGTCACGTCGAATTGCACTGTGTGCTCCTTAGATCTGGGCGTATCGCGGTGGTCCGTCTGCGTCGGGGATCACCCTAGTCGAGGCATTTGCGGCGGATTCGGCAGAATGGGCTGAAGAGAGTCAGGAGAGCGATGGGTCCCACTCGCTGGCAGAAATCCACCCACGTGTTCGTCGGGTTGGCCGTGCTGGCGTTTGTCGCCGCCGTGGTGGCGGCGGCAACGTTTTTCACCTCGGCGGGGCACGGCGGCAACAGCTCGCACGCCCCGATACCGCCCCCGCATGCGCCGACGGTCAAGCCGGGGATGATCCCGGTCAGTGACACCGCCGAGACACCGAGCCCGGCCGGGGTGGCCGCCGCGCTGGCGCCCATCGCGGCCGATCCGAACCTGGGCAGGTTGGGCGCCCGGGTCACCGACGCCCTGACCGGGAAAGAGCTCTGGCAGGTGGCCGACGACATGCCGCTGGTGCCGGCCTCGACCAACAAGGTGCTGACCGCGGCGGCGGCCCTGCTGACCCTGGACCACCAGGCGCGGATCAGCACGCGGGTGGTGGCCGGCAGCCAGAACGCCCAGGGCCCCGTCGTGCTGGTCGGTGCCGGCGACCCGGTGTTGTCGGCGGCGCCGCCCGGCGTGGACACCTGGTATCGGGGATCCGCTCGGCTCGGCGACCTGGTCGAGCAGATCCGCCGCAGCGGCGTGACGCCGACGGCGGTGCAGGTGGACACCTCGGCGTTCGCCGGGCCGACGATGGCGCAGGGCTGGGATGGGGCCGACGTCGACAACGGCGACATCGCGCCGATCGAGTCGGTGATGATCGACGCCGGGCGCATCCAGCCGAGCACGGTCAACTCCCGGCGGTCGCGAACCCCGGCGCTCGACGCCGGGCGAGAGCTGGCCAAGGCGCTGGGCCTCGATCCCGGCGCCGTGACGATCGCGACGGCACCCTCGGGGGCGCGGCAGCTCGCCGTCGTGCAGTCGGCGCCGCTGGTGCAGCGGCTGTCCGAGATGATGGACCACTCGGACAACGTGATGGCCGAGTGCATCGCCCGCGAGGTGGCGGCCGCGATCAACCGCCCGCGCAGCTTCGCCGGAGCGGCCGACGCGGTGACGAACCGGTTGAGCACCGCCCACGTCGACACCGGGGGCGTCACGCTGATGGATTCCAGCGGCCTTTCCGTCGACGACCGGCTCACCGCCAAGACCCTCGATGGTGTGCTGCAGGCCGCCGCCGGACCCGACCAGCCGACGCTGCGGGCGCTGTTGGATCTGCTCCCGATCGCCGCCGGTAGCGGGACGCTGGCCGACCGCTTCACCGACGCGGCCTCCAATCAGGGGCCGGCCGGCTGGTTGCGCGCCAAGACCGGCTCGTTGACCGCCATCAATGCCCTGGCCGGGGTGCTCACCGACCGCAGCGGGCGGGTGCTCACGTTCGCCTTCATCTCCAACGCCGCCGGTCCGAACGGCCGCAACGTGATGGACGCCCTGGCCAGCCGGCTCTGGTCGTGTGGTTGTTCATGAGCGCGCCCTCGGAGCTGACCCTCGGTACCGCTGTCGACTGGCGCTTCGCCGCCACCGTCGGTCAGCGGCTGGCCCGGCCCGGTCCGCCGTCCAGTGAATACACCCGGCGTCAGGTGATCGACGAGCTCACCAGTTCGGCCGCCAAGGCCGAACCGCCGGTGCGCGAGGTCACGGGCCTGGTCACCAACGGTGTCGTGCCCGCGGCCCGCATCGTCGACCGCCCCGAATGGATCGGCGCGGCGGCCGAGTCGATGCGGGTGATGATGAACGGGGCCGAGAAGCCGCGTGGGTTCCTGACGGGCCGCGTCACCGGCGCGCAGACGGGCGCCGTGCTGGCGTTCGTGTCGTCCGGAATCCTCGGTCAGTACGACCCGTTCGCCGCCGCGAAAGAGGGCTGCCTGCTGCTGGTGTATCCGAACGTCATCGCCGTCGAGCGGCAGCTACGGGTCAATCCCTCCGACTTCCGGTTGTGGGTCTGCCTGCACGAGGTGACCCACCGGGTGCAGTTCACCGCCAACCCGTGGCTGTCCGAGCACATGTCCCGCGCCTTGGCGCTGTTGACGCGGGACGCCGGTGAAGACATCGCGCAGGTGGCGAGCCGGCTGGCTGAGTACGTCCGCACCCGCGGCAACGGGACGGCCGACGGCAGCTCGTCGGGAATCGTGGGTCTGGTGCGTGCGGTGCAGTCCGAGCCGCAGCGGCAGGCCCTCGATCAGCTGCTGGTGCTCGGCACGCTGCTGGAGGGCCACGCCGACCACGTGATGGACGCCGTGGGGCCGATGGTGGTGCCGTCGGTGACCACCATCCGCCGTCGATTCGACGAGCGCCGCAATCGCAAGCAACCGCCGCTGCAGCGCCTGCTGCGCGCGTTGTTGGGGCTCGACGAGAAGCTCAACCAGTACACGCGCGGCAAGGCGTTCGTCGACCACGTGGTGGGGAAGGTCGGCATGGAACGGTTCAACGCGATCTGGACGGGTCCCGATACGCTGCCCCTGCCCGCCGAAATCGAGGAACCCCAGCGATGGATCGACAGGGTGCTGTAGGGCAGCTGCGCGCTGCCGTCGAGGCGTTCATCCAGGCCCATGTCGCCACGGCCGAACAATGGTGCGTGGCGCTGTCCGGCGGCCCGGATTCCCTCGCGCTCACGGCGGTGGCGGCCCAGCTGCTGCCCACCACCGCCGTGATCGTCGATCACGGCCTGCAACCCGACTCCGCCGCGGTCGCCGAGACCGCCCGGGCGCAAGCCGTCACCTTGGGATGCGTTGCGGCACAGGTCGTTCGCGTGCACGTCGGAAATGAAGGCGGTCCAGAGGCCGCCGCCCGTGCCGCCCGGTATGCGGCGTTGAGCGCGTACCACGGCGGACCGGTGCTGTTGGGCCACACGCTCGACGATCAGGCGGAGACGGTGCTGCTGGGGCTGGGCCGCGGGTCGGGCGTGCGGTCGATCGCCGGGATGCGCCCGTACGACGCGCCCTGGGGCCGGCCATTGCTGGGTGTGCGGCGCGCTGTGACCCACGCCGCGTGCCGCGAGCTGGGGCTGACCGCGTGGCAGGACCCGCACAACGTCGACCACCGCTTCACCCGGACCCGGCTGCGCCTGGAGGTGCTGCCGCTGCTCGAGGATGTGCTGGGCGGTGGGGTGGCCGAGGCGCTGGCCCGCACGGCCACGGCGTTGCGGGAGGACACCGAGCTCATCGACTCGCTCGCGGCCCAGGCGCTGCCCGAGGCGAAGGCGGGCGCGGGACTGCAGACGCAGGCGCTGGCCGTGCTGCCCGTCCCGGTTCGGCGCCGGGTGATCCGCGGCTGGCTCCTGGCGGGCGGCGCAACGGGCCTGACCGACAAGCAGATCCGCTCCGTCGACGCCCTTGTCACCGCCTGGCGCGGGCAGGGCGGGGTGGCGGTCGGGTCCGCACTGCGGGACGAGCGGCTGATCGCCGGGCGGCGCGACGGCCTGCTCACTCTGTGGCGCGAACCGGTTCGATAGGTGCAATACCGGGGTCGCCGTTGGTTATTCGGCCGTTGGCGTGGCACTCTGTGGGCGTGGCCCAGATCTCCTCGGCGATCACCCCCGCCCAGCCTGTGGAGCTGTACCCGGGGGACATCAAGTCAGTGCTGCTTACTGCCGAGCAGATCCAGGCGCGGATCGCCGAACTCGGTGAGGAGATCGGCGGGCAGTACCGCGACGCCATGACCGAGACCGGCCAGGATCTGCTGCTGATCACCGTGCTCAAAGGCGCCGTGATCTTTGTCACCGACCTGGCCCGGGCGATTCCGGTGCCCACCCAGTTCGAGTTCATGGCCGTCAGCTCCTACGGGACCTCGACGTCGTCTTCGGGTGTGGTGCGAATCCTCAAGGACTTGGACCGCGACATCCAGGGCCGCGACGTGCTGATCGTCGAGGACGTCGTCGACTCGGGCCTGACGCTGTCGTGGCTGCTGCGCAACCTCACCAGCCGCCATCCGCGTTCCTTGCGCGTCTGCACGTTGCTGCGCAAACCCGATGCCAAGGGGGCCAACGTCGACATCGCCTACGTCGGCTTCGACATCCCGAACGACTTCGTCGTGGGCTACGGCCTGGACTACGACGAGCGCTACCGCGACCTGTCGTACATCGGCACGTTGGACCCGAGGGTGTACCAGCAGTAGTCGCTAGTCGGCGATCGCAAGCGCGGCGAAGCCGGGCGCGGCGGGTCGCCGCCATCGCGCTAGTCGGCGATCGCAAGCGCGGCGAAGCCGGGCGCGGCGGGTCGCCGCCATCGCGCTAGTCCAACTCCCACACCGCGGTCACCGAAAAGCTCACCGTCTGCTGCCCGGGTGCCAGCGGGACCATGCTCGGCATGGCCTTCGGGGGCGCGGGTGGTCCCCCGGGTGTTGGTTCCGTCGCCTCCGAAATGGACAGCACCCTGCCCAGCCGAAGTCCGGACAGCTGGGCGTACTGCTCGGCGCGGTTTTTCGCGTCGTTGAACGCCCGCGCGCGGGCATCCTTGACCAGCTGCGAGTCATCGGCGATGGAGTAGCTGACCGACTTGATCCGGGTGGCGTCGCCGCCGGTGCCGACGATCAGGGCCAGCATCCGCGACGCGGCGTCGGGGGGGTGGATCTTGACCGTGATGGCGTTGGTCGCGCGGTACCCCGTGATGGTCTCGGTGCCGTTGGGTCCGGGATTGCTGAACTGCGGCTGCAGCGTGACCTCGGTCGTGCTGATGTCTTTGTGGTCGACGCCCGCGCCGACCAGCGCGTTGATGACCGCTTGCTGTCGGTCGTTGGTCTGGTTCATCGCTGCGGTCACGTCGGGTGCCGTGAACTCGATTCCGACGTCGGCGGTCAGGGTGTCCGGGACGCCCTGGACTTGCCCCGATCCGAAGACCGTGACCTGACGGGGATTGACCCCCGGCGCGGGCGCGGAAGGCGGGGAATCGCAGGCCGACACCATGGCGGCCGCCAATCCGGCGACGGCCAAGGCGATCAGCGTGCGGGCAAACCTCGGGGCTTTATTTGCGACCGGCATGCCTGGCACCCTAGCCGCTGGGGCGCCGCAGATGCTACGGGCCGGCCCCCGCCGTCCTGTTCGGCTGGCGTACGGGTTCGAAAACGATTGTTGTGCAAGCGTTTCAGTTGCTCTCGCCGTGGATGGCAAATCTCTCGGGCTGGCGTGGCGGCCACATATAAGTACATATATGACTCCAAACATATTGGTTTGCAATATCTTTCATATCCAACCCAAATGTTCCAGCATTTCTGTCCAGCAAAGTGAACAGTTATCGACTCGGTAATGAATTGGCGAGCCTGAGACTGTCTTCTCTGGACGCGACTGACCTAACGTGGCCAGGCGCCCGGCTCGATGCATGCGTGCGGGCTGAAAGCTGTTGATTCGAAGGGAATTAGAGGAGGGGAAATGTCTTATCTGATGGCGCAACCGGAAATCCTGGATGCGGCGGCCGGTGAACTGCACAGCATCAATGAGGCCGTGCGGGAGGGCAACTCGGCCGTGGCAGGCCCGACGACCGGGATCGTTCCCGCCGCCGCTGATGCGGTGTCGATGCTGACCGCCGCGCAGTTCTCCTGGCACGCAAAGCTCTTCCAGGAGATCAGCGCCGAGGCCGCCGCGGTTCGTGATCAGCTGGCGACGACGCTCGGCATCAGTGCCGGCTCGTACGCCGCCACGGAGATGGCCAACACGGCCGCGGTCGGTTAGGCGAGCACACATGCTGGATTTCGCGCAGTTGCCGCCGGAGGTCAACTCCGCGCTGATGTATTCCGGCCCCGGCTCGGGACCGCTGCTGGCCGCCGCGGCGGCCTGGGACGGGCTGGCCGCCGAGTTGCATTCCGCAGCATCCTCATACGGCTCGGCGATTGCGGGCCTTACCGACGGGCCATGGCAGGGGCCGGCTGCGTCGTCCATGCTGACGGCGGCCCTGCCGCAAGTGGCGTGGCTACGGGGCACCGCGGGGCGGGCGGAACATGCCGCCGCCCAAGCGGTGGCGGCAGCGGGAGCCTACGAGGCGGCGTTCGCCGAAACGGTGCCCCCGCTGGTGATTGCCACCAACCGGGCGCTGCTGATGGAGTTGCTGGCGACGAACCTCCTCGGGCAGAACACCGCGGCGCTCGCGGCGACCGAGGCGCAATACGGCGAGATGTGGGCTCAAGACGCCGCCGCGATGTATGGATACGCCGGCACGTCGGCCGCGGCGTCGACGTTGGCACCGTTCGAGCCCGCAGCGCCCAGCACCAACCCGGCCGGGGCCGCCAATCAGGCCGCGGCGGTGGCCCAAGCGGCCGGCAGCGGTGGAGGTAACAGCATGCAGGGGCTAGACACGGTGCCTCAGGCGTTGTCGTCGCTGGCCGGGTCGGCGAACAATCCCAATCCCGCGTTTTCCCTCGGCGGAATCGCCCTCAACCCCGAGGGCGACGGGCTCGTCGTCAGCGGTCCGTTGGGTGATTTGTTGGAGGGTCTGACCGGGTCGCAAACCCTTGACGCCAGTACGCCCTTTGACGCGTTCATCCGGTTGATTTCGCCGACCCGGCTATTCACCACCTCGTTCAAAGACATCCAAGGTATTGCCCAGGGCATGATCCCCGCCGCGAAGTCCGCGGCCGAGGGTGCCGCCAAAGCCGCGGAAGCGGCTCTGCCCGCGGCCATTGCAGGGCCGGGCCTGGGTTCGATCGGCTCGATCGGCGGAGCCGTCGGCAAGGCCGCATCGATCGGTGGGTTGTCGGTGCCGGCGGCATGGACCAGCGCGGCCCCGGCGGCGCCACCGGTCACCTTGGCTCTCAACGGCCTCACTGCTGCGTCGGCTATGGAACCTGCCACGAACGCGGTTGGCGGGGTGCCGATGATGCCTGTTGGCGGGACGGGGCGTAGTGCAGCGGCCCACTTCGTCGCGCCGCGATACGGTTTCAAGCCCACGGTCATTGCTCAACCACCCGCGGGGGGCTGATTCGAGACGCACTCGCTCCGCGCGTCAGAAGGGTGGGATCGTCCGGGACGGGTTCCACGGCCGGCTCGTCGGGAATCCAGTCCGGCGGTAGTTCTTCGGGCTCTTTGGGATCGTTCACCCAAGTGCAGAAGGGGCTGGTGCTAGGTGTGCCTTTGAATGCGAAGAGCATGTCGCGCATGTGATTACGGAATTGCGCGCCGCGATTTCGTGCCCGTCCGCGACGGCCAGCACTACAGACACGGCGGAGGACGTTTGGTAAAGCGCATAATCCGGTCAGGTGTTGTCCACAGGTCGATCGTTTGAACCACCCAGTACGCGGCGAACTCGAGGATCAGCGCCACCTCGGCCAGAAGGCCCCAATGGCCGCCCAACCCTCTTGAGTAATGAACCCAGAGAACTGCAATTAACGTAGCCAGCATCAGCCAGGCAATCCCCCAGTAGATGCGCTTGTAACCGCGCTGATGCGGTGACTTCGACGGGTCCTCTCGCCCGACGACGTATGCGGTGCAGAACGTGGTGGCGATGAAGGCCGAGAGCAGTAGTACTGCGGCTGCACCGTGTGCGTACTCCTTGAACGTGTCCCGAAAGAAGATCAGCGCAATCAGGCCGAGCACCATAATCAGCCAGAAAACGCACAGCGACACTATTCCCCCCGGCCTTCGCTTCCGCGGGGGGCGACCGCGCCTCCATTGGTCCAGCATCACCGACCAGATCACCAAATAGCCCAGACCCAATGCGATGGCGACCGCCCAAACATTGGGCAGCATGGCGGCCTTGGCATTGTCGTCGAAGTCGAGCGGCAGATTAGCTGGCCCGGGGCACAGGTCGTTGGGTCGAGGCTGCGGCACTATCGCGGCGGTCAATGCGCTGACCCCGGCCAGAGTCAACAAGACATCCTCGGTGTCGGTGCTGCCCCTATAGATGATGAATAGCGTGCCGAGCGCCAGGAGCGCGGCGACGACGATGCTGTGCGCGGACGTGTAATAGTAAGTGCTGATGGCCGATTGCCAGCAGGGTGCCGATATCCTTTCGATGATCACGCCCGCAGCGAGCATCACCATTAGTACGACCATGGCGACGCGTAAGTCACGGTATATGGCAAGCGTCATGGGAGTCCGACGCGGGCCTTGGCCGCCCGTGCCCGTTGGCTGGCTCACGCTGCCCACACTTCCGGATGACTAACGCTTTCGCCCTTTTGGTTCGCTTCAGTCATGTCCGTACCTGTTTGTCGACGATGTCGGGTGATATGGCTGACTGCACAGGATTTTAGGGATATTCGTCTAACGGCGTGCAGCTATGGGGTTTCTGATTTGAAGTCGCGCCGCGGCGCCGTTTTGAGAGCGGATATCCCGCAAGAGTTACCGTGCCGTCGGCCAGTTGCTTATCGCGCCACTCGCCGAAGGGTTTAAGTCGATGATGGGAGCGACGCGGAATTACTCTCTTGAGTAATTCACCCCATGTCAACCCAAAAGGTCAGGGCCAAGACACCGGCACCAGCCACGGCCAGGAGGATCACATCGAACGGGCGAAGACGCGGGGGTTCTGCTGCACCGATCCGAATCTCGCGAGCGATAAGGAAGAGTGGAACCGTCACACTGATGGCGACGAAGAACCCGCCGACGATGTAGAGCCAGACGAATCGCACGCCGTACTTCCTGGCTTCGACGACCATGAGGATGGCGACGGACATACCTAGCATCAGGGCGTCGGCGGTGAGATTGCGCGACGACGCGTTGACCCTTGTGTCGTGCCAGAAATTGTCGAAGAACGCGGCAAGGCCGCTGTGTGTGTACGCGACGGTCTGACTCCACGTCGCAACAAGCGCCAGCACCGCGATCAGCGCGTACACGGCGCACAACACTTTGCGGGACGTGGGAATGGATGCCGGTTGCACCTGCTCTGTTGTTGTCACGACCACACGCTAGAGGAACACGACCGCTCGCTAAAGCAATTTGAACCGATGATGTTGTCGGCAAAGGTATTTGAGGTTGTCCGCGACGGTCCGCCACCCGCAGCCGGATTGCGGTGGCTGAACGGAATGGTGCGGTCGAGGTCGCAGACAACGGCCGGCCGGCTGCACCCGGGGAAGCGACAGGTGAGATCGCGGCACCGGACGGCGGACGGTTGATAGCGCAGGGCCTCGACCGGACTCGTCATCGGATCGGCGACGAAAGGATGCGGCCGCGGCCAGTTGGCGCACTTGCTCGGCGGATGACGCCGTCGCCCTCCAGTAGCCGGGCTCGGCGCCATCGGAATGGACGGTCCGTTCGCTGGCCACCACGTTGATGACCACCTGATCAGTTTCTCGTCGTGACCAGATCGCTGCGGCTGATGATCAAGCGCACCGTGCGCCAGTCCGTCCGGCCCTTCCCGAGCAGGGCCGCAACTTTCGGCAGCCTGGTGTCCAGCGCCTCCGCGTACGACACCAGATAGCCCGCCGCCACGGGCGAGAGGTTCATCGCGGCGGCGACCTCGGCAGCGGTCTGCTCGAAGCCGTCGATTGCCGCGTATTTATGGTCCAACTCGGGCCGCTCGGCGGTGGCCACCCGATGCCGCAGCAATGCTGCTACCGCAGCCAGCCGGCGGGCCACCAGCATGGTTCCTGCCGGTGCGACTACTCGATCAGCTCCACCAGGGCGGCGGGATTCGGCGGTGTATCGAACATACGCTCGATAGCATGCCCCGGCACTGACACGCAGCGTCGACCGGAAGCGACTCAGCCGCCCGAGCCCTCCGCCGTGGGATTCGGCATCAACACTCGCTGGCGGGTCGTGGCGCGGAACGGATCCAGCGACTGCCCGTCACCCAACGCCGCATGCACATCTTCGGGCGTGATCAGGCCCAGTTCCACCTGTAGCCAGGTAGCGCTGAGCCCGAACGCGTGCGCGGCGCGCCTGGCCTCCTCGGCGTCGGGGAAGTCGTCGGCGTTCGCGCGACCGGCGCCCCCATACCACCGTCCTTTGGTGACGCCACAGGCGTCGCGCAACTGCTCGACCGTGATGTCGCGGTTCAGCGTCGCCTCGAGCAGGCGCTTGAGTCCCCAGCCTGCGGAGTTAGTGCGTGGCATCCGTCCAGAGTAACCCGGTGCCGAAAGACGGGCAAAGCATCTAGATCTGCGAGTCGATGACGAAAAATAAGAAATTAGTACTTAGTACTAGACATAGATTCCTAATTTATGACATAGTCTCCGGAAGCACGACGGGACACCCCAGATCCAGGCATTCAATGAGGAGAAGACACATGTCGTTCGTGACCACACAGCCGGACCTGCTGCTAGCCGCGGCCGGCCAGCTGCAGGCGATCGGCTCCGCGGTAACCGCCGCGAACTCGATGGCCGCGTTTTCGATCACCGGAGTGGTTCCGGCGGCGGCCGACGAAGTCTCGGCGATGACTGCGGCCGCCTTCGCCGGTTACGGCCAGCAGTATCAGGCGATCAGCGCCCAGGCCAGCATGATTCATGAGCAGTTCGTCAGCGCGTTGGGACGCAGCGCCGATTCGTACGCAGCCACCGAGGCTGCCAATCGGACGCAGATGGTGGGGGGCCACGTCGCCCCCGCCCGTATGGCGCCTGTCGCGCCCGCTCGCCCCGCACCCGCCGCGCCCGCTCACGTTTCGCCACCTGCGCCGCGCCGCGTGACCCCGAACGCCCCGGGCCGGGCAGTGCCCGGCGCCCCGGTCGGCTCGGGCCCGGCCGCGCCCGGACCCCTGGGGGCGGCGACGCCCGTCGGCGCGGGCTGGCAAGGGGGCGGCGGTTACGGCGCTGGCAATTACGGCGCCCACCCCGCACCGCAGCACGGCGGCTATGCCAATGCCAATTACGGCCACATGACACGGCAGCACGGCGGATACGCCAATGCCAATTACGGCGCTCACCCGGCGCCCGCCGGCCACGTCGCAGGTGCGGAATTGGCGGCCGGTCAGCACATCTCGCCTTCGCAGCTGGCGCCGACGGCGCCCGTCCACCGGATGCCGCTGGCGGCCGCCGCGATACCGGCCGAACACGTCGCCCCCATGCACCTGCCCGCCGGCATGCCCAACGAACACGTCGTGCAGGCGCACGCCGCCCTCAAAGCTGCCGGCCCGAAGCCCATGCCGGCGCTGGCATAGCGAAACGACATAGAGAAAAGGAAGGTAGTCATGGATTTCGGTGCGATGCCCCCGGAGGTCAATTCGGGCCTGATGTACGCGGGCCCCGGCCCAGTGTCAATGCTGGCGGCGGCGACCGCGTGGGAGGGGCTCGCCGCGGAGCTGCGTTCAGCCGCGACGAGCTACGGGACGGCGATCCTCGAGCTCACCGATGCCGCCTGGCAGGGCCCGTCGTCGGAAGCGATGGCGGCCGCCGCATCCCCCTACGTGGCCTGGATGCACGCCACGGCGGCGCAGGCCGAGCAGGCTGGTATGCAGGCGACCGCAGCCGCCGTCGCGCACGAGGTGGCGTTTGCGGCGACCGTGCCTCCGCCGGTGATCGCGGCCAACCGCGCCTTGCTGATGCAGCTCATCGCGACCAACTTTCTGGGCATCAACACACCGGCGATCGCGGCCACTGAGGCGCAGTACGGCGAGATGTGGGCCCAGGACACGATGGCCATGTACGCCTACGCCGGCTCCTCGGCGGCGGCGGCCATGCTGGCGCCGATGACGGTCGCCCCGCCCACCACCAATCCCGGCGGGGTCGCGGCCAGCGCCATGGCGGCCGGCGAGGCCAACATGCAGGGGTTGGCCACCCAAGCGACCATGGGGTTGCCGTCGACGCTCAGTTCGTCCGCCTCGTCGCTGGCCAGTAGCTTCCCGTCGGCGATCAGCAGTCTCACCGGCCTGCTCGGCATGCCCTTCGGACAGGGTGGCGGCACCGCCACATCGGGACTGGGCGGGATCACCGCGTCCAACGCGGGCCTTGCGAGCGGCGTGGGCGCATCCTCCCCGGTGGGGCTGGCCGATATGCAACGTTTCCGTCCCGGCCAGCCGCTAGTACCCGCACCGCAGAGGCTGTCGCCGGCGGCAAGTTTCGGCCAGGCCTCATCCGTCGGGGGCCTCTCGGTTCCCCCGAACTGGACCGCGGCGACTTCCCAAGTTGCCGCACCCGCCGGGGCTCCCCTGTCGGGAGCCGGCGCGGCGGCTCGAATGCTGAGACCCCCGCATAGCTCCGCGACCCAAACGGGCGGCATGGAGATGCGCGGATTCGGCGCCACCATGCCGGCTCCTGCCAGCGTATTGCCGCGCGTGGTCGGATAACGGAAAGGAGAAAAGACTGAACGCATCGGCAGCCAAACTTCCAGCTTGACAACAACTTTCGAAGGAGACATGTAATGACAACACGATTCATGACCGATCCGCACGAAATGCGGGCGATGGCGGGCCGCTTCGAGGTGCACGCCCAGACGGTTGAGGATGAGGCTCGCAAGATGTGGGCGTCCTCGATGAACATCGCCGGCTCCGGCTGGAGCGGTCAGGCGCAGGCCACCTCGTACGACACCATGGGTCAGGTCGATCAAGCGTTCCGCAACATCGTCAACATGCTGCACGGCGTCCGCGACGGACTGGTTCGAGACGCGAACAACTACGAGCAGCAAGAGCAGGCCTCACAGCAGATCCTGGGCAGCTAGCCCACCAACCAAAACAGGAGACGATTGACGATGACCATCAACTATCAATTCGGCGATGTCGACACTCACGGGGCCACCATCCGCGCGCAGGCCGCGTCTCTGGAGGCTGAGCACCAGGCCATCGTTCGCGATGTGCTTGCGGCCGGGGACTTTTGGGGCGGTGCCGGTTCGGTGGCCTGCCAGGAGTTCATCACCCAGTTGGGCCGCAACTTCCAGGTGATCTATGAGCAGGCCAACGCCCACGGGCAGAAGGTGCAGAGCGCCGGCAGCAACATGGCCAGCACCGACAGCGCCGTCGGCTCCAGCTGGGCCTGACGGCCTAAGGAGTGACGAGGACTTTGCAGTGTCGCTCGGGGTCGGCGAGGTCGTCAAAGGCCGCGCCGACCCCGTCGAGGCCGACCTCGCCGGTAATCAGCGGGGTCGCGTCGATGTCGCCCTCGGCCAGCGCGCGCAGCGAGTCGGTGAACTCCTCCGGGGTGTAGGCGAGCACGAATTGAACACTGATCTCTTTGGCAATCGCGAAGAACGGATGCACTGTGTCGGGCTGCATGCAAACACCGGCGACTACCAGGCGGGTGCCGGGCCGGGCCCGAAGCAACACGTCGTCGATGATCCCCGGCACTCCCACCGCCTCGAACACCACCGCGGGTTTGACCGAGTCGAACGGCGAACCCTGTGCGGCATCGAGCGCCCGATGGGCGCCCATGGCGGCGGCGAGTTCGCGCCGCTTCGGCGAAAAGTCCGCCGCGACAATGTTTTCGACGCCTCGGGCACGCAGGGCAGCGATGATCGCGATGCCGATCGGGCCGCAGCCGATGACCAGCGCCGTCTCGCCCGGCGCGATGTTGGACTTGTTGACGGCGTGCAACCCCACCGCCATCGGCTCGGTCAGCGCCGCATGTTTGAAGTCCAGGCCGTTCGGGATGGGGAGCAGCAGCGGTGCCGAGAGCAGCATTCGTTCGGCGTAGCCGCCGATTGTGCTGTTGCTGTAAACGATTGGCTCCACGCCCTTGGCGGACAGCAAGACCGGAAGCGAGGTGACCAGCGTTCCCGGCGGGTGGGTTTCGGTGTCGGGCCCGGCGTCGAGCACCTCGGCGCTGAACTCGTGTCCCATGAAGACGTCGTGGCCCAGGTCGACGTGCATGCCGCCCGCACCCGCGGCCACTCGATTGCTCATTTCCAGCACCTGTGCGCCGTGAGCGGCGAAATGCAGGTCGGACCCGCAGATTCCGCACGCCCGCACGCCGACGAGCACCTGCCCTGCCTCGGGCACGGGCTCCGGCACGTCGTCCCGGTAGACCATCCGTCCATCTCGCAGTACCGCCGCGCGCATCAGCTTCCCGCGCCCTTCTGCTCCTCGACATGCTCAGTGATGGCTTTCACCACGGCCTCACCCGCTCGGCCGATCAGCTGGTCGCGATTGCCCTTGGCCCAGTCGTGGGATGACCGCGCCGCCTCGAGCTGGCCCTTGAAATGGGGAATCACCTTGCGCGCCATCAGGTCGTAGCAGTGATAAGTCGCCTCGGGGGACGCCCAGTCGTGGCCGAGCATCAGCAGCGTGCCGAACCCGCCTGAGCGGTCGAGCAAGTCTTCGATGTGGGCGATCGCGTCGTCGGGGGTACCTATGCAGCAATTGCCCTTGGCCGCGTAATCCTCGACGAACTCGTGCGGTGTCTGGGCGCCCTCCACGGCGTTGGCCAACGGGACGAACCCCGCCGCGCCGAAGTAGTTGGCGAAATCCTGTAACCCGTAGGTGCAATCGTCGATGGCCTGCTCGCGGCTGTCCGCGATGTGCATGATGCTCAGAACACGCCAGTCGGACCGATTTGGCTCGTCGCGTCCGACTTTTGCGGCCTGCTCGCGCACCACGTCCCAGGTGATTTCCAGAGCTGCGTAGCCACCCGGCACCGACATCGACAGTGATAACAACGACGTGCCCAGTGCACCCGCCAGCCGCGGCCCGGACGGCGAAATCATTGCCGCCGTTGAGATTTCCGGGTAGGGCCAGGTGTAGGGCCGGATGTGCAACTGCGCGTCACGCAAGGTGAACCAGTCGGCATGACGGTCTATTCGCTCGGAGGGCCCGGCGCGGAACAGCGCGAGGATCGCTTCCAACGACTCCTGCATCATGTGCCGTTGGTCGACCGGGTCGATGCCCATCATGTAGGCATCCGATGGCAACGCGCCGGGGCCGGTGCCGAACATCACCCGGCCGCGGGTGAGGTGGTCGAGCAACACCCAGCGATCGGCCACCATCAGCGGATGATGGTAGGGCAGCGAAACCACCCCGGTGCCCAACCGGATGTGCTTCGTCCGCTCGGCCGCCGCCGCGATGAAAACTTCCGGGCAGGCGATCAATTCGTAGCCACCGGAGTGGTGTTCGCCGAACCAGGCTTCGTCGAAGCCGAGCCGATCCAGCGCGACCACGCGTTCCATGTCGTATTCCAAAGCCACCGTTGGCGATTGGCCAATCGGGTGAAACGGTGTGATGAAGACACCGAAGCGCAGGGGGGCACTCATCGCAGCTCCAATTCGTTGAGGAAGTCCAGTAGGGCCGCGTTCACCTCGTCCGGGCGCTCCTGCTGCAGCCAGTGTCCCGCGTCGTCGATCATGACCTGACGGTAGGGGC
This sequence comes from Mycobacterium sp. 852002-51613_SCH5001154, assembly GCF_001667425.1. Taxonomy (NCBI): domain Bacteria; kingdom Bacillati; phylum Actinomycetota; class Actinomycetes; order Mycobacteriales; family Mycobacteriaceae; genus Mycobacterium; species Mycobacterium sp. 852002-51613_SCH5001154. The sequence goes on along the minus strand of NZ_LZII01000043.1, from coordinate 8,328 downwards.
CGGTGATCAACTGCGACGCGCGGTCGGCGCGGGTGAACGTCAGCACCGGATCGGCGGTCCCACCGATAAAGAGCGCAGGCACAGTGATTTTGGCGTCGGCCAGCTCCGGGGTGGTCTCCCAATTGCGGTCGAAATTGCGATACCAGTTCAGGCCGCCGGTGAACCCGGTGCGAGAAAACTCGCTGATGTAGTGGTCGAGCTCATCCTGGCTGAGCCAGTCCGGCAGCCGGTCGGGTTCCGGAAGGCGATCGATGAATCCCTCGGTACCCGGCGCTACCATGCGTGCCGCGGAGAGCGGGTCATCCGACGTGCGCAGCCCGCCCAGCATCCGGCGGATCGTGCGGGCGGGATCACCGTTGAGCTCCGCGTCGGCGACGCCCGGCTCCTGGAAGTACAGGATGTAAAAGAACTTGTCGCCTAACATCTTGCGCCACGCCTTCGTCGGCGCAACGTGCGAGCGGGGCACCGCCGGGACGCTGAGCGCGGCGACGGCGGCGACCCGATCCGGGTGCAGCAATGGCGCATTCCACACCACGGCGGCGCCCCAGTCGTGTCCGATCCAGACAGCGCGTTCGGCGCCGACATCGTCGAGAAGACCGACTAAGTCGGCCGTCAGCTGGTGGATGTCGTAAGCCTCGATGGCGTCCGGGCGCGAGGAGCCGCCGTAGCCGCGCTGATCCGGTGCCAGCACGTGGTAGCCGGCCTCGGCGAGGACCGGTATCTGGTGGCGCCACGAATAGGCCAGTTCGGGAAAGCCGTGGGCCAAGATCACCGCGGGTGCGCCGCGCTCTCCCGCCTCAGCCACCCGCAGCTGCACACCGTTGGTCTCGACTAACCGTTCGGTTGATTTGAGCACCATGTCACCAAAGCACACCCCCCACCGGGCTGAGAAGTATTCGCGTTTGATCGCGATTTGCATTCCAACGGCTTTGGTCGCCTGGTAGATATCGCCGTGAGCGCTCGCACGACTGAAGGCAGGTGAACCCGGAAATGAAGCGGCTCGACCACGTCGTCCTCTGGACGCGAGATCCGCGCGCGTCGATGGATTTCTACACCAGGGTGGTTGGCTTGGAGCCGGTCCGGTTTGCCGAGTTCGAGGCGGGCGATGCGCCGTTCCCCAGCGTGCGGGTATGTGAGGAATCGATCATCGGCTTGTCGCCGCGTGCCGCTGTCGCCACCACCGAGTCGATGACACGGGCGCAAGGCAGCGCCGGCTATCCGGTGAACCACGTTTGCCTGGCTTTGTCGAAGGCCGAGTACGAGGCACTGGATCAGCGTCTGCAAGCCGAAGGAGTGGACACCAGCGCGCGGTTGAGTCGCACTTTTGGGGCCCGCGGCTGGGCGCCGCAGGGGTACTACTTCACCGATCCGGACGGCAATGTGATCGAGGCCCGGTATTACGAGTAGCGAAACTCTAGAAGGGTCCGCCCGCCATCGAACGTCACGCTGGCGTGGCCACCACCGGCCACCGTCGCGCTGGCGTGACGCTCGGCACGCCCCCGGGGGAACCCCCGCTCGTTATATCGACAACGGCGATGACCCGGCCCCCGCAAGCGGGCGGTACCCCCAGCGCCCGGCTCTGCCGGAGCTGGCGATCGCCGCGGCGACAATGGTGGCGACCCGTTGCGCTCCGGCTCTGCCGGAGCTGGCGATCGCCACTAGCGGTAACCTGGACGTTTCTAGCTGCGTGTATATCGGGGAAGGACCTGGCCGGCAAGGCCGATGATTGATGAACCGGAAAAACGTTATTCGCACCATCACGGCGATTGCAGTCGTGGTGCTGCTCGGTTGGTCGTTCTTCTACTTCAGCGACGACACCCGCGGCTATAAGCCAGTCGACACGTCGGTAGCGGTGGCGCAGATCAACGGCGACAACGTCAAGAGCGCTCAGATCGACGATCGCGAGCAGCAGCTGCGGCTGACCCTGAAAAAGGGCAACAACGACACCGACAATTCCGACAAGGTCATCACCAAATACCCGAGCGGGTACGCGGTCGACCTTTTCAACGCGCTGAGCGCTAAGAACGCAAAGGTCAGTACGGTCGTCAACCAGGGCAGCATCCTGGGCGAGCTGCTGGTCTACGTATTACCGCTGCTGTTGCTGGTGGGCCTGTTCGTGATGTTCTCCCGGATGCAGGGCGGCGCCCGCATGGGCTTCGGCTTCGGCAAGTCGCGCGCCAAGCTGCTCAACAAGGACATGCCCAAGACCACGTTCGCCGACGTTGCGGGCGTCGACGAGGCCGTCGAAGAGCTTTACGAGATCAAGGATTTCCTGCAGAACCCCGGCCGCTATCAGGCGCTGGGCGCCAAGATCCCCAAGGGCGTGCTGCTTTACGGCCCACCCGGGACCGGCAAGACGCTGCTGGCCCGTGCCGTGGCCGGGGAAGCGGGAGTTCCGTTCTTCACCATTTCCGGGTCCGACTTCGTCGAGATGTTCGTCGGCGTCGGCGCGTCGCGGGTACGCGACCTTTTCGAGCAGGCCAAGCAGAACAACCCGTGCATCATCTTCGTCGACGAGATCGACGCGGTGGGCCGCCAGCGCGGCGCCGGGCTCGGCGGTGGCCACGATGAGCGGGAGCAAACGCTGAACCAGTTGCTGGTCGAGATGGACGGGTTCGACCCGCGGGCCGGCGTCATCCTGATCGCGGCCACCAACCGGCCCGACATCCTCGACCCCGCGCTGCTGCGGCCCGGCCGCTTCGACCGGCAGATCCCGGTGTCCAACCCGGACCTGGCGGGTCGCCGCGCGGTGCTGGCAGTGCATTCGAAGGGCAAGCCCATCGCCCCCGACGCCGACCTCGACGGATTGGCCAAGCGGACCGTCGGCATGACCGGTGCCGACCTGGCCAATGTCATCAATGAGGCCGCGCTGCTGACCGCACGGGAGAACGGCACCGTCATCACCACCGCCGCGCTCGAAGAGGCGGTGGACCGGGTGATCGGCGGGCCGCGCCGCAAGGGCCGCATCATCAGCGAGCAGGAAAAGAAGATCACCGCCTACCACGAGGGCGGCCACACCCTGGCCGCCTGGGCGATGCCCGACATCGAGCCGATCTACAAGGTCACGATCCTGGCCCGCGGACGCACCGGCGGTCACGCGGTGGCGGTGCCCGAGGAAGACAAGGGCCTGCGGACACGCTCGGAGATGATCGCGCAGCTGGTGTTCGCGATGGGCGGGCGTGCGGCCGAGGAACTGGTGTTCCGGGAGCCGACGACCGGCGCGGTGTCCGACATCGAGCAGGCCACCAAGGTGGCCCGCGCGATGGTCACCGAGTTCGGGATGAGTTCCAAGCTGGGTGCGGTCAAATACGGCACCGAACACGGCGACCCGTTCCTGGGCCGCACCATGGGGACGCAGGCCGACTACTCCCACGAGGTCGCCCGCGACATCGACGACGAAATCCGCAAGCTCATCGAGGCGGCCCACACCGAGGCGTGGGAGATCCTCACCGAATACCGCGACGTACTCGACACGCTGGCCGGCGAGCTGCTGGAAAAGGAAACGCTGCACCGCGCCGAGTTGGAGGGCATCTTCGCCGACGTCGAAAAGCGGCCCCGACTCACCATGTTCGACGACTTCGGTGGCCGCATCCCGTCCGACAAACCGCCGATCAAGACGCCCGGCGAGCTGGCCATCGAGCGCGGCGAGCCGTGGCCACCACCGGTTCCCGAACCGGCTTTCAAGGCGGCCATCGCGCCGGCCAGCCAAGCCGCCGCGGCCGCGGGAGCGGACGCCGACCGAAACAACAACGGCGGCAATGGTTCTCAAGGGAACGGCCCCCGCCCGGGCGTGCCGCACGGCCCCACCCAACCGGACTACGGTGCGCCGGCGGGCTGGCACGCGCCGGGATGGCCACCACATGATCAACAGCCCAACTGGTATCCGCCGCCCCAGGCCCCGCAGCAGCCCTACTGGCCGCAGCCGGCGGGGAACCACCCGGGTTATCCGGGCCACCCCGCTCGTCCGGGTCAGCACGGTCCGCAGGGTCAGGCGCAGCCCCCTTACCCGCCGTATCCGCCTTACCCGCCGCCCGGGCTGCCCGACCCGAATGGTGGAAAGTCTCCCGACCAGCAGGACGACGACGTGAGCCGATCCAACCCACCGGCGCACGGCTGACGAACGGAGGATTCGATGGCCTTAACTGGTTTGGGGCCCGACACAGCCACTCCCACGACTCGGGTGTTTGACCAGGCGCGCGCCGAAGCCGCGGTCCGGGAATTGCTGTACGCCATCGGCGAGGACCCGGACCGGCACGGTCTGCGGGAAACGCCGGCTCGCGTCGCCCGTGCCTACCAGGAGATGTTCGCCGGGCTCTACACCGATCCCGACAGCGTGCTGAACACGATGTTCGACGAAGACCACGATGAACTGGTGCTGGTGAAGGAAATCCCGCTGTACTCCACCTGCGAGCACCACCTGGTGTCGTTTCACGGTGTGGCCCACGTCGGCTACATCCCTGGCAACGACGGCCGGGTGACCGGGCTGTCGAAGATCGCGCGACTGGTCGACCTTTACGCCAAGCGACCGCAGGTGCAGGAGCGGCTGACCAGCCAGGTCGCCGACGCCCTGATGAAGAAACTCGATCCGCGCGGCGTGATCGTCGTGATCGAGGCCGAGCACCTGTGCATGGCCATGCGCGGCGTCCGCAAGCCCGGCGCGGTCACCACCACCTCGGCGGTACGCGGACAGTTCAAATCCAACGCCGCTTCCCGAGCCGAAGCCCTCGATCTCATCCTGCGTAAGTGAGTCGGCGCCTGTGCGGGTTATGGGAGTCCTGAACGTCACCGACGACTCGTTCTCCGATGGCGGCCGCTATCTCGACACCGGCGACGCAGTGGCGCACGGACTGGCGCTGGCCGCCGACGGCGCGGACATCGTCGATGTCGGGGGGGAGTCGACTCGCCCCGGCGCCACCCGGATCGACCCGGGGGTGGAGACCGCTCGTGTGATCCCCGTCGTCAAAGAGCTTGTGGCAGAGGGAATTACGGTGAGTATCGACACCATGCACGCGGGCGTCGCGCGGGCGGCGCTGCAGAATGGCGCGCGGATCGTCAACGATGTGTCGGGCGGTCGTGCAGATCCCGCGATGGCGCCACTGCTGGCCGACGCCGGGGTGCCCTGGGTGCTTATGCATTGGCGGTCGGTGTCGGCCGATCGCCCGCATGCGGCCCCGCACTACGACGACGTGGTCGCCGAAGTGCGCGCCGAGCTGCTCGCCAGCGTTGATGCCGCGGTGGCCGCCGGCGTGGACCCCGCCAACATGGTGATCGATCCGGGGCTCGGGTTCGCCAAGACGGGTCAACACAACTGGGCGCTGCTGCGCGCGTTGCCGCAGCTGGTCGACACGGGGATCCCGGTGCTCCTGGGCGCCTCACGCAAACGGTTCCTCGGTACGTTGTTAGCCGGGCCGGATGGCTCGCCGCGCCCGCCCGCCGGCCGCGAGACTGCGACCGCGGTGATCTCCGCGCTGGCAGCGTTGTACGGAGCGTGGGGTGTTCGCGTGCACGACGTGCGGGCCACGACCGACGCGCTCAAGGTGGTGGGGACCTGGACGCAGAGCGAAACGCAGCAGACCGACCTGGCTGGAGACAATGGCTGATCGAATCGAATTGCGGGGGTTGACGATTCGTGGAAGACACGGAGTTTTCGATCACGAGCGGGCCGACGGGCAAGAGTTTGTTGTCGATATGACCGTGTGGATCGACCTCGCCGGGGCCGCCGCCAGCGACGAGCTGGCCGACACCTACGACTACGCCGCCCTGGCCGAGCTGGCGACCGACGTCGTGGCCGGACCGCCGCGCAACTTGATCGAAGCGGTCGGTGGCGAGATCGCCGACCGGGTGATGGAAGACGACAGAGTGCACGCCGTCGAGGTGGTGGTGCACAAGCCGCAGGCCCCGATCCCGCAGCAGTTCGCCGACGTCGCGGTGGTGGTGCGGCGGTCGCGGCGCGGTGGTCGCGGTTCGGTGGTTCCGGTGGAGCGGCGCCTATGACGTGGGTGGTGCTGTCCATCGGCTCCAACCTGGGCGACCGACTGGCGCGCCTGCAGTCGGTCGTCGACGGGCTGGATGAGAAGGTGCTCGCGGTGTCGCCGGTGTATGAGACCGATCCGTGGGGCCGGGTCGATCAGGCGCCGTTTCTCAACGCGGTGCTGATCGCCAACGATCCGGGGTGCGACGGGCAGTGCTGGCTGCGCCGAGCCCAGGAATTCGAGCGGGCGGCGGGCCGCGTGCGCGGCGAGCGCTGGGGCCCGCGCACCCTCGACGTCGACCTGATCGCCTGTTACGGCGAGGCGGAGGTGGTCTCCCGCGAGAACAACCTGACGCTGCCGCATCCGTTGGCCCATTTGCGGGCCTTCGTCATGATCCCGTGGATTGCCATCGACCCCGATGCCCAGCTGACCGTCGGCGAGGGCCCGCGACCGGTTGCGAGCCTGCTCGCCGAACTGGAGCCGGCCGACCGGGAAAGCGTTCGGTTGACCAGCCTGACGCTCGACCGGGCCGGCCCGGGACCGGAAGCCTGATGGGCCCGACCCGCAAACGTGACCTCACGGCCGCGGTCGTCGCCGCTGCGGTGGTGGGTTATCTGCTGGTGAATGCCCTCTACCGGTGGTTTCCGCCCATCACGGTCTGGACGGGCCTGTCGCTGCTGGCGGTGGCCATCGCGGAAGCCTTATGGGCGCGCCACGTGCGGGCCAAGATCACCGACGGCGAAATCGGCGTTGGCACCGGCTGGCTGCACCCGCTGGCGGTGGCGCGCAGCCTCATGGTCGCCAAGGCGTCGGCCTGGGTGGGCGCGCTGGTGCTGGGCTGGTGGGTCGGCGTGCTCGTGTATTTCCTGCCGCGGCGGTCCTGGCTGCGTTCGGCCGCCGAGGACACCAGCGGCGCCGTGGTCGCGGCCGTCAGCGCGCTGGCGTTACTCGTCGCCGCGCTGTGGCTGCAGCATTGCTGCAAGTCCCCGCCGGATCAGACCGAGCACGGTGAAGGCGCGGAAAACTAGCCCACACGTATGCCGTCGACAACCCGCGTGAGAATCGCCGGACTAGGGCGACACGCTGAATGACCTCGCGCAGGTACAGTCAGGCCATGACCGTTCTGTCCCGCGGCGCCCGCGTTCGGCGCGGCGGCCGCAGGCCGGGTTGGGTGCTCTTGACCGCGTTGCTGGTCCTCGCGATGGGGGCCAGTTCCGCACTGGTTTTCACCAATCGGGTGGAACTCCTCAAGCTCGCTGTAATCCTGGCGCTGTGGGCCGCAGTCGCCGGTGCCTTCGTATCGGTGCTGTACCGCCGCCAGAGCGACGCGGATCAATCCCGCGTCCGCGACCTGAAGCTGGTGTACGACCTGCAGCTGGATCGCGAAATTTCGGCCCGTCGCGAGTATGAACTGACCGTGGAGTCCCAGCTGCGCCGCGAGTTGGCTTCCGAGCTGCGCGCTCAGGCCGCCGACGACCTGGCCGAGCTGCGGGCGGAGTTGAGCGCGTTGCGCACCAGCCTGGAGATCCTGTTCGACACCGACCTCGCGCAGCGCCCGGCCTTGGAGACGCCAGAGACCGAGGCGCCACGCGAGCGCGCCTACAGCGAGTGGGACCGCAACGGCGAAACCCCGCGTGACGCGCCCTATGACTGGGTCGCCAGCGACCGGGTCACCTCCGTCCCCCAGGACAACCAGCCGGGCCGTGCCGACGAAACGGCGATCATCGACGTGCCCGAGGAACCGCTGTTGCCACCCCGGCAGGCGCAGCCCCGCCGCGAGCGGGTACCTCACCAGTACGAAGCGCCGCAGGAGCCGGCGCCCCCGCCCCAGCCGGAGCCGTCGTACAGCGCGTCGCCGCCCCAGCCGGAGCCGCGGTTCGAACCTCGCCCTCCGCCGCCCCAGCAGCAGCAGCCGCCACCGCCCCCGCCGCAGCCGGAGCCGGCGCCTCAGCCGCAAGTGCAGGGCTGGCAGCCGGCGGGTGCGTCGGGACTGTGGTTGCCGCCCGGAACGCCGGGCAGTAGCTGGACCGGCTCCGAATCGTCCGTGACACCGGCCGACGAAACATCGGGCCGGCGGCGGCGCGCCCGGCAGACCGAGTCGGACGAGGCCTGGGCCGGCCCGCCCGCCCAGCCGGTGACGCCGCCGTACGGCGAATCGGGTCGCCGGGCGCGATCGCGCCACTCGGCGGAATACCGCGACTATGGCGTGCGCAATTTCACGCCCACGAACGAGCCGGCCTTCGCACCGCCGCCGCCCGTTCCGGCCACGCCCCCGCCACCGCCGCCGTGTCGGGGCGTGTGTTCCGGCGCGGGCGGCGGTGCCAGGCGCGGTGGTTGCTCGGCGGCGGGGGGTGGC